>JABSSQ010000261.1 GCA_013213905.1 Verrucomicrobiales bacterium | reverse complement strand
TCCTTCCAATAACCAGTATCATTGCTCTGCTTAGCGCCCGGGGTAGTTCGACCGTTGAGGACGATGTCGGTAATCTTCTTCTCAAGGGACTCTGCGATCTCAGGATTATCTGCAATCACATTGCTTGCCTCCTCCGGGTCCGTCGCCAGGTCGTAAAGTTCGGGATCGCTTTTGCCATGCGCCATGACCAGCTTCCAGGTCCCTTCCGTCACCGCAAATCGCCCGTTGGAACCGTGATTGATCAAGGGCAGTCGCTCGTGCTTTGGCTTCGAGCTCGTCAGTATTTCAGCAAAACTCTGACTGTCTTCCGCCGCATCGTCCGGGAGCTTCGCCCCCACAATCTCGGCAAGCGTCGCGAAAATGTCCGTCTGCCCGACCAAGGAGTCGTCAAATCGACCCGGCTCGACAATGCCTCCAGGCCAACGCACGAAGAAGGGGACGCGGTGCCCGCCTTCGTAGATGTCGCGCTTGCCGCCTTGATACAGACTGCTGCTGTCGTGCCCAAACTCTTCGATGCGTTGCTTCCAGGATCTCTCCGGCCCGTTGTCGCTGGAGTAAATGATCATGGTGTTCTCATCGATGCCCGCTTCCGCGAGGTAGTCGAGGATGCGCCCCACATGATGATCCGTTTCGATCATGAATTCCCCGTAACCGCCCGCTTCGCCCTGCCCCCAGAACTCCGGCAACGGACACACGGGGTAATGCGGTGAGGTGTACGGCAGGTAAACAAAGAACGGCTTCTCGCTCTCTTCCTGCCCCTTCATCCACTCGATCGCTTTGTCGGTGAAGCGAGTCAGGCACTGGTCATCCACGAAGTCCGGGGCGACTTCCATGCCGACTCGTCCAACCACCTTCTTCGTCGCTTCAGGAGAGTCCTGATAAGGCGGCATGATGCGATAATCCATGTGACGATCGTTGGGCTTCTTCGCCGTGAAGACTGTGGGAGGTACCTCCGCATGACGTCCCTCGAACCAGGCCAGCACGCCATAATTCAACGACGCCGGGATGCCGTAGAAATAGTCGAAGCCTTTATCGAGCGGCATATCCAGAACCGGTTTGGACCAGTCACGGTCCTCGTGATTTTTCCCGGGGAAATCCATTCCCAGATGCCACTTCCCCACCATCGCGGTGTCGTACCCCTGATCCCGCAACAGGGACGCAATCGTCATGCGCCCATCGGGAATAAGGCAGGCACCCTCAGCCCCCATGACGCCTGTCTTCAAGGTGGTGCGCCAGCTGTAACGCCCCGTCAGCAACGCGTAGCGACTGGGAGTGCAAACCGTGTCCGGACTGTGCCCGTTGGTGAACGCGATCCCCTCGTTGGCGAGTCGGTCGAGATTGGGTGTCTGGAATTTGGAATCTGGATTGAGGCAACTCGCATCGCCGAACCCCTGATCATCCGTGTAGATCAGAATGACGTTCGGCTTGTCAGCGGCGATCAAACCGGAGGCGACACACAACGAAGCGAGAAAAGTGCAAAATCGTTTCATAGAGAGCGAGTGATTCCAGCGTCTTTGATCGCGCCATCCCCAGCAACCCTCAACGGCGGCAATCCGGAGCGAAATCCTTGAAACAATTGAAATAATCGCGACCACAGAATACCCCGAAAACGAAGTTCACGCTTGCCCCGACAACTGACACCAACTTAGAACAGCCTCATGAACCGAAGGTTTCGTCCCTTTAGCTTCGGAGTCATCGCACTTCTATGCAGTGAGGCTCTCTACGCACAATCGGTCCCGGAACAGTGGTTCACCGAGAAAACGGTACCGGGTTATCTTGCTGAAATAGAGAGCTTTCAAGTTCACTACACTGGGGAACGAGAATGGAATCGCGAGTTTGTTCGTTGGAGAGAAGAAATTGGGCACCCGCTGCGAATCAAGCATCTGAAATCGAAGGTTGAATTCAAGTTCTTCGAAAGCCCCGAGGGCTTTCTTTCAGATGAAGTTTGGAAAAGTGGCGAAAAAATCACCCGGTCCGAATGGTCCAATTACGACAACCAGCAATGGCGCTACTACAATCGCTACAATGGAGTCAACCATCTCAATATCTCGACCAAGCCCATTCCGCTAGCGGTGAATGGTCAAGTTCTCTGTGCTCAATACCCACCCTTCTTTGAGTATCTTTTTGTCGCCGGCTTCCCTCTACCCCGAGAGAGATTCGAAGATGATATCGCCATCTACAACGCCGACCTTGCCGAGATAAAAAGCGTCCCCGTTTGGAAGACAGCCCTGCAAAGACTTCTCAAGCCAGTCGAGGTAACGGCCGACAGCGATGGAGAGCTCTGTTGGTATCTTGAGCTCGATGGCGGCCTCTCGCCCATAAACGAGCCCGACACTGCGATCTACAGAATCTGGCTGCCCTTCAAATCCCCTGTCTTCGCGAAACGAATTGAACTCAAACATCGCAACTCCGGGGAGTTCATTTCAGTCCTGGAGGTAAAGGAGTTCATCGAGGTGACTCCGAAAGCTGGCAAGAAAGCCTTCCTCTACCCAAGTCGATGGCAAATCTTGAGCTACAACTGTCACGAAACCGAACGAGGGTTCCCGAATCAACCCTACCAAATTTCAAACTACCTGCTTAGGTCAGTCGGATTCAACGAAGTTGACGAGCAAATCTTCTCTCAATTTCCTGAGGGAATCAGACAGATAAACAATTTAGACACTGGGAAATCCGCCAATTTCAAATAAGACTATTGGGCGACTTCCTTTCGCCATATAGCTTTACGAGTTCCCTATGCCTCACTCCCTCGGAGAACAATTCGAAAACACAATCCTTCAAGCGACCCACGCTTCGAGCCTGGAAGTCACCGACATGATTCAGGAACTCTGGAGCGGCTACGGCAAGATTCTGCGCGTCGCCCTCGAAGGAGGCGATTGCGATACCGTCGTGATCAAGCACGTCACGATGCCCTTCGAAACCCGTCATCCCCGGGGATGGAACTCCAACCTTTCTCACGAGCGAAAGGTGTTCTCCTATCAGGTCGAAACAGCCTGGTACCGCCATTGGAGTCAACGCTGTGACGAACGCTGCCGCATTCCACACTTCCTCGCCTATGATCGTGACGGCGATGATGTGCTCGTCGTTCTCGAGGACCTCGACTCCGCCGGCTACCCGGCGCGTCTCACGACCCTGACCCGTTCGCAGATCGAGAACTGCCTCAACTGGCTGGCCGAATTTCATGCCACCTTTCTCGGCGAATCTCCCGAGAAGCTCTGGGAAACAGGCACCTACTGGCACCTCGAAACTCGACCGGAAGAACTGGAAGCTCTCGACGACGAGGCGCTTAAGGGTGCCGCAACAGCAATCGACCAACGTCTCAATTCCGCCACCTTCCAAACCTTGGTGCACGGTGACGCCAAGCTCGCCAACTTCTGTTTCTCCGCAGACGGCAGCGAAGTGGCCGCTCTCGACTTCCAGTACGTCGGCGGCGGTTGCGGCATGAAGGATGTCGCCTACTTCATTGGCAGCTGCCTCGACGAGGCCGGTTGCGAATCCCGTGAGGCGGATTTGCTCGACGCCTATTTCAGATCACTACGCGACTCGCTGGCACGACGTCGTTCCGATGTCGATGCTGGCGCTGTTGAAGCGGAATGGCGGAATCTCTTCCCTGTCGCGTGGACCGACTTTCATCGATTCCTCAAAGGCTGGTGCCCCGGGCACTGGAAAATCAATTCCTACAGCGAACGCCTCGCCCGTGAAGTGGTTGCCAACCTGACATGAGCCTCTCCTCCAACGATCTCCAATCCCTCCACGATCTCGCTGTCGAGGCAGCCAAACGCGCCGGCGTTCACATCCAGTCGCGGGTCGACAATCACAGCGGCGCCATTGCCAAGGATGCGGGCGATACTCCCGCTTCCCAGATCGTCACTGAGGTGGATCATGAAAGCCAGGACCTCATCCTGGAATCCCTCGCAGACTCGATCCAAGAGTTCGACCTCGGCCTGCTCACCGAAGAGAGCGAAGACAACTCCAGCCGACATGAGAAAGACGCCTTCTGGTGCATTGATCCCATCGACGGCACCTTGCCTTTTTCAGAAGGAGTTCCAGGCTACTCCGTTTCTATTGCACTCTTAGCTCGCGACGGCACGCCACTGATCGGTGTGATTCATGACCCGGTCGACAACACCACCTTCCACGCCCTCCGCGGCGGCGGCGCGTTTCAAGACAGCCACCCCATTCGCTGTCCCGAGGAACCCACCGGAACGCATCTCGTCTGGTGCATGGATCGCAGCATGAAGCAGGCGCCCAACTTCCCAGAAACAAAACAGGCGGTCGAACAGTTAGCTGAAGACCTTGGCCTCGAAGGGATCTGGACCTTCGACCAGGCAGGCTCCGTCCTCAATGCCTGCCTCATCACCCGGTTTGCTCCTTCGATCTATTTCAAATTTCCGAAAGCAAGCAAGGGAGGCGGCTCAGTCTGGGACTTCTCAGCGACTGCCTGCCTCATGGAAGAATGGGGACAACCGGCAACCGATATTCACGGCGATCCGCTTCAACTAAATCCTGACGGATGCACTTTTATGAACGAGCGAGCGGTCGTCTATGCCTCTTCGCTGGACCTGAAGAAGTCGATCTACCGCCTCATTCAGGAGCTTCAGAACTAATCCTCCACGAACAAAACAGTCACGTAGTAAGCCCCTCGCTCCTCGCCGGATTCGTTTACAAAAGTCGTAAGCAACTGACCTTCCCCGGCCTCAAGCTCCAATTCAAAGGAGACTGATGTGGCACCCGAGGAAATTTCGGCCTCCAAAGTCTGGCCTCCCACTTCGAGAATCGCCTTGCTCGCATCGATCGGGAAAATCGCTGCTGGCGGTCGTTCCATTAGAGCAATGCGATAGGTGCCACTTCGCTCAACCTGAATCTCCCAGGGACCATTGAAGAGCGGCGCCTCCACCACCACTTCCTGATGCCATGGAATCTTCTCAGCGTGCCAGTCATGAGCCGATAGGAACGCGGGATTCTCCTGTTTTGCACCAACCGTGATCGGCACGAAGGTATCATTGCGAACAGCCACCTGGTCCCACCAGGTTTCGTAGGCCTCCAGCAACTCAGCTCCCTTTTCCGGAAGTTGCTCAATCAGGTTGCTCTCCTGCCCTCGATCTGAGTCGAGCGAATAGAGTTCTTCTTTGCCAACCAGGCGATAGTGACCATCAATCACAACGAAGTCTTTGTATTTCTGCGGCACCGGGATGCGTTGATTGTTCACCACGAGTTTTCGCTCTACCCAGGAAGCCGTCGGATCTTTCAGGAGAGACGCCAGGCTTCTTCCATGCAATGGAGGCCCTTCACCACGCTGAGCACCACACAACTCCATCAGGGTTGGCAGCACATCGATATGCGCCGCAGGGTGAGCGACATCCTGCCCACCTCCGATGCCACCGGCAGGCCATCGCACGAAGAACGGCACGCGATGTCCGCCTTCATAGATCGACCCCTTGATGCCACGCAGCCCGGCAGTAAAGTCCTCCCCTTCCTTAGGATACCAGGGACCGGCCGTGCCGTTATCGGTCATGAAGATGAAGATCGTATTCTCCCGCAATCCCTCGTCCTGAAGAAACTGCTCCAACCGGCCCATGTTCTCGTCAAAATTGACTAACATGCCGTAAAAATTAGCGCGATTCTGAGAGAAACCTTTCTCCACAAAGGGCTGCGAATACTTCGGATCGACGTAGAACGGCCCGTGAGGTGCGTTCGGCAAGAGATAACAAAAGAACGGATCGTCGCCCTGCGACTTCATGTAGCTCATCGCCTCGTTGAAAAACGCATCTGTGCAATAGCCCTCAGTCTGATTGGGCGTTCCATTGAGAAAATAGCGATCGTCAAAGTAGTCGTTCCCCCAGGGGTCCGGCGTCTGACCAACTCCTCCGCCCCCATGGTAGAGCGCGGTATCGAATCCGCGGTCATGCGGACGACAGGGATAGTTGTCACCGAGGTGCCACTTGCCAAACATGCCGGTAGAGTAGCCGTCATCTTTTAGCACGTTCGCCATAGTGATTTCCTCAGGGTGGAGAAATGAACGACCTGCGATGGTGTGCCACACGCCAGTGCTCAGCGAATACCGCCCCGTAATCAATGCCGCCCGGGTCGGGGCACAAGTTGGATCCACGTGGAAGTCAGTGAACCGCACGCTCTCCGAATAGAGCCGGTCCAGGTTTGGCGTCTCGAAGTCCGGGTTTCCGTGGCAGGACAAATCGCCGTAACCCTGGTCATCCGTCATTACGAGGATGACGTTTGGCCTGCCCTCCGAAGCTTCAGCGGAGGATGGGGGCTTCTCGGCAGCCGACGAAACGGGAAAAGCTAACAGCAGTACGGCAAACGGCAGAAATGACTTCATCATCGAGGCGGCAGGACCCTAATCAACGGGAGTGAAAGATGCGACTCGAAACGACATCGTTCACAAGGTCGCGAAGGCCTTTATCTTCCTCTAGCGCGCGTCCCGCGATCCGCTCGATTTCCTCATGATCCTGGAAGCCAGGCTCGCGTCCGGTGCCGTAGATCAAAAGTTTCTCGGCCAGGTTGCGGGCGACGAGATGTTTGCGCTCAAGAACAATGTCCTTGAGGCCAATCTCATCCTCAAAACTATCGCCATTCACCAGTTCTCCTGAGGTATCGATTTCCGGCCCGCGTCCCGCACGCCCATCCTTCGGGTAGTGCGTCCGCAATCCACCAATGGGATCATAGATCTCCAGGGCAAACCCCCAGGGATCGATCTTGGCATGGCAGTCGTTGCAGGCCGCCACTTCGCGGTGCTTGGCCAACTGTTCACGGATCGTCGTTGTTCCGCGAGTGTCCGGCTCGATCGGGTCCACATCCGGCGGCGGCGGCGAAGGCGGCGTTCCGAGCACGCTCTCCATCATCCAGATGCCGCGCACCACTGGAGACGTCTCCACTCCGTTAGCAGATGCGGTCAACACACTGGCGTGCCCCATAATTCCATGACGACGCATCTCTGCCGGCATCGCGACTTTGCGGAAGTGTTCGCCCTCCACATCAGTGAATCCGTAATGCTCACCGAGACTGTCATTCACAAAGGTGTAGTCCGCGTCGACGAACTCAGTCACCGGACGATTCTCTTCGAGAATATGGGAAAAGAGCATCTTGGTTTCCGTTCTCATGGCATCTTCGAGACGACGTCCCAGGTAGGTCGGAAACTGCTTCGTCCCGGGAGGCATGGATCCCAGCTTGTCGAGACGCAGCCAGGCCGTGGTGAAGTTCTTGGCCAGCGCATCAGCTTTCGGATCAGCCAACATGCGATCAACTTGCTCCATGAGCACACCCTTACGGCGGAGCTCCCCGGAAGACGCCACCGACATCAACTCCTCGTCCGGCATGGAACTCCACAGGAAGTAGGATAGGCGACTGGCCAGCTGGTAGTCGTTCAACTTGGGACGACGATCCGCATTACCTTCATTCAGGTAAAGGAAGTGAGGCGAAGAGAGAATCGCACTGAAACCCGATTTCATCGCGTTCTTGTGATTCTCTCCCGCTTCGATGGAGTCTTCCACATACTTCACGATGTGAGCGATCTCCTCCATCTTGACGGGACGGCGGTAGGCGCGGTTGGCCAGTTTCAGCATCGCCGCCGGAATGTCGACCTTGTGCGGCTGAAGGGTGTCTCCCACCAACTCGCGGTGATTTGCCGGAGGCCATTCTTCGTCGAGCGGACCTTCGATCACCATGTCATACAAGCGGATCCGCGGACCTCGAAAGACATAGGAAGCCGGCACGACACTGGCATTGTGCTTTTCCACCTCCTCGTCGGTGACCTCGATGCCTTTCTCCCGCATTTCATCCACGCGAACCGGCGTCCAGATCGTGGATTCCGGATGATAGTTTTCAATCATGACGCGGACGTGTCGCTTGGAAGCTCCGGGGCCGTTGATCCAGTTGATGAACGGCACGCCGCCTTTCGGTATCCAGGCCTCCATCGTGTAGGTCCCGACCTCGTTGTCCTTCAATTCGATCACCTCAATGATGTTGCGGCCGCGAGTCGTCGATTTCTCCAAGGCCCGATAACTGTCTCCGAACCACACCCCCATCTTGATAGGCTGCTTCAAATCGATTCCGAGCAATTCCGGATCGTAGCCGTGATCGAGACGCCCCTTGGCCTCCGCCTTAATCGTGATGCGGTAAGTGCCGGCTGCCGAAACACCTCTGCCCTGCATGCTCTTTGGCACATTGGGGCGGCGATCATCGGGAGCGCCATGACCAAAGTCCACGTAACTGGCGTCCTCGGCGAGAGCACGGTAAGCGACCGCACCGCGGTAAACCGGCCCCGAAGAAAACTCCGTCGGCTTGATTTCGAGGCGCTTCACTTCAGGCTTCTCCTGACCAAACACCAGGGCCTGATCAAGATAGTTGCGAGCTGACTCCAGGTAGAGACCCATCTGGTATTCGGACAACACCTGAGTTTCTCCCACCGTAGCGAAGCCATGCTTGGTTTCGTCCACCGGGAAGGCAGTGGTGGCATCATACACATCCGGATGCACCCCGAGCAGGTCGCGCATCGTGTTGTTGTATTCGTAACGTGTCAGGCGACGCAGCACCGTTTCGTTGGGCGCCAGCGATGCGGCCTCTGCGGTGAGGTAACGGGTGATCTCTTTGATCACGGCGCGCTTCTCATCGTCACTCGGCTGAGTGACCCCATCCTTTTCGGGCGGCATTTCACCCAGGTTGAGCGAGTCGAGAATCTCCTCCAGAGCGAGAAAGGAATCGACTCCACCTGGATCATCGAGAAACGGCAGAAAGTCACGATCTCCTTTGGTGGTGAGATCATCATGACACTCAAGGCAATAGCTCTCCACAAATTCGGGAACCGTCGGCGACAGCGGAGCCGCATCCTCGGCGGAAACGGCAACAGCCGCCACCAATGACAAGGCGACAAGGTGAAGGGGTGAAAAGGTGACAGGGGCTCCGCAGAGTTTCATTTTGAGAGTATCCATTTGTCTGAGTGGTTGATCATGCCGACCAAGGTCGCGATCACTTCATCATAAGTTTTGTAAAGTTTGCTTCCGACTTCGCGGTCGATGTATTCGCACTTCACCGCGAACTCGATCCAGGTTTGTGTTTCTGCAGCTTCCGCCTCGCAGTCAGAGAGCTTGGCAATGAATGCGGCTTCGTATCTTCTTTTCCTCCAGTCTTCGGCCAAATTGGCACAAACGCTTCGAGAGGAACGGCGCACCTGATCAGTCAGTGAGTAAGTTTCTTCTTTCGGAAAACTCTTTGAGATCTCGAACAACTCCATCGCTGCATCAAAGGCCTTCGAATAGACCTCCAAATCACGATGCGTCTTTATTTTCATCTCACCAAGTCACCCCTTCACCTTGTCACCCTGTCAGGCCACATCGCTCATGCCACTTCCAAACCAGTGAGCGTCCCCGTCGACGTATTAAACTGATCGATCTCCATGCCGAAGCGCTGCAGCATTGATACGTAAAGGTTACACGCCATCGTCTGGGTGCCACGTGACTTGTCTTTTTCGAAACGAATGTGCTGACCGTGCTTGAAGCCGCCACCGGCAAGGATCAGAGGCAGGTCCTTGTTCGAGTGCGAACTGGCGTTGCCCATACCACTACCGAAAAGCGTCATCGTGTTATCGAGCAGGCTCTTGCCGTTGGGCTCTTCGACGGAGCGCAGCGTATCAAGAAAATCGGCGAAGGCGGCCGTGTGCACCTTCTCAATGATGGAAAGCTCTTCAATGTAACTCGCCACGCGACCGTGGTGGGTGAGCTGGTGATAGCCCTTCGTCAGAGGCAGGCCTCCGGAGTTGTTGCCGATCCCGGACACCTCCAGCGTGATGACCCGGGTCGAATCGGTCTGCAAAGCCAGAGCGATGAGATCGTAGTAGAGCGGAAGACGCTCCACGAAATCGAAGTCGTCGGCTTCCGCCGGCAGTTCATAGTCGACCTTGGGCTTGGGTTTCTCGAGCCAGGCCTGTGATTGGGTGAGTCGCTTCTCCAAGTCCCGAACCGAAGTAAAGTACTGATCCAGCTTCTCCTGATCCGTTTTACCGATCTGGCGCTTGAGCCGATCCGCGTCGGTCTTGACCAGGTCGAGAATGCTCTTCTGACGAATGTGCGCTTCCTTAAGCAGGCCAAGGTTCTTGGCTTCGGGCTCCTGAAACAACAGCGAGAACAGAGTTGAGGGATCTTCCACCGGCGGAATCGCTGCACCTGAGGCCGTCCAACTGAGCCGGTTGCCAATCGAGGTGCCACAGCCCATCTGCATCGAGGAGTAGCGTGTCGCCGTACCGACGTGCTCGGCCGCCTTCTGATCGACGGTGATATTGGCTTCGGCAAAACCCTTCGAATTCTTCGAGAGAATACCCGAAAGAAACGCGTGCACCCCGCCATGACCACCCACGCCCTCCTGACCGTGGTCGAGCTGAGACAGAATCGAGAATTCCTCACGATGACGCTCCAGCACTTCCAACTGCCCCGGCAGGACGTAGTCCGTGCCCGTTTCCGTGGGGAAGAACAGATCCGGCACATAGCCGAAGTTGTTGCCCACGCAGACCATGCGGACAGGCGTCTCGCCGGTCTCTGCCGCACTGGCTTTTCCGGTCATCGCCTCAAGAAAAGGCAGCGACATCATGGTTCCACCCGCTCCGCGGAGGAAGTGACGTCGATTCAAAGGAGAACGTGTGAAATTCATAGGAGAATTGAGGTTTGCCCGAACCTTGTTTTGGAGAAGAGAAGTGTTTCACCTAAATGGAAACAAATCTCGCCGAATTGTTCAATGAAGACCGGCTGGATTCAGCCCGGGTTAACCAAGGCATACCGACCCGACTTCTTGGTCCCCAGCTTCTCGATCAAGCCAGCCTTGAGCAGCGGATTGATGAGATTCATGGCACCCTGCTTTGAGATATCCAGCGCCGCCCAGATTTCTGAAGGCGCCATGGATCCGTGATCTCTCAACAAGCCCAACAACCGCTCCTGCTTCGGTGTCAGCACAATCTTCTCTGCGCCCTTTTGCTGAAATTGCTGAACGCGAAGCCAGGCCCGTTGCAAGGTATGCCGGAACCCTTCGGCCGAATATTCCAACCACTGCGACAAATCCTCCCCCGCCAGTCGCACTTGCTCCAGTGCTGCATAGTAGGCTGGTCGATCCTCCCAATAATACTCATCGACCGAAAAGATGTGATGAGAGTCAAATCCCCGACGATAGAGTTCCCACAACGACAGCGCCCTGCCCATACGCCCATTGCCGTCCGCAAAAGGGTGAATGTGCTCAAAGCGGTAGTGGAGAATCGCCGCGCTAAGAACCGGAGACAGCTCGGGGGCCTTGTCGTTCCACCATTCCAGCAGTTCGAACATCAATGGGGAAACATCTTCTGCTGCCGGAGGCAGATGATTGCCCACTTGAACCCCCATCGTCCGGTAGCTTCCGGCCTTTCCCTGATCCATCACGTCGCCTGCAAGAATGCGATGAAGCTCAAACAGATGCTCGTGTCGAATCGTCTTCAAGGTCACGTTTTTCTCCACAAAACGCAGTCCGGCAAAGTATTTGGTAACCTCTCTTTGAGAACGCTGATCAGAAGCCACTAACTCCCTTCCTTCCTCCAAAGCCCGGACCTGCTCTAAGGTGAGAGGGTTTCCCTCGATCGCCGTCGATGCGTGTCCGTTTCGAGTCCGAGTGTCCTTCTGCAAAGCAGGAATCCAAGACAATTCGATCGAAGCCCCCTGAATCCGCTCACGAAGGGACGCGATCTCTTCCACCAAAGAGAGAAGACGCGCAGAGATCGTATATTGAGGCACGTAGGACATTCGATTAGTCAACTTTAAGTCAACATATTAGTCCGCACCTCAAATAAGTCAATTATTAGTCCACTAATTAGACAAGTAAACCGGGTACAGTCATCGACTCAACCCTGTTTACTCATCAAACTGAATACGGATCACCGAATACCGACCACCACTTAGATCCCGCCTTCCGGGGCAAAGCGCACTTCATCATCAGCCGCTTTCAGTTCAGCGCGAAATCCGCCTTTCAACCGGCGACGATCGATCGAGAAGGTGATCTCCTGGCGTCCCTTCTCCAGATCGACCCCGGAATGGAAGCCTTTCACCTGCTCCCCGTTCACGTAGAGGAGCACGCCGTCGGACTCATTGAGCATCAGCTCCACCTTGCCAGGCACCTGAACATCGACCCAGGCGCGGGCAAAGACGCGTTTCGCACCGGGAAGATTCAGGTCTTCGGCGGGAAGCTCTCCATCCACTTTGCTGTAGGCGGGGATCCATGCATCATCGTCACCGGGAATGTGTTTCCCTTTGCCGTCCTCCAGCACACGCCACTTGCGCAGAACCGGACTCTCGTCGTTGGCGAAGTCACCGGGTTTGCCGAGCACCGAAAGGAACTTCACGAGATCAAGAAACTCGGAACGGCTCTGAAGTTGGTCAGCCAGTCCTGCGGGCATCAGGGAAGGCATTCCCTGCTCCTTCAGGATCCGGGCCGCAGGAATCTTGATTTCCTTTCCGCCCTGAGCCGAGTCGCTCACGATCACTTCTTCCTCGCTTCGAAAAGTGATCACGCCCATTTGGACGGATCCATCTTCGAGGGTGAAGAGCCGGTTCTCGTAGTGCTCCGCGATGGCCGCATTGGGCTCAAGAATCGATTCAATCATGTAGTTGGTCGTCGCTGCCCCACCCACCGCTACGAGATTCGGGCCAATGTGAGGACCCACGGAACCGATGGCATGACACCCGACACAGGCCATCGCCTTGCGGCGATAAATCATTTCTCCGCGGTAAGGATCCCCCAACTTGTCGGCATCTGCCGTGAGCTGATTGATGTCTTCCTTCAACAGATCCGCACTGAGCGAACCAGAACGGCTCGTTGGCTGAAACACTTTCGCAAGCGCGCCCGGCAACTGACCACTGGTGCGATGGAAGTCCGTGACTCGCGCCCGGACGTCAGGATGAATCTGCACATCCTCCAACGCAGCCATGAGGAGGCTACCACCCTTCCGCTGCTTAAGCAGGGCTTGAATAGAAGCCACCGGATCGCCATC
>JABSSQ010000260.1 GCA_013213905.1 Verrucomicrobiales bacterium | reverse complement strand
GCCGGCGAGGATGACTTCCGTGTGGGACGCAAAGTCACGCATCACATGGAACCACTTGTCGGATTGCAGCCATTCGTCAACCGCGACACGCTCTTTTACGTTGAGGACGGAGTCGCAGTCGCGAATTAGGAATCGATCCACCCCGGGGTCATTGACCACCTCAAACCTCCAGAGCAATCCGTCGAAGAAAGATTCCGGCCGGGGCCGCATCACGACTTCGCAGCCGTAATCCATCAATTTCCGGCGGATGATACGAGGCACACTATCATCACAATAAAAACGCACCACCCAGCCGGGGTAGATATCGGACGCGACCTGGGCATTCCTCAGGGCGCCCTTGAGATAGCGATGACCATCGCCCCAGAGAGAGAACGAAATCACATGCTTCTTCTTTCCCCCAAAGGCAAAGGCCGGAGGTGCTTCGTCGGGCACCTTGCAAATCGGTTCGCGCCCGGCCGCCTCGCTGTCTTTCTGCTCCAGCGAAAGCGCTCCATAGTGACGACTCTTTTCGTCGTCGCGAAGATTGGCGTAACAGTGCGCCAGGGCATCGCACACATTGACTCGCTTCGGCTCACGCTTTTGGACTGCCTCGAGCAACTCCACCGCTTCCGGTTGTCGGCCAAGCAGGCGCAAAATCACACCCGTATTTTCCATCAGCTCGATGTCATCCGGAGCCAGTTCACGCAACTGGATGAGAACGTCCAGTGACTCCCGGTGCTGTCCGGCACTGAAGTGATAGAGCGACAACAATTTGCGGGCGCGGACGGCCCTGCCTCCGTCCTCCATCTCGAGTGCCACAGCCCGCTGCTGCTCGCGGACCGCGGCGGCAAAATCACCACACCGGTGCGCCTCTTCGGCGGCCTTGCGGTGCTGATCAATGGAGGGTTGTCTGGGGGTGCTCACAGGTCCCACAACATTCGCGACCTCTCAATCAAGAGCAATCTGATATTCGCGAAATCGGCCGGACCACTTGGCAAAATCGAATCAACGCTCCCGCAGCGAATTCAGGCGCATGCGGTGGAACGGCTTGGTCAGGTATTCGAGGACGGTACGCTGCCCCGTCAGCACATCGACCTCGGCAACCATTCCGGGGATAATGGGCAACTCATCGCCATCTTTCATCATCTTGCCGACCGCATTTCTCACCTTGATGATGTAGTAATGCTGCTTATCGACCTCGTCTTCGATCGTGTCGGCACTGATGTGCTCCACAACGCCTTTGAGACCGCCATAGATCGAGAAATCGTAGGCCGAAAATTTCAGGGTAGCTTCCTGACCGGGTCGGAGGAAGGCAATGTCCGATGGACGAATCTTCGCCTCGATTAGAAGGGTCTCGTCGTTGGGAACGATATCCACAATTGGCTCTCCTCCCTGGACCACGCCACCGATCGTGTTCATGTAGAGTTTGTTCACCGTCCCGGCAACCGGCGAGCGGACATGCGTTCTCATGACCCGATCCTCGCGCCCCTGGAGCACCTCCTTGAGCTCCTCCACCTGAGCCTTGATCTCATTGTAGTTCTCCATCGCATCCCGCTGGGCACCGCGAACCAGCTCACGGTGCTTGCCCTCGAGCTCATTCACTTCCCGCTCGAGGCGAAGTTGATCGACCCGCGATACAATCCCCTTCTGAACCAGGGGAATCGTCATGGTCAGCTCGTCAGACGCCAGCATGAAGCTACGCTGAAGCACGATCCGCTGCTCCTCGAGTTCCTCGGTGCGCTTTTCAAAGAGCGCCTGCTCACGCTTGACCAGGTCAGGTCGGTTTTCCCAGAGGTAATCCGGAAAGTCGATGTCTTCTTTCCCATTCGCCTCCGCCTCGAATCGCGCGAGGGCGGCCTCAAGCGCCTGACTTTTGGCGAGGTTCTCCCGATAACTGGAAGCGCTCAAAGTGTCATCGATTCGGAGAATCACTTCTCCCTTTTTGACCTCGCTCCCTTCCGTCACGAGGATCTCGGACACGATTCCGCCCTCAAGGTTCTGGATCGTCTGGATCGAGGAAGACGGGATCACTTTTCCGTTTCCCTTAGTCACCTCATCCAGTTCGGCCATAGAAGCCCAGAAGATAAAGGACACGATCACCCCGACCACGGTGAAGAGAAGCACGTTGGCTCCCTTCATGCGATCTCCGCGAACTGCGGCGCGCGCGCTTTTGACATATTCGATGTCATCCGAACGCACCGGCATTCGGGAATCATCTGCAGTTGTAGAAACGGAACTCATTAGATAATCAGGAAGGCAAACTTACTTCGCCGCTCGGGGCAGGCTCAGGTCGAGTCGACGTATTCGGAGCTGCCACCCGGCCGGACTTGGGATGGATCGAAGCCGTCGCGCCCGGCTTGACCGGAGTTGTCCCGGACGCGACCACGACTTCATCCTTCGGTCCGTCCGCCACTACCTTGCCGCCATCGAGCACGATGACGCGGTCGACCACGGACAGCACGGAGCGCTTGTGCGTCGCGATAATCAGGGTCCGGTCCGATTGGGCGGACAGATACTTGTCGAGGTAGTTCAGGAAATGCTTCTCGCTTCCGGTGTCCATCGCGCTGGTCGGCTCATCCATGATCAGCAACTCGGGCATCTCGACATAAGCACGGGCGATCGCAACCGCCTGGCGTTGTCCGCCGGAAAGAGAACGACCCCCTTCGGCAACCGGGGTATCGATGCCGCGAGGAAGTGAACGAATGAATCCAGCGAGACCGGCGGCTTCAATCGCCTCGAGGAGCAGAACATCATCAACCCAGGCGCAACCGGCTTTGAGGTTGGAACGCAAGGTTCCATAGAGGAGACAGGGATCCTGCGGGAGGTAGCCAATGTGGCGGCGAAGCTCGGCGGGGTCGATCTGCTTCAGGTCGATTCCCGAAGCGCTGATAGCTCCATCGGTAGGACGGTCAAATCCCATGAGCAGGCGAAGCAGCGAACTCTTCCCTGACCCGACTTTACCGAGGATAGCGACACGTTCACCGGGCTTGATCGAAAGATTGAGGCTGTCCAGGGTTGGCGGACTGTCAGGATCGTAACCGAACTTGAGGTTCTCAACTTTGATTTCGGGACGGAAGTTTTCAACCGCCACGTAGCCGGCACCACGCTCCTCGCGCTCGACCGGCATATCCATGATCTGGTTGAGACCAAGAAGGGATCGACGGGACTGCTGCAGTCGGGTCAGGAGTGAAGCGACCAGGGCCATCGGTCCCATGGCGCGACCGGCGAGGATCACGCAGGCAATCATGGCACCCATCGTCATTTCCTCATTCGTGACCTGGTAGAAAGCGGCAATGATGATGGCCGTCGAAACGAGGTGCTGCAGCAGTGCAGTCAGGTTCATGGCGAGGTGCGAATAACCCCGGGACTTGACTTCCGCCTGCGATGATACCTGGATGGTTTCCTCCATGCGTGACTGCATCTCGGACTCGGAACGCGTCGCCTTGATTCGCTCAAGCGCCTGGATCCCCTCGACGAAGAGCGCCTGGCGCTGGTTGGCAGCCTGGTAGCTGGAGGCGACAGCTTTATTGATCGGCAACTGCATGATCGCTCCGACCAGAAGGGCCAGGATCAAACCGGCCAGGATCGGTGCGGCGACAAATCCGCCTCCGAGGAGATAGATCACTCCGACGAAGACCAGGACAAAGGGAAGATCCGCCAGCGCCGCTACCGTGGCGCTGGTGAAGAACTCGCGCAGTGAATCATAAGAGCGCGCCTGGCTGGCGAGCGATCCCGCCGATGCCGGTCGGTCTCCCAAACGCATCCCTAACACGCGACTGAAAATTTCGCTGCCAAGGATCAGGTCGATGCGCCTTCCGGCACGATCGACGAAATAGGTTCGCAGCGACTTGAGAATGAATTCGAAGAGGTAGGCCACCACCACGCCGATAGCGAGCACATAGAGCGTGTCGACCGCTTCGTTGGGAACAACGCGGTCATACACATTCATCACGAAGATGGATGATGACAGCGCCAGGAAATTAATCACGAACGTCGCGATACAGACGCGGCTGTAGAATCCGCGGAAGCGCCACAGCGTTCCCCAGAACCAGTTCTTTGTAACGGTCTTGGCGTTAAAGTCGGCCCGCTGCTCAAATTCGTAGCTCGGCTTCACGTAGATCGCGAGTCCGAGGTAAAGTGATTCGAGCTCCTTGCGCGGCATCTTCTGGACACCTCCCCCGCTGCTCAGCACGATCACCTCGGCATCACCTTTTTTTGGCAGCGAGGTGAGCACGACGACCTCGTTGCCTTCGAGGAAAAGGATCACCGGAAGCGTCGCGCCATGAATGCTGGAAAGTGATCGCTTCACGATTCGGGATTCGAACCCACAACGCTTGGCCGCCCGGGGGAAGAGCTCTGGCGTCAGTTTGCCATCGACAACAGGCAGCCCCTGCACGGCGCCGGCCGCATTGATGGGCCGCGAATGCAGTTTGCCGAAAAAGAGGAGCGCTTCGAGGAGGCTGTCGTCCGACTCAGGAATCATTATATAAAATTTATGACATTTATAGTAAATATCAATTAATAATCAAGGATTTAGCCGATTTTCCGGCTTCCTGACTTTTTTTGGGCCCCAAACACCCCGAAATTCGTGAGAACTCCGTCCTATCAGGGTTGGTGGCCCGCGACGCGCTGCTGGAGGGCGGATTTGACCTCTTCCACCAACGGGCCCCAATCCCGCATCCGCTCCTGGCGGAACAATCGAAGCGAAGGATACCAGGCGCAGCGCTCCCCTTGCTGCCCCCAACGCCAGTCGGCAGGACGATGGAGCAGCAACCATGTCTCAGCTCCTTGGGATCCGGCAAGATGAGGCACTGAAGTGTCGGTCGTAATGACGAGATCCAACTCATCGATTGCTGTCGCGGTCGCCGCAAAATCGGTCAGACAAGGAGCCAGATCCGTGAGGCGATCCCCCACCCCGAGTTGCTCGATTTCGTTCGAGGGCACACCCACCTGGAGACTGAAGAAACGACAGCCTTCGGTCCGAAGCAAGGATTGCAAATGGCCCAGGCCGCAGGCCCGAATCCCGTTGAGGCTGTTACCCGGACTGCCCGACCAGACCAACCCGACTTTCAACTCCCCGCCCTCCGATACATTGCGGATGGCATGTCTGACCTCACCGTTTTCCTCGAAAGAGAACCGCGTCGGCTGCGGAAGGCTGTCGATCGCTGTACCCAACAAGCCCGGTAGACTGAAGAATTCCGCCCATCGATGAAATGCCGGAACCGGATCACCCCGCTCAATCACAGTGACGTGCTCCGGCAGTTGGCCAGCCAGGCTCATCAAAGGGCGCTGCAATTCGAGAATCACATTTCCTACTCGGGCCGCCACTTCCTTGATAAAACGGAAGCACTGGATTTCGTCGCCAAGGCCTTGGTTTCCGAACAGGTATAGTGCTTCCCCGTCATTCAAGTTTTCTCCCTGCCACTTCGACTCAGGATGTTCGAGCAGTTCCCTGCGAAAATCGATCACCTCGAGGCGGGCTTCATAACCCGCCCAGGCTTCGTGATAACGATTCAGTGAGAGCAAAGCAAGCGACCGATTGAGGCGACTCGTAGCGCGACCCGGCTCGAGTTCGAGAGCATGATCAAAGCAGCGAATGGCTTTCTCAAATTCACCCAGTGCTCGCAGGCAGTTGCCCAGATTATTAAAAATAGCGGGGTCGCCCGGTGAGGTTCTTCCCAGCTCCCAGTAGGCGGCTGCCGCACGATGTAACCTGCCTTGGTTCTGCAGCTTCAGCGCCTCGGCAAATCGATCCGATCGCGCAGAAACACGCTTACCTGATCCTGACCTTAGCGCGGCCATGGAGCTTATCTCCCGGCACGGGATACGGAGTAGCCCACCACCGAGGATCCGGCGCGCCGGGGCTTCTCAAGCTTGAATTCGCCGCCCAGCCTCTGCCCCGATCGGTAGAACGAGGTTCCCAGCATCTCGGGATCACGCCAGAGCCTCTGGAAGATACTGTGGGCCTCTTGGCGCTGTTTCTTAGTAAAGAATGAGGTCGTGGTCTCGTTCTGTTTAGGGGGAATGCTGACCTGGTTGATATCAAAGCCCAGTCCCTGGAGCAGCTGAGTCGCCCCCTGTGGTGTAATGATGTCTTCGAGGTTCACTTCGTGCCACCTCACCCGCGGCATCTCAGCCTTGACCAGACTTCGATAGTAGGCGATTCGCGCAAACATTTCAGTCACGTACCAGATGGCAGCCCCGACCATGGAATACTTGATATAGGGCTCCGATGGAACAATCACATTCGGGTAGCGCGGATCGAGACTGAACAACCAGGTGAAACCCGAATTGAAGAAGTCGAAACGATTCACAAAACTCCACGCGATCTTGTGAGGGTCGCGCTTCAATGCGACCAGATGCACGCTCGACTTGTCGGAAATCACCGGCAGGTTCTCCACCAGGCCAGCCTTGCAGAGAAAGTGAGAGGGCTCCACATGAACCTGGCTGCGGTGCTTCCAATCATCCTCGAGCTTGTTTCGAAAGAAATGCTGAACGTTCGGGGCGTTGCCGACGGAGTTGAATGTCGTCAGGTGAGACGCATCCGGAGTGTGCACGCCAAAATTCGGGAAACCCGTTCGCTCATGAAAAATCCGTGCGCCATCTGACGGTAGATTCTGTTTGAACAACTCAGTCAGGAACACGGTGCCGCTGCGGCCGGTCGTGACAGAATAAATGAGCTTCTTGGGCATGAGAATAACTTAATAAAATTTAGTTTATTTTCAATAATTATTAGAAAACAAAAGGGGCACCTATGACATGGCAGCATCTGCTGCCGCGGCGTCGTCATCACCCGAACTCGCGGGCATGGCACCCCCTGATTCAAACCCGTTGCCACCCTCTGCTGGAGTATCTTCCCCGGCTCCCTCGAGCAAGTCTTGACCAGCGACCTCCGGTGTGATGTCCGAATCGTTGACGTCCATGATGTCCCCGTTGTCGGTCACAACCTGCAGCTCGGAATCATCGGTCAGTTCCTCATATCGAAACTCAGCATCCGCGAGGCGCCCTTCGGTGCCGTCAGCGAACTTCACTGTTCCCTCCCCGTGCACCTTGACATCTCCGCCCTCAGCAAGGTAGGCATCGCCGTCTGAAATCAGGCCGATACTTTCAATTCCGGCTTCGGTCAGGGTCAGCATTTCGTCTTCATCGACGCTGCCGTCCCCGTCTCGATCCTGCCATAATTTGAAGGCTTCGAATTCGGCGTCGTTGGCATCCAGGACCAAGTCTTCGTTGGTGTCGAAATGCCGAAGCCCCTCCAGGTCAGTTGCGTTCGGGTCCGCGCTGTAATCGGCGAACGCGAATTCCGATCGACCGTCCACTTCGTTATTGTCGTTCTCGTCGTAGACCAGTACGGCATCGTCTTCATTCGCCCACGCGGTGCGCTCCGCGACACCATCGCCATCCACATCAAGCTCAATCCCTTTTCTGACACTGCGAAACTCCACACCATCACCATCCAGGTCGATCACCACCGGTTCCACGTAGGCAGCAACGGAGGAAGGATCTCCCGGAACATAGGGACTGTCAGCACCATAAATCGGTCCATCCCAATGCCAGAAAAGAGTGGATTCGTAGGCCAACCCGGAATCGGCCACCCCCTGAACTCCTCCTGAACTGATAGAAAGATCGGTCGTGAAGCCATCCGAACCGTCTGCGTTTACTTCCACAAGCTGAAGGGTAAGAGCGCCATTGCGCCATTCGCCGCCCACTCCCGGTGTATTCCCCCTGACGGCCCCCGTCTGAGAAGGGAGAAACCCGGCTCCCGCCATGGCCGTTTCCGGAAACATAATACTGAGGCTGGTCAGCTGGGTAGATCCTGACACACCCCCTAATGAGAATACGGTAAGATCTGACAAGGCAATATCGTCATAAGCAGTCACCTCCGTATAAGTCGAGGCATCCGTGGCATCGTAGGCCTGGTTAATCGAGATTCTTGCCGCCGGAGACAGATCTCCATTGGCTAAAATGATCTTGAAACGCTGCCCACCGGCCAATTCATCATTCACGCCCTGAAAAGTACCACCGAGAGCATTGAAATAGTCCACGCCAAGAACGTCATGATCGTCGTCGTAGGCATGATCATGCCCATCCGTACTGCCCCCTAAACTGGTGTCATAGTCGAGGTCGAAGTGCCCTCCCCAGATTCCTGTCGTGTCAGGAGGCGTCGGATGAACCGTGACATTCACGGTCGCCGTATCAACACCACCTTCACCGTCCGATACCAGATAAGTGAATGAATCATCACCCGTGTAGCCGGGATCAGGGGTATAGACCAAGTTACCAGTTCCCGGATCGATCGCGACGGTCCCGTTCGCTGCCGTTCCCGCATTGATCACCGTCAACGAATCGCCATCAGGATCCGAATCGTTGCCCGTGACATCGATAGAAATGGAAGTGTCTTCAAACACGTTGACCAAGTCATCTTCGGCATCAGGGGCACGATTCACCCCGTTAACAGTCACGGTGACAAGCTCATTTTCATCGACACCGTCTGCATTCGTCACCGTGTAGATGAATGTGACGGTGGCGGTTTCCCCGTCGCCGAGAGAATCGAAATCCCCCTGCGGGTCAAAGACGGCTTGGTTTCCCACGATGGCGACCTGTCCCGCTGCCGGTTGGGTCACCGCTGTCAAGGTGAGAGGCTGGTCGTTAGTGTCGACGTCGCTGTCATTGGCGAGGACATCGATAGTCACTGTCTCGTCAGCGTCAACGACCTCGCTGTCAGGAAGCGCTTCAACCGGATCGTCAGCCCCGTGCACCGTGACGGTGACGGTCTCCGTCTGCCCGGTGTCCGATGTATAGGTGAAAGAGGTAACCGCGGTTTCTCCGACGCTGAGATACTGGAAATCATCTCCCGGTCGAAAAGTGACAGTGCCATTACCATGGTTGATGACTGAACCCTGGTTGACTGGTGGCTGAGTCACCGAGGTGATGGCCATCGGGTTGTCGCTGTCATTGTCAATCAGATTGAATGTCGCCCCCCCGGTTACCGCATCGACATCATCTTCGTCAACCACCATTTGATCTCCATACGCTTGATCCGCGGTCTGGACATCGCGCGGAGAAATCGTGGAACTGCCGCTTCCGATAAAGATAAACGCCTTTGCTGTATTTCCCTCAACCCCCTCAACATCTGTGAGAGTGATCGAGATCTCCCTCGGATCGGTTGGAGTTGAACCAGGAGCTGCGTTTGAAAAGGTCAGGGACAGGATAGCGGCTTCATAGTCAGCCTGACTGGCGTCCCCGGTGAGAGTCAGGACACGCAGCCCCCCTTCGCTGGAACTTGTCGCAACAATTCCGGCGGGCAGGGCCCCACCAACAGCCAGCACATCCCCTCCAAATGAGTTCTTCAGCACGATCTTAGCAGATGAAATCGTGTCTCCATCCAGATCAGCAATCCGCAAATCAGAATCCGCGATCGCCACAGGTGGTCCATCTGGATCATAGACTTGAAAGACGTCTTGATTAGTCGCCGCTCCGGTCGATCCGTCGATGTCGAGAAAAAGGTATGGCAAAGCTGATGGGAGGGCACTCGTTCTCGTTCCAGTCGCGTCGTTCGAATTAGTTGCGGGCGCGTCACCAATCCGGGTAAGTGCACCGTTAGCAGTATTCAGTTGATAGAGACCGTATCCCACGTTGGATGTCACCTGAATGTTCCCGTCAACATCAGAAAACATGGAGCCATAGGTTCCACCGGCCGCGGAAGTCCCATCCGCCTGAAGTCCCCCGTGAGTGAACGTCGAGAGAACTCCACTGGTCGGGTCAAGAGAATAGGACTCAGTTTCCGAGACTGACCAGATCAGTCCCGTGTTTACATCAACTCCAAAATCTGCACCCGGCAGCACCCCAATCGGAGTGACTGCGTAGGTATCAAGATCGATCGCATAGGCTGTGTTGCCACCTGAATCGGCGGGGCCGTTCACATAGTAGACATTGATGTCTGCATTAATTACGCCAGCGTAACTTGGAATCGGTTCATTCTGGTCATTGGTAAACTGGCCGAGATTACCGACGATTTCACCGGTGAACGGATTGATCTGGATGACATCATCCTCATTTACTCCAAGCGCAGAATCACCCCCGGAAGTATTCGCGTAGATGAGATTGTCGTTCGCGTTGAATGCGATGGAATTGAAATTAAACGGGAGGGGTGCTCCAATCGGCACGTACTCAATCGACTCATCAGTTGGGTCGAGGACAATCTCGTATAGTTGATTTGACAGAACTTGATAGGCACCACCCGTTTGAACTTTATTATCAACCCCTTCGATCACCACCGAAACAGTTTCGACTGAGGTTGCTCCACCGTCATCTTGAGCCGTGTATGTGAAGGACTCGATTGCGGTCTCTCCATAACCGAGAGAACTGTAGTCTCCGTTCGGATTAAAGTAGACCCGACCATCTTCCATCACCGACACAAATCCACCCGAAGCAAGAGCGACGGATTCTGTTGCCATCACCGCAATCCCATTGATTTCTGTGATTGTTAGTTGAGGGGAGTCAGGATCTGAGTCATTCTGAATCACATCAACAGACCCACCAATGCCCTCCATCGTATGCAAGGTGTCCTCGTGGGTATCCGGACCGTCGTTCTCTCCGCTCACCGTCACCGTCACCGTCTCAACAGCTGTCGATCCGTCCTGACTTTGAGCGGTATAGGTAAACGAAACGGTCGCGCTTTCGCCTGGCGCGAGATAGTCAAAATCTGACTCCGGATCGAAGGTCACATTGGTTCCGTTGTTGGTCGCTGATCCTCGGGACGGTTGCGTCACGGCCAGAACTCCCAAAGGCATATCGGAGGTATCAGGGTCGACATCATTGGCAAGCACATCAATTGTCACCGGGGAATCCTGCCCCGTAGCTCCAGCATCAGGAGTCGTCTCGAGTAAATCGTTCGCTCCACTGACAGTCACGGTGACCATCGCTGTATCGGTGCCACCATTCCCGTCCGAAATCACATAATCAAAGGAATCCGTCGCGCTCTCACCATCATCAAGATAATCGAACGCACCATTGGGGTCATAGTCTGCCGTTCCACCACTGAGCAATGTTAGAGTCGCTCCACTTGTCAGGGTCACAGTTCCTCCGGCCACTTTCCCATCCACCTCAATCACGGAGAGCGCGTCTCCGTCAGGGTCACTATCCGCCGATGCGGAATCATCGGAGCCAAGCAAATCGATATTGGCAGTCCCATTCTGGCCGGTAGATTCAAAATCATCTACCGCGGTAGGTGCATCATTAGCCCCGTTCACCGTAATCGTAACCGTTTCGACATCGCTCGCTCCGCTCTGATTAATGACAGTGTAGGTAAAACTGACGACATCAGTTTCCCCTACTGCGAGACTCCCGAAATCATTACCCGGATCAAAAACGAGGGCATCCCCAACCTGAAACACACTTCCGCTCCCGGGATTCGGCTGGGTAAATGAGTCGATCGCCAAAGGATTATCCGCCGTATCCGGATCAGAGTCATTGGCCAGGACATCGACAGAAACAGCCGTATCTTCATCGGTCGAACCGGAGTCGCCGACAGCAACGAGGGAATCGTCATTACCGGTCACGGTCACGGTCACAACCGCAGTGTCCGTACCCCCATTCCCATCCTCAATGTCATAACTGAACGTAACTGTGGCACTCTCGCCTGCGCCGAGATAATCAAACTCACCATTCGGATTGAAAACCAGTTCGTCGCTCGCATCAACCGTCACGATTCCGCGAGTTGGCTGGGTCACTCCCGTTACGGTCAGCGTGTCATTGACGTCCGGATCTGTATCATTATCGAGGGCATCGATCGTGGTTACGTTATCCTGGTCCGTCGAACCTGAATCGGAATTCGCTACCGGCCCGTCGTTCACCCCATTAACGGTGACGGTGACGGTTTCCGTTACGCCCGTATCCGTGGTGTAAGTGAATGTTGTTGTCGCGCTTTCACCGACAGCCAGGCTGTCGAAGTTACTACCCGGGGTAAAGGTCACATCGGTCGTGTTGTTCACCACCGTGCCGTCATCGGTATCAGTCGGCTGCGTCACGCTGGCGACTGACAACGGGTTGTCGCTCGTATCAACATCGGTATCATTTGCCAGCACATCGATGGTCACCGCAGTATCCTCATCGGTGATGTCGGCATCCGGAGCTGCAACTGTCGCGTCGTCTGCTCCATTGACCGTCACGGTTACCGTCGCGGTATCGGTGCCTCCATTTCCATCACTGATGGTATAATCAAAAGTCACCGTGGCACTTTCACCGGCATCGAGGTCTTCAAAATCTCCTTCCGGATCGAACACAATCTCACTATCCGAATTCACTGAAACGCTTCCCCGGGCGGGCTGATCAACACCGAGAATCACGAGGTCATCAGACGTATCCGGATCGGTGTCGTTGTCGAGGACATCAATGGTCACCGCATCCTCTTCATTGGTGGATGCGCCATCATCAACGGCTCCCGGTCCGTCATTGACCCCATTTACCGTGACCGTAACACTTTCGGTAATCCCGGTATCAGTGGTGTAAGTGAACGTGACTGCCGCGCTTTCCCCTACGGCGAGGTCTTCAAAATCTCCGTTCGGGTTAAAAGTCACATCTTTACCATTGTTCGTGACCAGCCCTGCCACCGGCTGTGTCACGCTGGCAATGGTCAACGGGTTGTCACTCGCATCTACATCACTGTCATTAGCGAGCACATTGATGTTGATGGCCGTCTCTTCATCCGTCGTTCCGACATCCGGCGCCGTGACCGTTGCTTCATCAGCTCCGTTCACCGTCACCGTTACCGTAGCCGTGTCAGTTCCTCCATTGCCGTCATAGATCGCGTAGTCGAACGTTACCGTGGCACTTTCACCGGCACCGAGGTCATTAAAATCGTCCGAGGGATCAAAAACGAGCTGGTTGCCACCAGAAATCTGCACCTGCCCCTTGGGAGGTTGATTAACGCCTAGAACGATCAGTGAATCACTGGTATCCGGATCGCTATCATTCGCCAGAACATCAATCGCCACTGGTGAATCCTGACCTGTAGTAGCCACGTCATCGGCGGCCGCCGGACCATCGTTAACGCCGTTGACCGTCACTGTCACATTCTCTGCCGCGCCAGTATCCGTCGTATAAGTGAAACTGGCGGTCGCACTTTCCCCCACCGCAAGACTATCGAACTGGCCGTTCGGGTCAAAAGTCACATCCGTCCCGTTATTCGTTACCGAACCTGAGGATGGCTGAGTCACACTCGCGATGGACAAGGGGTTGTCACTGGTGTCAGCATCGCTGTCATTGGACAATACATCGATCGTAACGGCCGTTTCCTCGTCCGTCGCCACTGCATCCGGGGCGGTTACGGTGGCATCATCCTGACCATTCACGGTCACGGTCACGGTCGCAGTATCGGTTCCTCCATTTCCATCACTGATGGCGTAGTCAAACGTTACCGTGGCACTTTCG
>JABSSQ010000026.1 GCA_013213905.1 Verrucomicrobiales bacterium | reverse complement strand
GTGTAGCTCGGCAGGATCGCAGTGTTTCCGTTATTGGCAAAGCTTTCACCCTGGTAAACCACCCCGAGACCAAGTCCGAGACGCTCACTGACCTGGAACTGGTTCCAGATTGAGAACATGTGTTCAGGCATTTCGCGAGGGCGAAGCCCGGTCGCCCCCATGCGATTGACCTGCTCACCGTCGAGATAGGTGTATCCGGTGGACACAAACCAGTTGTCGGTCACGAAACCAGTCAACTCAGCTTCGAAGCCAGTCGTTTCAGTGTCGATCACATCAAGAGTGGCGGGGTTTCCGTCAGCAGGCTGTGGGGAGCTCTGCTCCATTTCGAAGACGGCGAGACGGAGTCCGAGATCGTCTTCAATATCCCACTTGATTCCTGCTTCAAGATTTGAGAAAACGTCAGGGTTAAGAGCGTCCGCGCCCTTACCAAGGCTGGCGAACTGCTCTCCGCTGCGCGGAAGGAATGTCTCGCTGTAACTTCCGTAGATCGACACGTTCTCAGTCGGCTTTCCTACGAGGCCGAGGCGTGGAGAAATCTCGTCATCCTGGCGAGTGAGGGTTGTGCCGGAAACGGCATCGAAAACCTCGATGTCGAAACTGTCAAAACGGGCACCAAGCACCACGTCTACGTAATCTCCCAACGCGATTTCGTCCTGAAGAAAAAAGGAGTAAGTGTCCACCGTCGCTCTGGTGTCGTCATTCAAGGAGGTCGTGAAATCGTTGGTGGCACGATTGCCAACCGAATTGATCCCTGAACCGTTTCTCAAAGCGAATGTGCTCGCATTGAACATTTCCTTATCATTCCCCGTGGTGTCCCACATGGTGTTGTAGCGGTTTTGGTCAGACGATTGGTTGATGTATTCAGCGCCAATGAGGACCGTGTGCCCGATATTACCGGTGTCGAACTGGCCGACAAGATCTCCCGAGAGCACGAAATTCTCCCGCATGGTGTTATCAACGTAGCCGTCGATCGTGACGATGTTAGTAGGCTGGTCATAGCCGGATGCGTAGTAGTTCTGGTAGGTCTTGTCGTAGCTACCATAGAAAGCGGTGGCGCGCCCCTGCCAGCGACTTGAGAAATCGTGGGTCAAGGATGCGCGGACGGTGTGAGCCTCGAAGGTAGAGAAGTTCTGGTCGGGATCGCCGTAAACCACGTCACGCAGTGACGCTACAGGTCGCCCATTCGCGCCAGTGGGGATTCCGCGGTCGATGAATTCATCGAAATTGTTGTATTCGTATGAGAGGTCGAGGCGTGTGTCCGGGCTGAGAAGAATCGCGAGAGTCGGATTCACCCCGAATCGGTCCCCGTCATAAAAGTCACGATGATTCTCGAGGTGCTCGTAAAAGGCATTGAGTCGGAAGCCACCCCACGGCTCTGAAATGATCTGCTTGCCGCCCTTACCACCTTTACCGCTGGTGGCATAGCTTTCGGCTCCGAGCGTCTGGTTCCAGTCAAACTGGAAGAGCGCCGCACCAAAGGTATCCACCGAAGCGTCAAATCCACCGAAATTATAGCCTATGACCGGCTTCTTAGAAACCCGGTTGATGATTCCGCCAGTACCGCCGCGACCAAAGGTCAGGGCGCTGGGTCCACGCAGAATTTCAACACGCTCAATGTTGTAGAGCGAACGGTAGTACTGCACATCATCACGAACTCCGTCGAGGTAGAAGTCGGCGGTAGAACGCTGCCCACGGAAAACAACCGCGTCTCGGTGTCCTTCACCCTGCGAGGTGGTCACACCGGGAGTGTAGTCGACGATTTGTCTTAGGCGAGTGATCCCCTGGTCTTCGATCCGCTGCTCGGAAAAAACAGTCACACTTTGTGGAACGTCGATCAACGGAGTCGGCGTTTTCAGCGCAGTCACCTCGTCAGAAATGATCAATGGGCTGAGATCGAGCTCAGGCTGGTCAATCATGACTGGTTCAGGAGCCGGAGCCGGCTGGACTGGGGCCGGGGCCGGGGCAGGACGCGGCGCGGGCGCTGGTCGATCCCCGACCACAATGGTGTCATCCAGCTCTTGCTGGGCAAAGCCAGAAGCTGGAATTACAAATAGAACCGAAAGAAAAGCCTTCGCGCAAAGACGCAGTAAGCGATCAATCATCGGATGAGTAGTGTCTTGATTCATAATGGGTAACCATTGCTAGGCAAAAATGGGAGGGGTGCAAGCTGAATTTGAGACGCATTCTCAATTAATAGGACAAAATAACACTAATCGAATGAGTATTTTTCGCGAAACTGGAGGCGGGACGAAGTCGAAGCCGGCCGCGCCAGTCCTGTCCCGGCCCAGTACGAACCCGTCAATCACCCGGCTTTTGCGAAGTCCTATCGCTGGCCCTTTCGCTATCGGCGAGGAGAATCGTCACGACGGCGCGGCTCGGTCTGACAGCGCCGCCTCCCCTAATTGCTGAATCGAGCCGCCGCTTGCCTTGAGGATATTTCGTGAGCCTGTCCCCCCCCGCTCTATCAGATTTACCATTTGCGTCACTTCAGGAAGGACTGATTTTCTCGGGAAGTCGGCGCGTATACCGGCGGATTTTCCACCTCAAGCCCTTGAAATTCGGCGCTTCAGGAGTAAATCAAGAGACCTCCCCGATTGCGCGTTCCAAAAAATGGAACGAAAGCCAATCCTCTTGAAATTATAAAGCTTCGGCTGACTATTGCGGCGCCCTATGAACCTGTATTCGGAATACCTCAACGAGATTGAAGAGCGAAAAACCCAGGGATTGAATCCCAAGCCCATTGATGACGGTGCGTTGCTCTCGGAAATCATTGCTCAAATCAAGGACCTGGAGAATGAGCATCGCGAGGCATCCCTGAAGTTTTTCATCTACAACACGCTCCCCGGCACCACGAGCGCTGCCGGCGTGAAGGCTCAGTTTCTCAAAGAGATCATCCTCGGTCAGTCTATTGTTGAAGAGATCACGCCCGCTTTCGCCTTTGAACTGCTTTCTCACATGAAGGGCGGTCCTTCCGTCGAGGTGCTTCTCGACCTCGCCCTTGGTGACGATGAAGAAACGGCACGCAGCGCTGCCGACGTGCTCAAGACCCAGGTCTTCCTCTACGAAGCCGACACAGACCGTCTCGCTACCGCTCATCGCGGCGGAAACGGCTTTGCGACCGAGATTCTCGAGAGCTACGCCAAAGCTGAGTTCTTCACCAAGCTTCCGGAAGTGGACGAAGAAATCCAGGTCGTCACCTACATCGCGGCCGAAGGCGACATCTCCACCGATCTTCTCTCCCCCGGTAACCAGGCTCACTCACGTTCTGATCGCGAGCTGCACGGCAAGTGCATGATCTCCGAGCAAGCCCAGGGCGAAATCAAGGCGCTGCAGAATATCCACCCCGACAAGAGCGTCATGCTGATCGCAGAGAAAGGCACCATGGGAGTGGG
Source organism: Verrucomicrobiales bacterium (assembly GCA_013213905.1). Taxonomy (GTDB): domain Bacteria; phylum Verrucomicrobiota; class Verrucomicrobiia; order Verrucomicrobiales; family DEV007; genus Arctic95D-9. The sequence continues at coordinate 7,424 of JABSSQ010000026.1, read as the reverse complement.
CTCCTCTCGTATGTCCGGCGTGAACAATGTCGCTCTTTGGACCGGAAAGCAGGCCAGCCCCTACGTGCCTTTCGTGAACATCGCGCCCATCGTGGCGGGAACGAACGGCATTTCCCCTATATTTCTCACCACCGTCAGCGTGACCGGCGGTATCGGTATCGACCTCAAGAACTGGGTCAAGAAGCTGGATGCCGACGGCAATCCAGTCCTCGATGACAACGGTGATCCGGTCCTGGAACAGACCTACTCCGTTGATACCGGGACGGTGCTCACCATCAACACCCGGGAGAAAAAGCTCTACAACGGTGACACCGAGTTGGCCGACATCTCCTCCGCCCTGACCCCTCAGAAGGTCGAGTTCATTAAAGCCGGCGGTTCTTACGCGGTCGTCTTCGGCAAGAAGCTTCAGAGCTTTGCCGCCTCAACTCTCGGCGTCGAGCCCGATGCCGTCTTCGCACCTTCGAAAGAGATCTCACATGACGGACAGGGTCTCACTGCGGTTGAGAAGATCTTCAACCGGAACGTCGTCGGCGCGACCGAAGGCGCCATTCTACACGCCGGCTCGGATGTTCGCGTGAAAGTAAATATCGTGGGCTCCCAGGACACCACTGGTCTCATGACCTCCCAGGAGCTCGAGTCCATGGCCGCGACGATCATTTCCCCGACCGTCGACGGCGCTTACCAGTCCGGCTGCCACACCGCCTCGGTCTGGGACAAGAAGGCCCAGGCAAACATTCCCAAGTTGATGAAGTTCATGCACGGCTTCGGACTCATCACGGCTCGTGACCCTAAAGGTGAATACCACGCCATGACCGACGTGATCCACAAGGTTCTCAATGACCTCACCGTGGACGAATGGGCGATCATCATCGGCGGTGACTCCCACACCCGTATGTCCAAGGGTGTCGCTTTCGGAGCTGACTCTGGAACCGTGGCCCTCGCTCTCGCCACCGGCGAAGCGACCATGCCCATCCCCGAGTCCGTGAAAGTAACCTTCAAGGGTGACCTCAAGGATCACATGGATTTCCGTGACGTGGTTCACGCGACCCAGGCACAGATGCTGAAGCAGTTCGGCGACAACGTTTTCCAGGGTCGTGTCATCGAAGTTCACATCGGCACGCTGCCGGCTGACCAGGCATTCACGTTTACTGACTGGACCGCGGAAATGAAGGCCAAGGCCTCCATCTGTATTTCCCAGGACGCCACCCTGATCGAATCCCTCGAGATTGCGAAGGGCCGTATCCAAATCATGATCGACAAGGGGATGGACAATGAAAAGCAGGTCCTCCAGGGACTCGTCGACCAGGCATCCACTCGTATTGCCGAAATCCAGTCTGGTGAGAAACCCGCCCTGACTCCAGATTCGAATGCCCACTATTTTGCCGAATTCGTCGTCGATCTCGATCAGATCGTGGAGCCGATGATTGCGGACCCGGACGTGAACAACGATGAGGTTTCGAAACGCTACACGCACGACACCATTCGCGCTGTTTCCTATTACGGCGGCGAAAAGAAAGTTGATCTCGGCTTTGTTGGTTCCTGCATGGTGCACAAAGGCGATCTCAAGATCCTTTCTCAAATGCTACGCAACCTCGAAGAGCAGCAAGGTCAGGTGGAATTCCAGGCGCCTCTCGTCGTCGCCGCCCCGACCTACAACATCATTGATGAGCTGAAGGAGGAGGGTGATTGGGAAATGCTCGAGAAGTATTCCGGTTTCGTCTTCGATGATGATGACCCGAAGAACGAGGCCCGGACCGAATACGAGAACATGATGTATCTCGAACGTCCCGGTTGTAACCTCTGCATGGGTAACCAGGAAAAGGCCGCCAAGGGCGATACCGTCATGGCCACCTCGACCCGTCTCTTCCAGGGACGCGTGGTCGAAGACTCTGAGCGCAAAAAGGGCGAGTCCCTCCTCGCCTCGACACCCGTCGTCGTGCTTTCCGCCATTCTTGGGCGCATTCCCAATATGGATGAGTACAAGGCTGCTGTGGAGGGAATCGAGTTGACTCAGTTCGCTCCGCCACTCGAAGCTCTGGCCAGTTAGGGGCGACTGCGTGCCGCCAACTGCGGCGGATATCACCTGACATTCTGCTCTCCGAGCAACCGGCACGGTGATCACCATNGACGCTATGGTCGAACATCACCGTCGTCCCTCGCTCCGGCTTNGTTGAAACCGGAAATCAGAGCCNGCCCGTCTATCTTGCCGGGGAAGCCCTTAACTTTTCAAGATTCCGCTCATGCGGAGCCTGCCGGTTATCCTTGTCGGTCAATTCGCGATCGTAGATCTCCCCCGGCTGGATCGGTTCGTGGGCCTCTTCTGCCAGGGCGATCAGTCGCTTCAACACATCAGGGTGTTCACTGGCAACGTTGTCCAGTTCCTCAACTTCTGAGGAAAGATCATACAACTCCCAATCGCCCTTCTTTCCTCGATAGGCTTTCCAATTCCCCTCCCGAACGGCCGTCTGACCGACATATTCCCAGTAGAGGTAGTCATGCTGCTCCTGTTCCCCTTGCCCGGTCAACGTCGGCATTAGAGACAGCCCGTCAGTGGGCGGACAATCCGCACCGCTGATGGCAGCGAGCGTCGGCATCACGTCAGGGTAGTAGAACAAGTGGTCACTCACGGCGCCCGGCTTCACCTTGGCGGGCCATCGCACGTAGTAAGGAACTTTCAAACCGCCTTCATAAAGCGATCCCTTACCGGCACGAAAGCGCTCACCGGTCTCACGGTTGAAATTGGGCCCGAAGAAACCATGCGGGCGATCCTCGGTCGCAAAATAGTCCTTTCCGCCATTGTCGCCACAAAGAAAGATGACGGTGTTGTCATCGATTTCCAACTCTTTGAGCAAATCGATGATAGCGCCCAGCTGACGATCGACCATGTGCATGAAAGCCGCATAGACCCGGGAATCACGTTCGGTTTTCTGTCCGGCCGTCCAGGGCTTGTCTTTAAACAACTGCCACGAAGGGTCATCTTCGTTGATCCCCCAGAGTCCGTGGGGTGGCGTCCAGGGGAGATAGCAGAAGAAGGGCTCATCCTGGTGATCTTTGATGAACTGAATCGACTCTTCGAAAATCACATCCTGGGCATGAGTTTCCCCTTCGTAAAAGCTTAAGCCATCATTACCGGGAAGCGGCACTTCCTCACTGTTTCGAATCAGGTAGCGGGGATAAAAGGTATGGGCATGCACCTGGTCGTAGTAGCCAAAGAAGACATCAAAGCCGTGTTTCTCGGGAACTCCTGAGGTTCCGCGTCCACCGATTCCCCATTTTCCAAAGCCTCCCGTCGCATAACCGAGCGGCTTCAACATGCTGGCCAGCGTCGGTTCTTCTGCACGAATGGGGGCGAAACCGTTGTTGGCCCGCATCGACATGTGACCGGAGTGCAGTCCCGTCAGCAAGGAACAGCGAGTCGGGCCGCAGACCGGAGCTCCGGCATACGCATTGGTGAATCGCATTCCCTCGGCCGCAAACTGATCGATGTTCGGGGTGATCAGATCCGGATTACCCATGTGCCCTGACTCGAAGTAGCCCCACTCGTCGAGCATCAGGTAGATGATATTGGTGGGGGACTCTTCAGCCACTGTCGGGGATACCAGGCAGGCAGCACAAAAAAGGAGGCGGGTCAGCAAACTTCGAAACATGGTCCTGCTCTATCCGCTCTCCAGCCTGTCTCAGCAACTGGCGCAAAAAACTTCGGCAGGTTATCCAAACGTCTCTCCCTCCTCGGTTGATGCACGCAATGCACCGTTGACCCGGCTCGGTTCTTTTGCTCCGATCAGGCAGTCCACCATGAAAGCCGTTTGCACCCTTCTTGTCCTCTCCCTTCTCACCGTCGTTTCAGCTCAGGAGAAGCCGGCGCGCGGAGAGGTTCGCACCCTGCCGGAGTCCACGGCCGGGAAAACGATTTCGCTCAACCCGGATTATTGGCTCTACGGGGCCGACGAACCAGGCACTGACCAGTGGCCACTGCTCATCGTGCTGCACGGTGGTGGTGGCACCGGTCGTGACATCCAGAAGATCAAGGGGGCGGCCATGGGCCCGCTCCGGACGATGAAAGAGGCGGGGATCGATGCCATCGTCGTGGCCCCCCAGGCGGCTGAGAATCCCATCAAGCTCGGAGCCAAGGGTGGCTGGGTGCCATCTGACCTCGACCTCCTTCTCGAACATCTGCTTGCCACTCTACCCATCGACCCTGACCGGGTCTACCTCACCGGCGTCAGCATGGGCGGTTACGGCACCTACGCCTGGGCCGGAGTCAGCCCACAGCACTTTGCCGCTGTCGCTCCGATGGTCGGCGGCATCGGCCCCGGTGGTCCCAAAGACATCACTCCTCAGCTGGACCTCTGGGGAAAGAACCTCGCTACTCTCCCCCTGCGTGCTTATTACGGAGCGAAAGACAAAGTCGTTCCGATGGACCGGGGAGAAATGATCCTTGCCGCCATCAAGAAAGCGGGCGGTACCCAGGCAGAACTGATCGTCTACGACGACCTCGGGCACGACGCCGCCCGTCGCCCCTATTCTGACCCCGACTTCTTCAAGTGGCTCTTCAGTCACACCCGCAGCAATCCTTGATTCCGCCTTTTAAGCGGCTCGAATAGCGCTTGTTCGCTCCACCTTGATCCCATTACCTTTCCCCACCCCAATGATTCGCCTCATCTTTTGTCTCATCACTGCCCTGACTCTCCTGTTTGTGCAGGCTCACCCGCTTCTCGCCGAAGAACGCCCTAACATTCTCTGGATCACCAGCGAGGACAACGGCATCTCCTGGGTCAGCAGCTATGGCGGCACCAACGCGAAGACTCCCAACATCGACAAACTCGCCGCCGAGGGCTTTCGCTATGAGTATTGCTTCGACAACGCCGCAGTCTGCGCCCCGACCCGCTCCTGCTGGATCACCGGCATGTATGCCATCTCCAACGGCTCACAGCCCATGCGGAGCCGCTACGACTTTCCTCACGACCGGATTCCCTACTACCCGGACCTGCTCCGCAAAGCCGGCTATCACACCTCCAATCCCGGCAAAACCGACTACAACATCGGCGGCCGCGACGACTACGACGCCTGGGATGTCGGCAAGGGTCAGAAGGTCACCTATGGGTGGAAAAAGCGCGCTCCCGGCCAACCCTTTTTCGCCGTCGTGAATTACGGAGACAGCCACGAGAGCAGGGCCCACGGGGACAACGAAAACACCCGCAACGATCCCGCTAAGATGAGGCTGTTCTCCTATCACCCCGACCTGCCGGAGATCCGCAAAACCTACGCCAAGTACGCCGATGCCGTAGAAAACATGGACGAGAAAGTCGGCCAGTGTCTCGCCGAACTCGAAAAGGACGGCCTCGCTGACGACACCATCGTGATTTACTGCTCCGACCACGGTGGCGTGCTCGCCCGTAGCAAGCGCTTCGTTTACTCCAGCGGAATTCACTGCCCGCTGGTGGTTCGCATCCCCGAGAAGTTCAAGCACCTCTACCCGGCCGACGAACCCGGAGCCGTGATCGATCGTCTCGTCAGCTTTGTCGACATGCCCAAGACCTGGCTCAGCCTCGCCGGGGCCGACATTCCCGACAGCTTTCAGGGCACCGTCTTTCTCGGCGAGGGTATCGAGGAAGAGCCCCAGTATCACCTCGGTTTCCGCGAGCGGGCTGACGAGCGCGTTGACTGCGTCCGCGTGATGCGTGACAAGCGCTACTCCTATCACAAAAACTACGTCCCCTACGCTCCCGCCGGCCAGCACCTCGCCTACCTCTGGAAAGCCGAAGCCACCCCGGCCTGGGAACAACATCACCGCGAAGGCAAGACCGACGAGGTCACCGGCCGTTTCTTTGAGCCCCGCGTCTCAGAGGAGTTCTACGACAACGAAACCGACTTCGACAATGTCCACAACCTGATCGATGCCCCCGAGCACCAGGAGAAGATCAACAAGCTCAAAGCGGCGCTTCGCCAGAAGCAGCTAGAGCTCTACGACTCCGGCCTCCTCCCCGAACAGATTCGAGTGCGCCGCGCCGAAGCCAACGGACTCACCATCTACGACATGGTGCGTGACGAAAAGCTCTACCCACTCGCTACTTACCTCGACGCCGCAGACGAGGCCCTCGCTCGCGACAAGTCGAGTCTTGAGGCTTTTGTCAGTGCCCAGGACGAGAAGGACGAAGGTCTTCGCTGGTGGGGCATCGTTGGTCTCCACCTGCTGGAAGAGGACGCCGCCGCCGCCGCTGACACTCTCACCGCCGCTCTCGAGGACAGCGAAGACGAAATTCGCATGATGGCCGCCTGGACACTCGTCAAGCTCGGGCAATCCGAGCAGGCTCTCGCCACCCTCGACGACATGCTCACTAACGGCTGCAGAAACGAGGACATGCTGCACAACGTGCTCGACTGGATGGGTGAACCCGCCCTGCCACTGGTGAAAAACTACATCGACAACGGCGGCAACCGCCAGGGCAAATACGGCATCGGCATCCTTGGCCGCATTGCCCAGTTGAATGGTTGGTAGGAGTGCTTTGCCGTTCCTGAAAGAGCGGGATGATTGTTAGGGCCTCTCTTCGGTGAAACTTCGCCTCTATTATTGCAGCCAGCTTCACCATCTGTGTAAATCCATTTCAATCCGTGTTTCTTCCGTGCAAAATTCAGAAGGCACGGATTAGAAGGATGGAACACAGATTTTCACGGATTGGGATCTGCTCAAAGCGGGTCTACCGCGAAATCGGCTCTTACACTTCAGCGTTCGTTTGGAGATACTCGATGCACTACCAATGAAGTCCTACCTCATCACTACTCTCACTCTCGCGATTGTCTTTAGATCCGTCCACGCCGAAGAGATCACCTTCGATCTCAAAGGCAAAACCCGCGAGCGCGACGGCGTGCACGAATTCTTCGTTCCGGATCCCGACAAGTTCTCCACGCTGATTCTCCCTGACGAGCCCCGCAAACACTGTGCCTCTGTCTCCGAAGAAGGCGCGGCAGCGATGAAGGATCTCGAGGGACTCGCCATGGGTCGCTATCATATCAAAGGTTTATGCGTTCCGCGGGAAGAAGGAAAGACCGGGCATCGCATCACCCAGGTCACCTACATGATGCCGCTTGGCGAAGGCGTCGTCCAGGAGGAAGGAATCGTCATCACCGGCCGCCTCGAAGTCACCGGAGATCCCAACGCAGCCGACTACCTGACAACTTCACAATTCTATGTCCACCGAGAAGATGGCATCTCCTTTCGCATTCCGGCTAAAAAATTCAAAGAAAAGCCCAGCGGCCTGACCTACCAGGACGCGGCTCAGTTCGGCGGTCAAACCATCCGGATGAAAGTACGGGCCCAATACTACCGCGAAGCGCCTCACCGCATCGCAACCGTTTACGAGTTCACCAAACCAACCGACCACTGATCACCGACCACTGATCACCGACCACTGATCACCGACCAC
>JABSSQ010000259.1 GCA_013213905.1 Verrucomicrobiales bacterium | reverse complement strand
TGACACGTTGACCGGAGTTGGCTTTCACCTGTGGTTCGGGTTTTGGAGCAGCTTTGGCTACGACTGTACCTGATCGACCTTTGGTGACTCTCTTAACGTCAGCGAATGCTGTGGAGAATCCGAATGCAGCGAACAGCGCAACGGCGACTAGAGTGGGGGATTTTGCTATCATGGATTTTGTTAGACTTTGGGGGTTGTTTGATAGGAGAGGAGTTTCTCTCCGGTGAAATGAACTACTTGGCAGTTCGCCAGTAGATAGGACGAAAACCGCAATCCTGGCTGACAAAAGTGTTTCGAATATTCCCAAGCAATGGATCGGCCTGGCTTTTTGGGGATTCGTAATGCGTTGTGAATAAGCAGGATTTGCAGATAAGAAATTTTTCTCACCTGAAATAGTATTACGTTTTCGAATTTGTCTCACACTGGGTTTCAGGTGGGATAGGACAGGGAGTCCCTCCAAACTGGAAGTTCTGGCGGGTGGCCGAGGCACTTCTCTGGAAACTGGCGCGTCGTCGACTAAGTGGTCTGAAAAGCTGCTCAGTGGATTCTCGCTGCACGACTGATCTGATGGATAGCCTGCCTCTGTTCTCGCTGGCGGCGTTTCATCCGTTTTTCCCTCTCTCTGCGGCCTTCTTCTGTTGAGACATCGCTGCGCGGTTCGGTCAAAACGGTGAAAAAGCTTTTTGTTTCTTCATTCACATTCGTGGAACAGGCGCTGCTCGCCAGGCACACAGCAGAAAAGAGAAAGAGTCTGAAATTCTTCATTTTAATTTTCCGGGTATGCATTCCTCTCTCCGAGAGTTCAAGTGGTGGGCTGGACGAATTCGAATTTGATATTGCTCATGCAAAACTCATGCCATGCCGTATCCCGGGTACGACAAGGAACCTTTCGATTTTAGCCTGGCTCACTCGTTCACTCGCAAAACGTAAACCCGCGGCCAGTTTTTTCCGGTGACATGAAGGAGGCCTGACTCGGAATCGTAGGCGATTCCATTGAGGACGGATTCGGGGTCTCGGGGGCGGGGGCGCTCCAGGGCGGCGAGATTCAGCGCGGCTTCCACGTTTCCGGAGGTTGGGTCGATCACGGCGATGTCGTCGTGGTGCCAGCGGTTGGCGTAGACCTTGCCTTCGATGAATTCGAGCTCATTGAGCTGATCGACCGGCCCGAGGTGATCGCGGACTTGGATTGTCCGGACTTCGGTAAACGATTCCGGATCCATGAAACGGAGAGTGTCGGTGCCGTCGCTGAGGATGAAATGTTTGCCGTCCCAGGCGAGGCCCCAACCTTCTCCTTCGTAATGGATCTCGCCGACACGATCGAATGATTCGCGGTCATAGATAAATCCTGTGCCGTTCGTCCACTCCAACTGGAACAACCGATCATCGAGCAGGGCAAGCCCTTCGCCAAAAGCCTTGATCGGGAGGTGACGTAATTTCAGGACCCGTCCTGATTCAGGATCAACCCGGCGGAGAGTCGACTCATTGTAACCTCCGGTCGACTCGTAATAGACGCCTTCATGCAGGAGCAGCCCCTGGGTCGAGGCGGTGATGTCATGGGGATACGTTGCGACTACCTCGTAAGTGAGAGATAACGGTTCGTCGATCGCTCGCTCACAGGCGGTGAATAGGGGTGACAGGCAGGCCGTGAGGCAGATTGCCATGAGACGGGGAGTATCCATATTCCACTTCGACGCTAAGAATCTTCCGGAGGGCAGAAAGTCGCCTCGAGGTAGTCGAGGCATTCCAGCCAGAACTCGCAGTTCATGGCATCGTAGCGAATCGTATCCGGTCCCGTTTTTGTGGTGAAAAGAATATTGCTGGGTTCTTCGACCAGCTCGTCGAAGAGGCGGTTGAGAACGTAGCCATGGACTTCATCGCGAGCGCCGGGGACGGGAGTTCCGGTTCCACCTCGCGCGTGCTCGCGAAGAGCGCTGATCACGGCAGCGATTTCGGTGGCGCCCAGTTTAATGTCGAGAGGGATGGCCGACTGGCGGTGATCTTCAATGATCGCTGCGAGTCGTTTTACGACACGCTTGGCTTCTTCCTTCCGGTTGGCGATTTCCCGTTGGCTTTCGGGGGGCGGTGGAGTGAAGTCGAAGAGAGGACGAGTGGTTTCGGGGCGTTCTTCACCGTTCATGGGGCGGGGCGTGGCGGATCAAAGGCGCGTCGTCTTGACGGTTTCGGACCAATCGGAAATTGGCACTTGGTTGAGGAATTGGCAACTGCGCGGGGTGATTTCTCTGCTTCGATGATTATTCGCTGAGGGTGAGGTAGTCAACCAGTTTGGCGAGCTTGCGCGGTTGGTAATTCACCGTTCTGGAGGGCCAACGAAGGTTCATCGGCGCAGCAAGGACAGTGTTCTTCGCGAGGGGAGTTTTCCTCATCATCGCCGATATTGGAGCTCGCGGGAGGTACCGGGTCGTAGCCGTGGGTGCCCCAGGGATGGCAACGAAGCAAACGCCAAGTCGCGAGGCAGCTCCCTTTGATAGGCCCATGTACTCGTATAGCTTCTATAGCGTAGTTGGAACAAGTAGGATCGTGCCGGCAATGCCCCTGGCCACCGTTTGCCATACGTAGCAGTGGAGCCACCAACATCTGGTAAAGGCGGACGAATCCAATCAGCACGCATTTCATTCGGGCAAGTGCTTTCAAGTTAGGAGCGCGATGCCATTGAAATGGACTCGCAGAAAGGCAGCTCTTTCGATTTAACCCTGGCAGTCTCTGCTGGAGATGATTCTGAATCCAACGAGTCAGACTTCGAAATCGTCGGCGTCAACGTAGGCGGCGATAACGGCTTCCTCGCCTTCGACGCCCTTCATCGAATTCCCGTGTTCCATTCCGAAGATGAAATCGCGTCCCTCGGCTTTCATACGGTCATAAATGTGTTTGAGGACTCCCCGGTAGTTGATTTCGCCTGTGCCTGGCTCTTTGCGCCCCGGATTGTCTCCGATCTGGAAGTAGCCAATTTCATCCCAGCTTAAGTCAATGTTAGGGATCAGGTTGCCCTCGGTGATCTGCTGGTGGTAGATGTCGAAGAGAATTTTGCAGGACGGGCTGTTCACTGCTTTGCAGAGAGCGTAAGCCTGATCTGAACGTTCCAGGAAAGCCCCGCCGTGGTTGGTGTGCCAGTTGAGCGGTTCCAATACCATGACCAGGCCGTGTGGTTCAAAGAGTGCGGCGCAACGCTTGAGCAGTTCGATGACGTTGGCGGTCTGGTATCCGATTTCGAGGCGACTCTTCGGACTTTCGTCGAGGTTTCCGGGGACAACGGTCATCCACTTGAAACCGCAACGGGTCGCCACTTCTACTGATTCCTCGATTTCCTTGAGGACACCGTTCCAAACATCCTCGTCTCTAATCGTGAAAGTCTGCTTTCCAATGGAGCCATGCGCAACGTGCACCCCCCATTCCATTCCGAGATCCTTCATGGCCCCGGCGATTCGGTCCTGCTCCTCGACCGGGCGGGTTTTGAAACGATTGTCTTCCCAAGCTGTGAAACCTCGTTCGGCGGCAAACTTCAATTGATCGACGGGATCGTCCCCAGCCGAGTTTTTGAACATGTTGAAGTGAGGAGCATATTTGAGTTTGAATGAATGCTTAACAGCTGCTGCCCCGGCAGTTTCTGCGAGGGCGGCGGGGAGAGAAGCGGCGGCTAGAGCGCCGGTTGAGGAGAGGGAGCTGGTTTTGAGAAAGTTACGTCGGTTCATAGAATTCACTTGGGTGTTATTCCGGCAGGTTGCCGGAGGTGATAATTGCGATCGCGTCGTGGGTGTGAATGCTCTCTTCATTCCGCACTTCTATTTGGAAGTCGGAGATGCGTGGATCTTCACCGAGTAGGGTGGCAGCCCGCCGGGCGGTGTCTTCTACAAACGCCGGTTGCTCGTAGGCCTTCATCGTGACGTGGCGTTCGTCCGGCCGTTTGAGAAGGGGATAGATCGGAGCGCTACCTGCGTGCTGAAGTTTCTCAAAAACCTCTCCGGGGGAGACGATGTCGGAGTTCTGCCACCAATCCAGCTTCACCTGAATCCAGCTGCGCTGGCTGTGAGCCCCGTAGTCACTGATGGCCCGGCTGCAGGGGCAAAGGGTCGTGACGGGGATGTTTATGGTGTAGCCGCTGCGGCCGCCGTGTGAGTCCCGGCTCGCATGCCAGGTTGTTTCGATGCCTTGCCAGGCAGGTTTTCCGGTTTCGGGGGCAGGCCGGTCAATGAACCAGGTAAAGTTACAGCTTATCGCAGCGCTTTCAGCTCCCTGTTGGTGCCTGAGTTCCTCGAGAAATTCCTGCAGCGAATTCGGAGCAAGCGGCTTGTTCCAATGGTGGAGCGATTCAATGAGACGGCTCATATGGATGCCGCGTTTCGTAGCGTCGAGCGAGACGGTCAGGTCAAAGGAAGCTTCCACCTCGCGTTGCTGCCCGGAATCTTCTTCCCAGCCGGAAACGAGGACAGGGTAGCGAACCCGGCTGATACCGACCTGCTGTAGAGGGATGCCTCGAGTGTCGTTGCTGGACTGAGGGTCGGCTTTTACGGTGGGTGCTCCGGATGAAGGGGTGACTAACATTTCGCTCATGCTTGCTCCTCTTGATGGGTGAGTTCAGGTTTGGCGTTGATGGGTTCCAGGGTAAAGCCGTCAGTGTTGTCGAGAACGACCCAGCCGGCTTGACGGATTTGATCGCGGAGTTGATCGGCAAGATCCCAGTCGCGAGCACTGCGGGCTTCTTGCCTTTCAGCGGCGAGTGCGTTCACCCACGCGGGGGCTTCCGTCGCTGATGGAGAAGTCGTGCTCTGAGAGGTGGGCAGTTCCAGTCCAAGGCACTCAAGAACGAGAGTAAGTCCACGGCATGCGGCTTCGGTTTCGGCGGGCGAGAGACGACCGGCTTCGGCATCGGCGACAGTTTTTCGACCGATTGAGTGAAGTCGCCCGATGGCTTCGGGGGTGTTGAGGTCGGCGAGAAGCGCTTCATAGACGGGAGCGAACGGCCCGAAGTCCTTATTGCCGGTGAGATCGGAATCAGGGTGATCTCCAAGGCGGCTTTTCCAGTCTGCCAGACGCGTGAGCGCTTTGCTTGCCCCGCTGAGGGAATCAAAGGTGAAGTTGAGCGGCTGGCGATAGGATCCGGAGATGAGAACGTAGCGGAGCTCCATGGCGGTGTAGCCGCGTTCGGCGAGATCTTCAAGCGTGTAGAGGTTGCCGAGCGACTTGCTCATTTTTCGCCCTTCGACAGTAAGGTGGGCAACGTGGAGCCAGTGGTGGGCAAAGGTGTTCCCGGTGGCAGCTTCGCTCTGGGCAATCTCGTTTTCGTGGTGAGGAAAGACGAGATCGACTCCGCCCGAGTGTAAATCGAAGCTTTCGCCGAGGTGTTTCATCGACATGGCGCTGCATTCGATGTGCCAGCCGGGGCGGCCCTCACCCCAGGGAGAGGACCAGTGATTCGGGCCGTCTTCGGGGCGTGCGGCTTTCCACAGGGCGAAGTCGGCAGCGCTGGCTCGATCGTATTCGTCGGACTGTTCGCGATCGACTTCTCCCGTCGTTATTTCCCGCTCAGCGAGTCGTGAAAGCTGTCCGTAGGCAGGGAAAGAACGCACGTCGAAGTAGACGGATCCGTCGTCGGTGCGATAGGC
>JABSSQ010000258.1 GCA_013213905.1 Verrucomicrobiales bacterium | reverse complement strand
GGCGTGCCTGTCGTTCCGAAATTGTCCGGAGAGGTCACCAGCCCTTCACCCATCAGCTTCAGCCAGATCCGGTTCGCCAGCACGCGGGCCGTCAGGGGGTGATTCGCATCGGTCAGCCACTCGGCCAGCTCGAGACGACCGCTGCTCTCCTCTGAAATTGTCACTTCGCCAAGGCTGGCCACCTCGAGAAATCCTCGCGGAGCGATCTCGCCCTTACTGGCTTCGACCCCGCGGATGCGAATCTCGGTGTCTCCGATGGCCTCGGCTTTGTTGTCGACCACACACATGGCCTGGGGAATTGCCGGCGCTTTCTTAGCGAGCTGCTTGGCCTTGGTCTCCGCCTTGGCGAGCTTGTTCTCCAGTGCCTGGACCTTGGGATCCTTCTTTCCGCCGTCGTCCTTGGCTTCTTTCTTATCCTCCTCCTTCGTGAGGTCGAGCGGCAGCCACTGGATCGCATCAACAATCGCGACGCCATTGCCCTGGTTGGCAAATTCGACGACGGACTCGTCGCCTTCCTCGATTTCGTAAACGCCGATGGACTGAAACAGTTCGTCGTATTCCGGCTTGAGCTTCTGGTTGACCGTATGCGCCTCCTGGATGGCACCGGCCTGGACCGAAACACCGACCTTGGCGCTGCGATTGCTACTTGCGGCATAGGAAACCCGGAGCTCGTAACGACCGCTCTTTTCAAAGACATATTCGAAGCGAACGGACTTCTCCCCCAGCCCCTCGTTGAGGTCGTGGATGTAACCCGCATCGACGAAGCGCGGTGAATGAGTCGATTCCTTCCACTCGCCCACTTTGACCGCCTCCACATCGTCGATCACGATGCCCGGCAGCACCTTCGACGCGACCTGCTTCGACTTCTTCCCGGCGCCGCGACCGAGATTGGCCAGCTCCTTCTTCAACTGGGCGACCTCCTTGTCGGCCGCTGCTTTTTGAACCTGGTAGTCTTCGATCGCCTGCTTCGCCTCCCTGGTGGGCGGAACCGGCTCCTGGTGCCACTTGGAGACATTGGAGTGGGTCACAGAATTGGTGCTCAGGAAGATCCCGGCGAGGGCGTAGTAGTCCCTGGTCGGGATGGGATCAAATTTGTGATCGTGGCAGCGGGCGCAGGCAATGGTCTGGCCCATGAAAGCCCGGCCGATGGTATCGACCTGCTCGTCGATGATTTCAAAATTGAGCTCCTCCTTGTTCTGGTTCTCGTAGTTGATCGGCCCCATGACGAGGAATCCCGTCGCGGTCAGGTTCTCAGAACGCTCCCGCTGGGTTTCGTAGGGCAACAGGTCGCCGGCGACATGAGCCACGATCAGCTCATCGAGGGGACGGTCCTGGCGAAATGAATCAATCACGTAGTCGCGAAACCGCCACGCGTCGGGAAAAGGAATGGCCCGTCCGCCACCGCTCGAATCCGAGTAGCGGACAATATCGAGCCAATGCCGCCCCCAGCGCTCGCCGAAAGCATCCGATTCCAGCCACTGATCCACGAAGTTCTCCCAGTTCTCCTCGCTCGGATCAGTTTCAAAGTGCAGCTGCTCCTCCAGCGTCGGGACCAGGCCGGTCAGGTCGACCCGCGCCCGGCGCAGGCGATGGGCCGGCAGGGCCTGCTCCGCCACTTCGAGGCCTTTCTCCTTCAACCTCGCGTCGATAAAGTCGTCGATCGATTCGCGGCCGCCAAAATCGGTTTTCCGGGGACTGAAGGACCAGAAATTCCGCCCCTCTTCGACGGTCATCCCGCCGGCCTCGGTTTCCATGCCCTCCACTCGCGGGTCCGGGAGTCCCATCGCGACCCACTTTTCAAAGTCCGCGACCACCGCATCGGGCAGTTTTGTCTTCGGCGGCATCTCTAGATCCGGATCCTCGTAGCGGATCGTCTGAATCAGGAGGCTGCCGTCCACGTCGCCTCGAATCGCCGCTGGACCGGAATCACCCCCGACTTCCCAGCCAGCCTTTCGGTCGAGCCAGAGACCACCCTTTTTCTTCCCGTCTGCCTCGGAATGGCATTCGTAGCAGTGCTTGATCAGGGCCGGACGAATCTTTGATTCGAAGAAAACCATCCCTTCATCAGCGCGGGAAAGCGCTGCGGTGGTAGCAAAGATCGAAACGGCGACGGCCGTCTTCCGAATGGTGGCGGAGTGCATCGATCGTATACTACAGGACTGCAGAAAATTAAGCAGTTGCGCTTTTGCGGAGAGAAACTGTGTCCAAACGAGTCATCAATCCGCATCCCGTGCCTATATCCTCACTGGCGAAGCCGGCACGATGAGTCATATTCCCGCCTGTTCATGCACAAGGCGCTTTTCCGAACCCTCCGACAGGACCTCCACACCGTCCTCGAGCATCGCCGCGCTCATGGAATGCGCGAGACCCTGAAGTGGCTCCCGACCAAGGAAGCGCCTGCGACCGTGCAGTTTGGAAAATACGTCGTCTCCGGCCTTGCTTCCACGGTGGTGCAACTGGCCATCTTTACCTGGTTGAGCCACAGCTACTTCCCGGCCCACGACTACCTCGACGGTCCTTCTCTTGCCGATTCCGTGAAGGAAAAGAATGCCATCATCAGCAACCTGATCGCCTTCCCCTTTTCCAACCTCTGCGCCTACCTGCTCAACATCTGGTTTGTCTTCACCCCCGGCAGACATTCCAAGTGGTTCGAGTTTTCCCTTTTCACTGGAATTTCTCTCGCCAGCTTCGGCGCGGGTCTGCTCGGAGGCCCCTTCCTGATCTCCGCCGGGCTGAACCCCTGGATCGCCCAGTTCGGGTTCATGATCACCTCGGCCCTCGTAAATTTCGTGTGCCGAAAGTTCCTCGTTTTCCTGAAATAGCGACGATCGTAATTGGTCAAGCGTTCGACCGCGCGACAAGAATCGAAGCCGTCATCCGCAACAGGTCCTTCTCGAGCAAATCAGCCATGGCACGCAGGTAGCGGACCATATCCCCCCTTTGATTACGGTTGAGATGAACTCGTTCTCCCATGTGCCGGAGGACCCGCTTGTCCGAAAGATTTTCAAGATGGATGACATCATCCCTCATGAAACCCAGCTTCTCGAGAGCATCGAACATTTCTTCGAGAGGATGTCCGGTGTGACTGCAGCGCAACTGAGCATGCTCGGTCCATTCTAGGAGATGGTCATTCACCTTTCGGGCGACTTCGATGCCGGTTTGCTGGGTCACGGTTTGAATGAGATGACCGCAATTGCAGTGAGCCATGTGCCCCCATTCATATCGGGCTCCGGATTCTACCCGGTCTGCGGTTTCGCGAAGGGCGGAAATGAGTTCGACGGAAGGTTTGGCCATGGCAAAGGTGAAGGTTGGGCGTTAGCTCTAAGAGTGAATACTGCCAGAATTGTCCAAAAGATGCAGAAAAATCGATCGAAATAACGCGTCGTTGGGCAATAAACCCTGGTGAAATTTTGATTCACAAATTTGAGTAACGCAATCACCAGCACGACCTCTCATCACAAAGCCGCCAACTCGGCGGGCCAACAAAGTCCATTTCTGGGGACATGAACCCGAAGCAGACCACCGCCTCCTGCTCTACGAATCGGGCGACGGCTCGACTAGACCGATGAAATCTGCGGCAAACACCTCCTTATTCTGGTCCTCGAACACCATCTGGCGATCCACCACCTGGGAAATGCAGTGGTAAAACGAACGCTCCTCACCCAACAATCGCAGCGGTCTCCTGCCTGGTAGCTTGGGGGTTCAGGGCGTTTCAGACAAAAGTCGAAACAATTGAAGGTCTGACCCTTAAAATTTCAGACAAGAGTCGAAACAATTGAAGGTCTGACCCTCAAAATTAAAATGCTTAATTGGAGGACTGACCGTTAAAATGCCTACTGACCCTTAAAACACTTGACCTGATCCCGCAGGTGGGACACTTCAAAACTAAAGTCCTGCCGGGGTTATGTTTCGGGTAG
>JABSSQ010000257.1 GCA_013213905.1 Verrucomicrobiales bacterium | reverse complement strand
CTAGTGATTTGGACATGTAGTAGGTGGGTTGCCGGGTTTCCCTCACGCGAGCGTGACTCCCTTTCAGGAGAACGTAAGGACCTACGGCGAGTGAATAAACGCTCGGGCGCGGAATATCGGGGGTAATTCGGGAAAGTAAAGGGGGAAATTGAATAGAGGCTGAAGGAGACAGGCTGAAGGGAGAAGTGCCTGCTCAGATGCCCCTTTTAGCTGCTTCCTTCAGACTTCAGCCTTTACGAAAAAAAGAAAGCCCCCGCAGTGGCCTGCGGGGGCTGGACAATTCCCAAGGCTTCGTTTCAGTTTACAACCGACGCGAAGGTCTTTTGCGGGTTACTTCTCGGACTGTCTGTGTAAAACACGGTTGGTTTCAGTTCGGGAAGAAGTGGAGGGGCTCGCTCCCTTGGAATGAGGGGTGGAATTCCGGGAGGCAAGTTTCTTGGTGGGAGATGCGGGTTGAGGGGTTGGGGAAGTCGCGCGCCAGAACGAGCTGGAACTGCCGGCTTCCCAGGAATTCGCATCCCAGTAGTTTTTGAACGGCGCTTTCACACCTGCCGGGGCAGCTGTCTCCTCAGAGGAGGCAATTCCTGCAGAGCCCAGTAGGGCAGCGAGCAGGAGTGTGAGTTTATAACGGTTCATAAATCTAACTGTCTGGAAGAACCAGATGCAGCAAAGTTTATGAAAATTATAATAATTGTCAATATTATAACGAAAGAAATCCTATTTTATTGGGATTTTTTTCAAACCCGGAACAAAGCACCCAGCTTTTTACCCAGGATTACCCCGGCTCCCACAATCGTGATCGCGAGGAATGCCATGGCCCATACGCCCAGTGCTGATGCGAGATGCGGGCCGTTCCCAAGCGAGGTGACAAGGGCGTAAATCGCCTTGGTGATGGGGAAATACTGCTGCTGTTCGGCGAGGATCAGGGAATCAGAAACTTCCAGCATGGCGAAAGAGAAAGCGAGCAGGCCGCCGGCAATGAGATTGGCTGCAATGAGAGGCAGGGTGACCTTGGTAAGGGCCTTGAGCGGCGGGCACCCGAGATTCTGGGCGGCTTCTTCCAGGGTGACGCTGGTCTGCTGGAAGCCGGCAGCCGCTGATCGCACCACGTAGGGCAGTCGGCGCACGGCGTAGGCGATCACGAGGATGAGAATGGGGTTTTCGCCCAGGATCAGGAAGTCAAAAGGCTGGCCTTCGCGAGTCATGGCGAGATAGCCGAAGGCGAGGACCAGGCCCGGCACGGCGAGGGGAAGCATCGCCATAGCGTCGAGGAACTGCCTGCCGGGAAGCTTGGTGCGGACCACGACATAAGCGATCGCGACTCCGAGGATGACGTTCACCCCGGTGGCGAGGGAGGCGTATTTCAGGGAATTTCCGATCGAATTGAGGGTCAGCGGGTGACCGAGAGCATCGAGATAGTGTTGATTGGTCCAATGCTGAGGCAGAATCGTGCCGTACCACTGTTCTGACACGGACAGCAGGGTGACGCCGATATGGGGCAGGATGGCGAGGCCCGTGACGAGAACAAAGGAGCTGACACAGAGCAGGTTGGCCATGGGGGAGGCCGGTTTGAGGACCCGACCGGTGGCAGCGCGTCCGCTGCTGGCCCCGATGTCGCGTCCGAAGAGCCACTTCCCGATGAGGTAGAAAAAGACCGTGGCCACCAGCATGACGACAACGAGGGCGTAGGGGAAGGGGTTACCGCTCAGATCCTTGATCCCGTGGAAGATCTGGACCGAAGTCACCCGGCTGAAATCAAAGATCAGCGGGACTCCGAGCTCGGTGAATGACCAGATGAAGATGATGGTCGCCCCGGCGAAAACCCCGGGCATGATCATCGGCAGGGTAATCCGGAAAAGGCGCCGGAGCCCGTGGCAGCCGAGGTTCTCGGCGGCTTCTTCCATGGCAGGGTCCACGTTGGCCAGGGCTGCAGAGATATTGAGGTATGCGATTGGGTAGAGGTGAAGAGCGTTCATCAGGACGACCCCGAGAAGTTGGCCCTCACCCAGCCAGTCATAGGGAGCGTTGGCGTCCATCAGGCCCAGATCGATGAGAAAGGCATTGAACACGCCTGCCTGGCCCAGGATCTGGCGGATCCCGAGAGCTCCGACGAAAGGCGGGAGAATTAAAGGGACGAGAATCAGCGAATTGAGGATCTCCTTTCCTTTGAAATCCCAGTGATTGGCCATTAAGGCCAGGGGAAGGGCGATCAAGAGGCACAACAAGGTGGTGAGCAAGCCCATGTAAAAACTATTGATAAGTCCTTCTACGTAAATGGGATTCTTAAATAGCTCGGCGATGTAGGCGAAGGTGATGGAACCCTCCGGGGTGACGAAGGCTTCTTTCACCGTGTGCCAGATCGGATAGACGAAGAACAGCGCAAAAAACGCGATCGTGATCCCGTAGATGGTCGTTGCGAGGCCTTTGTTCATTCGTTCCGATGGTCGGTGGTCGGGACTAATTACCAACTACCAATTACTAATCACCAATTACTAATCACCAATCACCAATCACCAATCACTAATCACTAACCACCTCATACTGTTTCCGAAACGCGTTCGACAAGCGCCTCGCTAATTCGACCTCTGCCACCTTGTCCCGCGTCTTCAAAACCGGGGCGATGTCGTTCATCACCGTCTCGTAACTGATCAGATCGACGTTTTCGAAGGCCTTGAGCCCTTCGGCGGGCATTCCGTCGTCAATAATGGTGTGCCAGGCGGCGTGTTGCTCCTGATGGGGATCAATGCAGGCGCATTTGATGACAAAGCGAAGGGAAGCGAAGAGGTGTCCGGTCCAGTCATCGCGGTAGTTAAAGCCCTCGGCGAGTTCAAAGAGGTTCACATCGGGGTCTGACATGTGGACCTGGTTCTCGGGGGTGTAGAAATCCTTCCGAATGGGAGGGCGCCGCAGGGCAAAGCGCTTCGGACCGCCCGGAGTGCCGGGCTGAAAGTTCCAGAGCTTCTGTCCCTCTGGAGACAGGAGATACTCGACGAATTTCTGGGCCAGTTCCGGAGAAGGCGCCCCTCGAAGCATGCCGATGGGATCGGCGCTGATGGAGCTTCCTGCTTTGGGCATGACGAAGTGAATATGAGAATGGCCCTCTTCGTCGCGGTAGATCTCATTGAACGTGCGGCCGTAGAAATCAATGCACATACCGGCAGCTGCATCACCCTGGGCCACATCACGGGGGACCTTGGCCGCCGAGTCGGTGAAATAGCGGCTGTTGGCGCTGATCTTGAGAATGAGCTTCATCGACTCGTTCCAGCCGTGGCGAACGGCTTCCTCTTCGCTGAGGTCTTCCTCGCGAATGAGGCGCTGGATCCGTTCCTGGATCAGCATCTCGAAGGCCTTCGTCGTTGAGCCTGACTTGGTGGGATCGGCGAGAGCAATTTGGCCGGCAAGCTTCGGATTGGCCAGATCATCCCAGGTCTGAAGCCCGTGAGGCAGGCCGAGGCGAGCGGTGACATCTTCGTTGTAGCAGATTCCGAAGGCCGAGAGCACGGTCCCGACCCAGCGGTAGTCCGTGTCCCGAAAAGGTTCCCCGGAAACCATTTCGGGCATGACCGAGTCGCTGAACCATTCCGGTTTCTCTGCGGCGAGGACAGCTGGCCCGAATTTGCCGGAGGCATCCTGTCCCACGAGGTGCCCGAGAGAGGCCTGCTTTCGGAAATCATAGGCGCCGCCGCCAAAGAAGAGATCAATTCCAACACCGATATCGGATTCGAGGTAGAGAGCGCGGGCCGCGAGGGCGAGCGGCTCCGGATTGTCCCGATCCAACCGGGTCAGGTCATCGAGTAAACCCTGTTGAATGGCCGTTGCGACGGATTCGTCGAGGCTCCCGTTGGTCCACGCTTCCCTGACCGGTGCGGAAAAGGGGAGCTTGGTCTTCTTTTTCCAATATTGCTCGAACCTGGAGGAGTATTCGGAGCCGAGGAACTTGGCAATTTCCGAGGTGCCACCGGGCTGGCGCCAGTCGATGAAAACGGTTCGGCCGTAGTTCTCCTTCATGTGACCGGCGAAGGCCCGGGCGAACTCGGACTGAATGGATTCGTTGTGAGGGGTAATTATGACGAGGCGTTCCGCGTCGTCATCAAGATTGAGGCCGCCTTGTTCCGGATCGGGACGCAAGGCGAACGGAGCCACGAGGACCGCAGCCAGGAGAATACCAACGATGGAGAGTCGCAGGAGCACGTTCAGCGAGGTGGCAGGAGGACGACGTCCTCGGGTTTGGCAGTGGCGTAGAGCGTTTCTCCCGTGTCGCGAATGACACGGCGCGGGTTGAGCTCGGACAGGTGAATTGGATCCTCGTGCCCTTCGACACTGAGTGAGTAATGGGCCACCTCCCCGAGGTAAGTCGACTCCGTCAGTCTACCGGCGATGGCGTTCTGCGCCGGAGGGCTGATATCGATCGATAGGCATTCGGGGCGAACGGAAACGGTGACCTGTTCGTCAGGCTGGGGCGTCCAGTCCGGATCGGAGGGTCGTCCCACCAGTTCGCCGATGGCGGTCTTCACGTAAATATCGTCCCCCGACTGAAAGGCGACCTGCCCGTCGACGAGATTCGTCTCGCCGATAAAGCCGGCGACCAGCGCCGTGCGGGGATGGCGGTAGACCTCCTCTGGTGTTCCGACCTGGGCGATGTTGCCACCATCGAGGACGGCGAGGCGGTCGGCGATGGAGAGAGCCTCCTTCTGATCGTGAGTCACATAGATAGCCGTAAGCCCGAATTCTTTGCAGATACGGCGGATCTCGGTGCGCATCTCGATGCGAAGCTTGGCATCGAGATTCGAGAGCGGTTCATCTAGCATGAGGCAGCGTGGGCGCACCACGAGGGCGCGGGCAAGCGCGACACGTTGCTGCTGCCCGCCGGAGAGCTGATTGATTTTGCGATTGCCGAGACCGTCCATCTTGACCATGGCGAGGGCCTCCTCGACGCGTTCCTTGATCTCAGCCTTCTTGACGCGCCGTTCTTCAAGGCCGAAGGCGACATTCTTGAAGACATTGAGATGGGGCCAGAGGGCGTAGCTTTGGAACATCATGGCTGTCTCCCGCTTGTGAGGCGGGACCTGGCTGACGTCATCACCGTCGAACAGGATTTCGCCCTCTTCCGGAAGATGAAAACCGGCAATGGAACGGAGCAGAGTGGTCTTACCGCAGCCGCTGGGCCCGAGCAGGAAAAAGAGTTCGCCGGAAGCGATGTCGATATCGAGCTGGTTCAGCGCAACAACGCTGCCAAAGCGTTTAACGAGTCCACGAATTTGAATGGATACCATGAGCGGGATGAGGCACCACTCGATCTAATCAAATCCTGACTGGGGGACAAGAAAATAGGGGGCGGCAAAGCAGTGGCAACTTCTGTAAAGGAGGAAGCGGCTAAGCTTCTGTTTCCTACGATACGCGTCGCAGTTAAACTACTCTGGCACCTGGAGGCGCCAAACCCAGTCGCCTTCCTCGATATAGTGTCGAATAGTAAAATGCCACCGACCACGTCATGAAGCGCGGCAATCGGCGCGTGGATATCGTCAGTAATAGAATTGATACCTGGGCCGAATGGCGATGCATTAAGGCCCTGGTTGGAAAAAAGTGCATGACCGCCCACCCCCTGAATACGATCATGTCAGGATGTAAAAACCAATACGAAATTCCTGCCGGGTTTCTCGACAAAACTTCACGGGCGCCAGCACCGTCGTCAACTCGAAAGCCTCTGACGTGAACGAGAAAAAGTGTGATCTGGATCGGTCTCCGACCTCGAAACTCTTTTCGATTTTTTTCTCCCGATCGAGAAACTCTCAGATGCTTCACGTAATCAACGTGATCGGGTTTTCCCTGATCCTGTTTTTTTTGGGGCTTGGATTTCGCAAATTTTGGAGGTTAATGAGTCTTGTTCCGCGACGTTCGCGGCGGTGCAGCCGTGGCACGCCGAAGCGGGTCTCGATACACCAGCGGCAAACCCCTCGTCTTTTGTCGTGCGTGGGCTCGTCTCTCTAGTGCGTTCCTTGATGGCGTGGATGCCCTCTGCGCTTGCCACACCGAGATGAGAGTGGAAGACCACGACCGATGGCGACGCCTGCAGCTCAAGCTGGTCGATGGGACAAGCTTCCAGTTGCTCGATACTCCCGAGAATCAGCAGCGCTTCCCCAGTCTTCTTCGCAGAAGGCAGGTTGCGGTTTTCCCGCGATGATTGCGGTAGCCATGCCCATGAAGTTTCTGGGACAATAGTGAAGATAGTGGCTGGCCGCGAGCGTAAACATGATGTTCGTGGACTCTACGAATTAGTAGGGGACTTCGGGAAACATGACGTGGTGGTGGCCGACCGGGCCTACTGCTTTTGCGAAATGGTTCGGCTCCTTCAGAATCGCGGAGCCCATTCAGTGATGCAACTTCATCAGAAGCGTGAGGTGAAGCTGGAGAGGCGCGCCGGCTTCCGCAACTTCCAGAACCGTCCTTAACTCCCTGCCAAAAACAAAGCCAGTTCGAGGAGAAACTCGGCGATCGGCTGTTCAATGGCCTGATAGATGCGATCCCAGGGCCGCGAAACAAGGGCCCAAAAACCACCAATTACTGACCGTTCCACGAGCCGATTTCTGCGAACTACATCATCGCTGGAAAGTCAGAGATGTCGCTCAATGCAGCGTTTTTCATACCTGACCCCAATTGCCAAGTTCTAGTCTTTGGTCCATCAGGGGTTGATCAGTCCAGGGTATCTGCCCTTTTTCTGTTGCTCACGTCGCCGGTCAATCTGTTACCTATGTCGCCGGCTCATACCAGTTCGATTGTTACAAGTCTCATGGACTACGTTGACTCAATTGATTTCTGTGAAGGCTTCTTTACAAGTTTAATCAAGGGGAGTAGCCTCCAGCCCGTGTATCGCCATATCCTGCTTATCTATCTTTTTTTACTACTTCTGCCACATGGTCGCTTGATGGGGCAAAGTGTGCAATTTCCAATAGATTTTATGGAGGCCGAAAGGAATGAGGCAATTCCTGGGCATGTCTCTCATCAGGATGTTATCGATGGAAAATGGACTATGCCTCAATTGATCGAGGCGGGGCGCCGCCTTTTTGTCGCCAAGTTTACGACGTCGGATGGGGGGCGACGACCTGGATCTACTGGCCATCCCTTGCCTACCGGTCGGCCAATAAGTCTGCGGTCTGACTTTGTTCGGACCGCGGGGCCGGACGCGAACTCTTGTGTGAGTTGTCACAATAGGCCGTTTCCGGGAGGGGGAGGAGATTTCACTGCGAATGCATTCGTAGGACCTCTCCAGCATCAACCGATTGTCTATTCGATCAATCCGCGCCTCAGCATGGAGAGAGGAACCCCCTCTCTCCATGGAGCAGGGGTTATCGAGGCACTAGCTCGAGAAATATCGGGTGATCTCATTCGTATCAAAAAAGACGCAATCGAGAATGCCCAGAAAAACGGTAAGTTGGTGCAACGGCCTCTAAACTCAAAGGGAATTTCCTTTGGAACAATCGTCGCTCATCCTGACGGAACAACTGACACCTCTCAAGTGGACGGGATTGACACAGATCTTGTCGTAAAACCGTGGAGGCAGAAGGGGACCGTGGTTTCGTTGCGGAGTTTTACAGTGACGGCTAGTAATATGCATCACGGGATGCAGGCGGACGAGCGATTCGGGAGGAAGGAAACTGGGCGCCTAGATTTCGATCAGGACGGGGTCAGTGGAGAGCTGACAGACGGCGATATCACGGCGCTAGTCGCATTTCAAGCGACCTTAGGAGTTCCTGGAGTTGTTATGCCGCGAAGTGTCGAGGGAAAAGCGAAAGTGTTGCGTGGGGAGATGCTGTTTTCGAATTCGAAGTGTGCCCGCTGCCATATTCCGCGACTCCGCTTGGATTCTCCTGTCTTTCGGGAGCCAGGGATTTTCCCAGATGGCTCACTGAAAAATTTGGAGTCAGGTAAACAGTCGATTGAAATCAATCTATTGGAGGATCTTGTGGGGCCAAAATTGGAGGTCGGTGACGATGGTGAAATTTGGGTCGAGGCCTACACGGATTTTAAACGTCATGTAATTTCGGATGAAGAGAAAACGCATTTCGCAAATGAGGTGGCTTCCGATGGCAGGACTTTGCCTGAGGAGTTTGTAACAAAGCGCCTTTGGGGGGCGGGTAACACGGCTCCCTATGGCCATCGGGCCGACGTCACGAGTCTTCGGGAAGTTATACTTCATCATGGAGGAGATTCTGCCAGTGCTCGGGCAGAATTCGAAGGCATGAGTGCGGAAGATCAAGATGCGATGATCGCTTTTCTTCGCAGTAGGCAAATACTTCCAGCTGGTTCTCCGAGAGTCGTTTTAGAGCCGAAGATTGAATCGCTGCCCTATGTGTTGCCAGGGGATGAAGACCTTGACAAGGTCAAAACGGTCATTCCAAAACGCAAGCTAAAAATTCAATAGGGAGAATGTTAGAAAAGTTAGTGTTGACTGAGATCGCACCTGTTTATACTACCATTGCGTCATGGGGAAGTTCCTTCTAAGTAGACTGTTTTGTGGATGTGAATAGGAGTCCATCGACAGGTTAGTATGTTTTCAGACTGTCAAAGTTTTTCTTCAATGTTTAATCGGAGTATTAAAAAATCCTCTATATCGATTCGAATGGTTCTTCGTTCATTACTTTCAATGTCTCTGATGCTCCTAGCCGGGGCATTTGCCTTACCATTGGATTCCGCCGGCCAGGAAGCGGTGATGCCGGCAATGGAAGTAGCTTCGGTCACGGTGGCGCAGGAGAATCGTGACGAGTGGCATACGGTGAGCTTTGACACTGCGTTCTCAACAGTTCCGGTAGTCGTAATGGGGCCTCCGACATACGGAGGATGGGATCCCAGCACAATTCTTGTGAGGAATGTGACGACAGAAGGGTTCGAATTTCAACTTCGAGAGTGGGAGTATTTGGGCGGAGGACATTCTGAAGAATCACTGTCCTATATTGCGTTGGAATCTGGGGAACATGACTTGGGAGGGGCGAAGGTTATTTCGGGACGCACCACCGTGTCTGTTGGGAGCGAGGAAGATGCTGTTAGGATTGATTTCTCTGTTGCGTTGGATGCTGCGATAGTGCTCGCCCAGTCCAGAGTTGTAGGGAGTGAAATCGCGTGTGTCGCTCGCGCTATAGAGGTGGAGGATGATGGGTTTTCGGTGATGGTGCAGGTGGAAGAAGACTTGGTTCCAGCGACTTCTGTCTCCGCTGAGGTAGGTTGGGTGGCACTTGAGTCTGGGAGTGCCGATTTTGGAGGAATGAATATGTTGGTCAGTCGGGCTCTGGTGTCCAGCGAATGGTCTGAGGTTGAGTTCACGAGAACGGCGACTGACCCGATGATTCTGGCAACCATGCAGACGGTTAACGAGCCGGATCCGGCTTCTTTGAGGATGAAGAATTTGAAGGAGACGGGAGTGAAGTTGATGGTGGAAGAAGAAACTTCGGGAGATGCCGAGACGGATCATCTGGCGGAAGAAGTGGGCTATGTGCTGTTCTGGGAAAAGCGCGATCCCCAGTTGGAAGTTGGAGAGATTGAGGTGGAATCGCTTAGTGAAGGCACCTGGCTGCGAATTGATCTGGAAAAGCAGTATGAGGAACCTGTGGTCATTGTCGGTCCGCCCACCGCAAACTCGGAGGAACCTGTGATCAGTTCTATTCGCAATGTGGATTCATCGGGCTTTGAGATTCGCCTGCATTCCTGGGACTATCAGAAATATCGTTATCATCCTCCAGAAAAGCTCAGTTATCTGGTGGTCGAGGCTGGGGTTTATACGATGGGGGGACTGACCTGGGAGGCTGGCTCGACTTTGGCAGGGGCAGGTGCATTTTCCACCCAGGCGTTTCGGAGTGTGGAGTTTGAGGAGGCCCCGGTGGTGCTCGCCACATTGGTGAGTGATTTTGCGGACGGGGCAAGTGTTCCGAGGGTTAAGCACATTT
>JABSSQ010000256.1 GCA_013213905.1 Verrucomicrobiales bacterium | reverse complement strand
TCTCGGAGCGATCCGGGTAGGTATCGAAAAGCTGCTGAATCTCCGCCCCCAGGCTCTCAGGTGAAACTCGGGCAACGCAATCCAGCATCACTACCGCAATCGCACTCCATTCCATATCCGCAATCAGTTGATTCGGAATCGCGATTCTTGCTAATTCAAGGGCTCTCTCAGGTTTCTCTTCTGCAATCAAACTGCATAGGACTCCTGCCGCTGACATCTCAATGATCGATGGGAGCGACTCTCTAGCGAGCAGACTCTCTGCTAACTCGATGCTTGCTTCATTGGCCCCCGATTCAACCAGTGCGCCAAGGACGAGCAACTCAGCTGCTGCCGTCTGTTCCGATTCAACTTTCCCTTTATACCTCTCTGCCACCTTCGTCATTCGCTTGGCGATACGGGCCGCTTCATCTTGATCGATTCCGATGAAGAGACGGCTTGTGTCCGCCATGATCCGAGAAGTGAACTGCGCCAGGTGATTGTCTTTGGCAAACAGGTCCCTCATGTTTTCGAATGCTACCAGTCGAGCCTCGTGATCCGCGCTGTAGGGATCCATGGGGTCTAACGGATAAAGCGTATTGATGAAAACAGCATGGCCCTCGGAAGTCGGCATCTTCGGCAATTCCTCAGGATCGAAACTAAAGCCCTCGGAAGCGCCCTCATCGTCAGCCCGACTTAACAAGACGGGTGTATCCAGCCACTGAGCCATATCGCGAACTGATTCAGCCAGCGCTCCAAACTGGCGCGGGGAATACTCTCGCTTGAAACGGTTCATCCTGACATGCCCGGATATCTGATTCTCACTTTTCTCCTCAACAGACGCGGAAATTTCATACCCGTATCCCTTCTCTTGAAGTTCCCCCGGAGAATCGATCACACTCCACCCCTCTGGAAGGCTGATACTGATGTCGTATTCGACATCCGCTTCGACGGAGACAAAAGGAAGTCTTCTTACCCCCGCTTTTCCTACCGGGGTCATCACCTGGTTCAGAACGGGCAAATGCAGACGGCTCGTTTTCCCGGACTCTCCGGAAGTCAGCGGACTTTGCAGCGCATAGAATCGATAGTGGAAAGGCGGAGCATCGCCCTTCGCTTTCCCTGTCTCCACGGGAGCTCCATCGGCAAGTCGAATCCCCCTTGAGAAACGAAAGAATGAGCTAATTGCTGCCTGCATCCGGTCGGATCGATTCTCCATTCGCTCGAAATGACGTCGATAGAGCCATCCCAGGCTTCCGTGCGCCTCAAGTTCTATCCAACCCGAGTAGGCCCCGGAGGGATCCAACTCGAGGTCTGCCCTCATCAAGACTGCATGATCGCTTTCAGACGGAGTCTTGCTCCACTCGATCGCTCCATCCGTGCCGACCAGGAGCACCTCCTTGCTTTCATCCCGCGAGGCCACACCACCAAACGGCATTCCATCCATGGTCGGATCACAGAAGACCCACTCCTTCTTGCCCGGGATCTTCACGGCAAGAATGGCATGGTCAAACACTCCTGTTGAAGGAATCGCTTTTGGCACATCACCAGGCAACTTTGTATTAATCAAAACCATTTTTGATTCAATCCCGTGGTGATCCAGCAAGACGCGCAGCAAATTGGATTTGTCTTTGCAGTCACCGTATGCCGTCTCAATGACCTTCCCCGGCCCGCGAGGTTGAAACGCCCCTTTTCCGAACTCCAGACCGGTATATCGAATGTCCTGGCTTACCTTGGCAAATAAGTTTGAGGCAATTTCCCACGGCTCTTCAGCGTCCCCCGCCCAATCAATTGCCACCTGCTTCAAAGATTCGGAATCTGATGAAGCCGTCTCGACGAGGCCTGCGAACCACTCTCCAAAACTCTCCCACGAAGCCTCAAATCCAATGCGAAGGAAGGGCCCGCGCTGATACAGATTGGGCATCGCAGTCTCGAAAGGAATGGTGGGAACACTTTCTTCAGACCAATGAAACCGGTAATCACCTCCGGAGATCTTCTTTTCTTTCGGTTGCAGCCCCAGTTTCCTGGCATCCCAGGTGATGCGCTCGCTGGTACCCGAGTCACACTCCACCACGATCGAAGAACTCCGCACCGGGAAAAAAGCATTCCAAAGGTTGATCCTGGTCCAATGCCCTTCCATCCAGGGAGAACTCTCGACAACAACAATGGACTCTGTCACAGCTCCCTGGGTTACCTTCGGGAAGACAATTCGAACCCGACGATTATCAGTGAACAGACTGTTACTCTGGTTCTCACGCTGCTCCGCAAATATCCCTTCGTCTGGAGCTTCAACCACCTCGCCCCCTTCCGTGATGGTTCGGGCCACAACCACATGAATCCGGTCTTTCACCGGACTGAAAGAATAATAGTCCGTCGAGAAGTCCTCCGTTTGAGAATCGTCAAGAAGTCGGCGAATGTCGTGATAGACCGTCAAGCTGCTCCCATCCGGATTTACCCAGTAATAGCGATGTCGGGCCAGATACTCGAGCGGGGCTTGAAAATCTTCCGTATCCCTGGATGACTCCGGCAGCTTCTGCGCATCCTCTACAGAAATCAGTTGCTGCTCAAATCGCTTCCAGTCTTCTGGAGGTGTTCTCGAAACAGGATCCTTGGAGAAAGCCTCTGAGGTTATTACGAGGCTCGCTGTCGCCAGCAATAGAACAGTTTTTATGCGATCGGCTGTCATCAGTTCAACTTGGGGACAAACTGCCAGTGCCATATCACACCGCGGCCCCGGTGACACTCTAAAAAGTGTCTCCATTCATTCATCGACAAACTGGTGCCTATTCATGCCCCCCTTTTCCGAGGGGCTAACCAACACAAGAAAATTTGCCATCCGGGCACCCGTTCCATAAATTCGAGTTGAGTCAGCAATTTAGAGCTTCCCATTTTGTATCACCTCTCCTGAATTCTCCATGCCCGTTCATCGCTTCGTCAGCCAGGCCCTTGCCGGATTCACGGCCTACCTGCGGGTTCCAAAGGCACTGTTTCGATATCAACTCTGGCCCTTCCAATTGCTCCCCGGCTTGATCAGCCTGCTGC
>JABSSQ010000255.1 GCA_013213905.1 Verrucomicrobiales bacterium | reverse complement strand
TCTGGATCAAGATGGCCTTCTTCCCGTTGGCCGGCTGGCTTCCGAATGCCTACAGCTACTGCCCCTCGACGAGCTCCTGTCTGCTCGCCCCGCTCATGACCAAGGTGTCGGTCTACGTCATGATCCGCGTCATGATGAGCGTGTTTGGATTCGACTGGGTCTTCGCCCACCCGCTTTGGAACGACCTTGTCATCTGGCTCGCCGTGATCGCCATCCTTGCCGGTTCCATCTTCGCCCTCGCCCAGCGCGAGATTAAGAAGATGCTCTGTTATCTCATCATTGCCGAGGTTGGCTACATGGTGGGCGGAGCCTGGCTTGCCGACAGCGGCAGCTGGGGTCTCACCGGCGCCATTTACCACATCATCGCCGATGCCATGATGACGCTCTGCCTCTTCATCGCGGCCGGCACTTTCGCCCGCAAGCTCAACGCCACGAAGATCAGCGATCTCGAAGGACTCTTTAAGAAAGCGCCCTGGACTTCGGTCGGCTTCATCGTTGGTGCCCTCGCCATGATCGGGGTGCCTCCGACCTGTGGCTTCTTCAGCAAGTTCTACCTCATCCGCGGTGGTATCGACGCCGGCCACTGGGAGTACGTCGCCGCCCTGCTGATCTCCAGCCTGATCAACGCCATTCTCTTTTTCCGTATCTTTGAGATCGCCCACTTCGGCAACAAACCCGCCGAAGGCCACGACCATGACCACCATGAAGAGAAGGTGGAGAAAATGCCGAGCCACTGGAGTGCCAATGTCCCGCTGCTCGCCAGCGCTGCCGGCATCATCCTGATCGGCGTGTTCAACGGCCAGATCGTCGAACTGATCCGGGAAATTCCGGCCATCGCCGCCAATTTGAAAAACTGAATGGATAACACGGTTAACAGCCTGCTTCCCGTCTGGGCCTGCCTTGCTTCGCTCCTGGCCGTGCCGCTCATTGTACTTTTCAGGAAGGAGATCTTTCTCCGTGAGATGTCCACCTTCATCGCCGGCTTCATCAAGTTCGGCGTGGTCCTCGCGATGCTGCCCATCATCCTCTCGGGCAAAACCATCACTACCACCCTGGTCGAAGGTATCGCCGGTATCAATGTGCCCATCGTCTTCCGCGTCGATGCCCTTGGTATCACGTTTGCTCTCGTGGCTTCTTCGCTCTGGATTGTGACTTCCCTCTACGCCATCGGCTACATGCGAGGCCTCAAGGAGCACGCCCAGACGCGCTTCTTTGCTTTCTTTGCCCTGTCCCTTTCCGCCACGCTCGGAGTCGCCTTTGCCGGCAACCTGCTCACGCTTTATCTTTTCTACGAGATTCTTTCGCTCGCGACCTGGCCGTTGGTCACCCACCACCAGGACAAGGAAGCCCGCTCCGGTGGACGCACCTACCTGACTCACCTGCTCGGCACCTCCGTGGCCTTCGGGATTCCGGCGATCATCTTCACCTACCTCAAGAGCGGTGGTGACCTCTCCTTTGCCGGGTCCGCCATGCTTGCGAATCAGGACATGGATTTCCTGCCGGCTGTGGTTCTGCTGCTCGCCTTCGTCTTCGGGTTCTCCAAGGCCGGCCTGATGCCCTTTCACTCCTGGCTCCCGGGCGCGATGGTCGCCCCCACGCCGGTGTCCGCCCTGCTTCACGCGGTTGCCGTGGTGAAGGTCGGGGTCTTCTGTGTGATCCGCGTTGTCACCGGCGTCTTTGGCACCGGAGAAGACAGCATCCTGACCAAGGTGGACGCCAATCTCGTTCTCTGCTGGATCGCGGCATTCACCATCATCACTTCCTCGCTCATCGCGATGAGCCAGGACAGTCTCAAGCGACGTCTCGCTTTCTCCACGATTGGCCAGCTCTCCTATATCGTCCTTGGCGTGGCGCTGCTGACGGATCACGCCGTTCAGGGAAGCATCATGCACATTGCGATGCACGCCTTCGGCAAGATCACGCTCTTCTTCTGCGCGGGTGCCATCTTCGTGGCTACCGGCAAGAAATACATCAGCCAGATGGACGGGCTCGGCAAAGTCATGCCGTTCACGATGACTGCCTTCGCCATCGGTGCGATGAGCGTCACCGGCCTGCCTCCGACGGGTGGCCTGCTCAGTAAGATCTACCTCATGTGGGGTGCCGCGGACGCCCAGCAGTTTGCCCTTCTCGCGGTTTACCTGGTCAGCTCCGTGCTCAACGGCGTTTACTTCTTCCCCATCATTTACCGCGCCTTCTTCAAATCCCCCGAAGGCGGAAAAATTTCATCCGGCATCAAGGAAGCGCCGCTGGCCTGCGTGCTTCCCCTCAGCATCACCGCTGTCGGCTCCGTGTTGCTTTTCTTTTTCCCCGGCCTGCTCCTCAAGCTCGCCACCATGATGACCGCCGGCTGATTCTGACTTTATCCTGACATGGCCACTTCACCAGACAGCGAAACACCTATCCAGGAACTGAAGCACGATGCCGTGCCCGGTTACCCGAAGGTATTCGCCATCGCGATTGCCATTGCCGGGCTCTATCTCGCCATCATCCTGATTTCCTCTCCGGGCAAGGTCGACTACGGCCACAAAGGCTACGGAGACAGCAACGCGGAAAAGCACGCCAAGACCGCGACTGACGAAACGCCAAATGACGCAAAAGAATCCAAATCCCACTGATTCGACCGGCTGGTTCGATAAGAAGGAGAACGTCCGAAAAGTCTTCAACTGGCTTCTCGGGGCGTGCGCTCTCCTCGTACTCATCGATGTGATTTTCTGGATCACAGGATTCGACAAGCACCCCTACCTGAATTGGCAGAAGTGGCCTGGTTTCCAGGCCGTTTACGGATTTGTTTCCTGCAGCGTACTGGTTCTTGTGGCCAAGTACGTGCTTCGCCCGCTGGTGAAGCGCGACGAGGACTACTACCAGAAAGATTCGAAAGGAGGAGAGAACGATGCCTGATTTCATTCCTCCGGCTTTTATCTTCCTGATCGGCGCACTGCTGGTTCCCTTTTTCAAGGGACAGGCCCGACAGGTCTTTGCCCTGCTTGTTCCGCTGGTTGGCTTTGCCAACTACTTCACGATCGAGAAAGGCGTGCACGGCACGTTCCAGTTGCTCGACTTCCAGCTCACCCTCGGCAACGCCGCCGCATGGAGCCTGATCTTCCTCAACATCTTCACGATCCTGTCCTTTGTCGGGATCCTCTACATCGTGCGGGACAACAAGCCGCTCGATCTTTCGGCTGGCCTGCTCTATTCCGGCAGCGCCATGGGAGTGGTCATGGCAGGAGACCTCTGCTCCATGTTCTTCTTCTGGGAGATGCTGACGATCGGCGCCGTCATGTGCATCCTGGCACGAAGGACTGAAGCCTCCGGCAAAGCCGCCTACCGCTACCTGCTGGTGCACGTCCTCGGCGGTGTTCTCCTTCTTGCCGGTATCATCATTCACATCGCGGGCGGAGGCAGCACGGCCTTCGACAAGATCGAACTTGCCGGTCCCGGCGCCTGGCTCATTTTCATCGGCTTCGGTATCAACTGCGCCTGGCCGGTGATCGGATCGTGGCTCACTGACACCTACCCCGAAGCTTCCTACGGCGGGCTGATTTTCATGGCCACCTTCACCACGAAGACAGCCATCTTCGTGCTCGCCCGCGTTTTCCCGGGCGAAGACCTGCTGCTCTGGATCGGCTTCGTCATGGTGACCCTTCCTCTGCTGTACGCAGCGATCGAGAACGACCTCCGGCGTGTCCTTGCCTACTGCCTCGTCAACCAGGTTGGCTTCATGGTCATCGGAATCGGCCTCGGCAAGGAACTCTCTCTGAACGGCACCGCCGCCCACGCCTACTGCCACATCCTCTACAAGGCACTGCTCTTCATGGCGATCGGTTCGGTCCTTTACCGCACCGGAAAAACCAAGGCCACCGAACTGGGCGGTCTCTACAAGTCGATGCCCATCACCGCGCTCTTCTGCTGCATCGGTGCGCTCTCCACTTCCGCCCCGTTGTTCTGTGGCTTTGTCAGTAAATCCATGATCATGAGCACTGCCGCCAAGCAGGGTGAATACCTGATCTGGGCCGCCCTCCTCTTTGCTTCCGCCGGCGTCTTCCTGCTCGCCGGACTCAAGGTTTGCTACTTTGCCTTCTTCTCAAAGGACTCCGGCACCCGCTGCGAGGAAGCCCCGCTCAACCAGCTCCTCGCCATGGGCATCATCGCCGGACTGAGCATCTTCGTCGGAACCTTCCCGGACTCCTCCATCTACCCGATGC
>JABSSQ010000254.1 GCA_013213905.1 Verrucomicrobiales bacterium | reverse complement strand
ATGTTCGCCAGCTGGAAAGGCACTATCAAGCCCGGACTCGTCATTGAAGAAATGGTGACTGCCCTCGACCTTACCGCCACGACACTCGCCGCCGCCGGCGCTGAGATTCCTGCCGAATTTGACGGCGTCGATCTTCTTCCCCGGTTGACTGGCAAAGCGGAGCAGATTGAGCGCAGTCAGCCCATGTTCTGGGACTTCTACTCGGGTCAGTCCGTTCGAGTGGGAGACTGGAAACTCTGGCGGGATAAAGATCATACCGTGCTTTTCAATGTCGCTGAAGATCCTGCGGAGATCACCAACCTCGCCTATCAGCATCCGGAACGCCTCCAGGAAATGGAAAAACTTCTCAACGACTGGTCGGACAGTTTGCTCCCGGGCGCCCGCTATGATCCCGCCGGACGTGGCAGTAAAATGGTTCCCGCTTTTGCAGGGGCTCCGGCTGGCATCAAGCCGGACCCACGATACCAGCTACCCTACGATCAACCGGAAGCCACCCCCTACCCCGCTCCGGTTCAATCACCGGGCGGCCCTGCCCTGGAAGTGGGTCCTCACGCTCCTGAAGCAACACCTCCCAAGCCTCAAGAAAAGCGCCGACCACAGGAAGCGTTCTTCATAAACCGGGACCGCAACAACGATGGAGCTGTCACACTGGAAGAGTTCATTGGAAACCCAAAGGGACGCAACGTCCCGGTCCTGACCGAACAATATAAGAAGCTGGATTCCGACAACGACGGCAAGCTGACGCTGGAGGAAATGCTGGTGCGGTAACTAGAGAATCCGCGTGGCACGATTCAGGAGAACCCGTTTCCTCGCCGGACTCTGATTCGAGACCAGCGGCATTCCCACTTGAGTAGCTTCAACTTTAGAAAACTCAGGTTATCACTCAAACACTAACCTTCCATAGTGAGCCGGCTCGTATTTCATTTCCCAGAGCCCCGGATTCCAGACATCTACTTCTTTAGCATGAGGACGATTCCTCACGAACTGAAATCCCCAGTTCTTGTGCTGGCTCAAGTCGGCTTCCAGTGAACTGAGTGGAATAGCGAGTTCTACGGTCCATTCCTTGCCCTCTCCTCCGGTCGCAACCTCGGCTTTGCTGCTCCAGGAGGAATTACTGCGACGCCGGTCGTGCACCACGCCTGCGCGATTCACTGCAATCACCTGAATGAAATTCTCATCACGATCTGCATCGAAGAAAAGCTCTATAGAGTCATCACTCGTGACCTCACCATCCTGCTCCTGAATCTCGGCACGAATGTTCTGGGGCTGAGACTCCCCGCAGGTGATACCAAAGTAGAGATTTTCCTCATCGTGGCGAATCCGAATATCTGTCGGCACGTTAACATACCCACTGCGGTTCCCGGGGAGTAAAGAGGGCAGACTCTCAGCTTTCTGCCACGCCGCATCCGACAGATCTCCGTCGATCCTGGGTGGCTTCGTCATCAGTCGACCGGCCTTTGCCTCCCGCGGGTGTTTTTGCGTGTGGGCCAGGTAATCGATCGGTAGCGGAATGGAATGATTCAGATGCACCTTGCTGTCCGCGTAGATGAAATTCGTATCCAGTCTCGGCGCAGGAAAGTAGTCCTCCCTGCTACCCTCGTAGGAAATCGTAAAAATGAACTCCTTCTCCTCGCCGGGCTGGAGCAACACATTGCTCAAGGCTGGCTCCACTTTCCAGTCCTGATTCAATGGCAGGATCCAGTTGAGACGCCCGTCGAGTGGTTGCTCAAACTCACTCTTGAGACGCAAGGTCAAGGTCTGCTCTTCAAGGGGAAAGGTATCCTTGATATATTCCTGAAAATAGAGGGATCTCCAAAGATCATGTTGAGCCTCCGTGTGAACGTCTTCGGTCATCATTCCGTCGATAGCGATGTTCATCAGCCGCGGCCCGTCATCCGTCATCGTGACCCAGGTCGCATGATCGAATTCACCGAACGCCACGCCACGCAAGCGGGAACCTCCCCCTGTAGTCCCAAGCGTGTAATAGTTGGTATCATTGCGATGGTATCTCACGTAGTGGTGAACATGACCGGCAAAGACAGTGTGCTTTCGACCCGCCAGCGCAGCTTCGACCTCCGGCCATCCAGTATTGGATTGATTGATCGTTTCCTTTCCGTTTCGATGAATCACAATCCCCTCCTCCATCAGCCAAACAGGTTGATGAATAAAAACCATCGTCCACCGCACATCAGGGTGCTTCTCCAGTTCTGCCTTGGCCCACTCGATCTGCGGCTTTCCGATCAAAGGCGGGCGCCAGTTTTCACCATCCTGGGAATTGAGGCACAGGAAGAGCACATCCTTGTAAACGAATGAATAATGCCTTACCCCAAAGAGTTCATCCCACACCTCTGTGCCCGTGGGATCCTTCATATCATGATTGCCCGGCAGGTAGAAAAAGGGCATCTCAAACGGCTCAAGGAAGGCATTAAATTCCTTCCATTCCTCTCGCAACTCCTCCTTTGTGGACCGGCCGGCGATCAGATCGCCCACCGTGATCACAAACTCAGGCTGAAACTCATTCAATTTCCGGACCGCCTCCGGAAACACCCCCGGACGGACCCCTCCCGTTCGATCCGTCAAAATTGCGAACTGAAAGTGATCCGGATTGTTTTTGAAGTCCTTATCCGTCCACGGCTTTTTCTCAGAAGTGACGGAATGCGAAAAATCTGGATCGTCCTCCGGACCCGCTAAAGCGAATGTCGTCAGGTAGAAAGCTGGCAAAAGGATAGAGAAACGTTTCATCATTTGAGCGTACGTAATAATCTGAGCGCATGGGCAATGCTGAGTATCGAGCTACAGTTCAATTTACCATCCTACGGCTAGACGCTGTTAAGAAATTCAGAAATTTCGTCTACCCGCTCGTCTTCACGGCAGCAAAATTCCGGTCCTCCCCTCCCGACCAAAACAAATTACGGAAAAGTCCTCAACAACGATGTGACAGGATTGAGCCGCTGACCCTACACTGACGAACTGGACTTTCTTTTCGCCCCACGTCAAAAACATGAAGATTCTCACCGTCTTACTTATTGTTTCGGCAACCCTCTTCGCCCTGCCCGCCACTGCCCAGAAGGGGAAAGGCAAGGGCGGCTTGCGTAAACAGTCCAACACCCAGGGCAACTACCGCGTCACGGTCGTGGAAATCCCGGCAAACGTGAACTCCGGTTTTGTCAGGCTCAAACCCAAGGTATTGCTCTATCGGCCCGTCGAGATTTCAAAAAAGAAACTTCCCCTCATCGTGACCCTTCATGGTTCCGGCGGAGGCCGGCGGGACATTGAGCAAAAGAAGTGGCAGGGCGCGATCAACCAATTGATCAAAACGGAAAATCCAGAATTCGAAGCCATCGTAGTCGAACCTCAAAGCGATGGAGAATGGGATCCGGACTCACTTCAGAAAATGTTGGACCATATCCTCAGCGAGAACCCTGACGTAGATACCAACCGCCTCTACTGCATGGGTTACAGCATGGGCGGCAAGGGCACCTGGGAGTGGGCCATGCACCATCCCGACCGCTTTGCAGCAATCATCCCAAAAGGCTTCATTCCTGACCTCGGAAAAATCGACGAAATGGTCGACCTTCCAATATGGGCCATGGTCGGAGACAAAGATTCCAAACCCCGCGTTGAGGGCATCCCTGCGATGGAGAAAGCGCTCAGGGAGCTTGGTTCCACCAAGGTAAAGATCTCTGTGTTCGAAGGCGCGAATCATGCAACGGCCTCAGGACGAGCCAAGGAGGAGCCGGGCGTATGGGAATGGTTGTTTTCTTGGGCGCGATCTTGAAGCCCGCGCTCATCCTTGCGGAAGATTTTGCAAATGCGGCGACATCACCGACAGGTAGCGACGGATGGAACCTTCTTCGCCAGCTAACCCCACCCAGATCAAAAACATCTTCTGGGACGTAGATGGCGTACTTGCTGATCTAAACTACGCCTACTATCACTTCCTGACAGGTCATCCCAACTACCGGGATGATTATCAGGGTCTAAAGTGGGAACAACTTCCTGAAGTTCTGCCTATCGCACCGGAATACGGAGCCCTGGAATTAAAAACCCACCCAGAACACGGTTCCGACATGGACCGGGACTTCTGTGCTGACCAGGCGTATTTCAGAAACCGCCCCCTCTACCCCAATGTGATCGAAGTGCTCAAGGAGTTGGATACTCTCGGCTATCGCCAGT
The DNA here is from genome assembly GCA_013213905.1 of Verrucomicrobiales bacterium. Lineage (GTDB taxonomy): Bacteria > Verrucomicrobiota > Verrucomicrobiia > Verrucomicrobiales > DEV007 > Arctic95D-9. Next base: position 2,319 of record JABSSQ010000254.1, on the reverse strand, counting down.
TCACCATGTCAGCGACTTTCGACGTGGAAGCGAAGATGTCCTATCTCAACGACATCCTTGCTCCCGTCACTGACTTCCTCACCATTGAGTGCGTGTCACACGGCCAGTTCATGCACGACACCGCCAAGATTGATCGCTTGAAACATTGCTACGAAAAATACGAACTCAATCCCGCCGAAACCATTCTCGTCGACGACCGGATCTACAATCAGTATGCCGCCATCGAATCAGGCGCTCATCCGGTCAGGCTGCGCTGCGAGTTCACCACTGATCTACCGGCAGACCTCAACTGGATTCCTGAGTTTGCGAATGTCGAAGCCGTGAGAGACTGGCTGCTGAATAAGTAGGATCCTCAGGGTCCAACGCTCACTCCGCATCCATGGCACAGCGAAAGCCGGTGTGGCTCGACGGATTCTCATTGTCGATCGGTTGGCGTGCTCCGGGCTGGTAGCCCTTGCACCATTCTGCCGAGCAAAGAAAAGAACCTCCTTTGGTCACATACTCGATTCGCTCCGTCTCGAAATTATCCATCTCCGACTTGGTCGGACCGCTCGAGTTATCCACCGTCGCCGAAGGCAGGATGTAGGCATTTGGATGGTAGCGATCTGACACCATCTCCCAGACATTACCCGACACGTCGTAGAGCCCGTAGGCATTCGGAGGGAACTGCTTCACGGGAGCCGTTCCAGAGAAGCCGTCCGCCTCTGTATTTTGGTTAGGCCATTCCCCCTGCCAGATGTTGGCCATCCACTGATCCTTACCATTCGGCAAAAGTTCGCTGCCCCAGGGATAGGGTTTATGATCCAGCCCTCCGCGAGCCGCTTTCTCCCACTCCGCCTCGGTGGGCAAACGCTTACCCGCCCACTTGGCGTAGACAGCTGCATCTTCGGGTGTCACGTTGACCACCGGGTGATCGTCGAGCCCTTCAATGGTGGTCCCCTGGCCTCCCGGAGTCCGCCAGCTCACATTCGGCTCCCAATGCCACCAGCCTGAGAGATCCTCGCTGTCGGGAAGTTCCCCTTCGGGAATCGAAAAGATGACTGCGCCGACCGTTGGCGTCACCTGCGACGCTTCGCGAAGGTAAGCCATCATCATCAGGATTTCCTCCCGCTGCTCCCCCGTCGCGTTGTTGGCCATCACCTGCATTCGGGCGAGGTTTCGTCTCGCGTCCTCCTCCATGGCAAGCACCTGCTCCTCGGGAAGCGGTCGCTCCGCCACGGTCTGATATCCGGTCGCTTCGACAAACTCCTGAAACTGCCGGTTGGTGACTTCCGTCTCGTCGATCCAGAAGGCATCGACGTGCACTTTGTGAATCGGATAGGACGCTGCGTGGGAATACGAGTTACCTCCTTTTTCCGTCAAGTCGCCCCCTCGTGTGTAGGCGCCGGCAGGCACCAGGACCATACCGTCCGGGCTCTCTCCGCGGCTCAACTCCGGATACGTCATTGATACGGAAATGATCAACAAGATGAGGCTAACTCGGATGTTCATGGGTTAAGGCAAATTGATGATACCGTTTTAGGACAGGTGCTCTACCGTGACTTTCCTTTAGGCAGGTCCACGTCGATTAAGCCCTTCCCGACGCGATAAAAAAATCATTAAGAATCCGCCCTCTATTCAGGCTCACCCAATTGCGGGAAGAGTTGGATCACCTCTTTCTGCGTCATCGGCCAGCCTTCGTTCTCTTGGTTCTCACCCAGCGTGGTCCGGCCGTCAGCCATCGCTTTCGCCAGCAGGTCCACCAGTTCCTCGATCTTCTCGGGATGCTCCTTTTCGAGATTTTTCGTCTCTCCCGGATCATCGCCCATGTGAAAAAGCTGGACGCGTTCCCCGTCCGTATTGAGCTCCGCTTGCCCGGCCATACCACCCCAGCCTCCGCGACTTTTCGCGGTCAGGTGCAGCTTCCAGGGCCCCTTACGAATCGCAAACTGACCTCCGATGGAATGATGAATCACCGAGGCTCGCGTTTCACCCCGCTGCTTCATCGCCGGCAGGAAGGAGAGTGAGTCTTCCGCCGCATTGTCAGGGAGCTCGCCTTTGTCACCAAGGATGTCGGCAAAGGTCGCGAGGAAGTCGGTCGTGCAGATCAACGCACCACTCCTCGTGCCCGCCTCCACTTCTGCCGGCCAGCGCACCAGGAACGGGACCCGATGCCCGCCCTCAAACAGAGTCGCCTTCGCCCCACGAAAATCACCGCTGGGCTTGTAGCCATCAGCAAACATCTTGGGAATTTCGACGTAGGGAGCAAAGCCGTTATCGGCTGTGAAGATGACCAGGGTGTTATCATCAATGCCGGACTCCTCCAGTTGCGCTAACACT
>JABSSQ010000253.1 GCA_013213905.1 Verrucomicrobiales bacterium | reverse complement strand
GCAGCAGGGGTTTGGACCTGAGCAGGAAATAAGCGTCTTGATCACCAGTGAGGGTGGTCGGATTCCGGTCAACAGCCTGACTGATGAGCGATGGCGGGTCGCGCTTGTGGAACTGTTCGTTCTCTGGGGCATGGACGCCGCAACGGCCAGCATTGCGACGGAGTCGCTGGCCGACTGGATCGACGGCGACAGTGAGATGCTTTCGAACGGGGCTGAGAATGCCTACTACTCGAGCCTGGATCGTCCCGAGTTTCCGGCGAACCAGCCGTTCACCTCACTGGAGCAAATGCTCTTCGTGCAAGGCATGGACGAAGTGGCCCGTTTCCAGCCGATGTGGCGTGACTACTTCACGATTCACGGCGACGGCCTTCTGGATCTCAATGCGGCGGTATGGGAAGCCATCATGGCCGTTACCGGAACGACGCAGGATTCCGCCCTGAACTTTGTCGCAGTCCGAAACGGGGATGACGGGATTCGCGGCACGATTGATGACTACCAGTTTACCGATATGGGCGAGGTGCAGGCTTTACTCGGTTTGTCCGAAAACGAATACGCGGAGATTGCAGATCTCATCTCCCTCGACAGCACGGTGATTCGCATCGAATCGGAGGGACGCTACGGTGATTTCAAGGAGACCAGGGTGCTGCTGGCGACAGAAGCCGGGAACGGGTGGTCTCCGCTGGCAAGATTTCGCAAATAGGCCTAGAGTGGCCGCGCCTTGCTCGATGAAGATCGATATCGTCACCATCTTTCCGGAAATTGCTGAAGCGCCGCTGCGTTCCAGTATCATGGGGCGCGCTGTCGACTCTGGTGCTGTTGAAATCAACTTTCACAATCTTCGCGACTGGACCACGGACAAGCACAACAAGGTCGACGATATTCCCTACGGTGGCGGTCCTGGAATGGTGATGAAACCCGAACCGTTCTTTGCCGCCGTTGAGGAACTGAAAACTGAAGAGGCCAAGGTGCTCCTGATGACACCCCAGGGGCAGCCGTTTCGCCAGGCCACAGCAGAGCGGCTCGCCGGACTGTCTCACTTGATTATTCTTTGCGGCCATTACGAGGGCGTGGATCACCGTGTGGTTGAGGCACTCGTGGATGAAGAGATTTCTATCGGCGACTATGTGCTGACCAATGGAACCATTGCAGCGGCAGTGGTGGCTGATGCGGTCATTCGACTGATTCCCGGTGTTCTCGGGGATGAAAGGTCAGCGCAGGAGGAGTCCTTTGCCGGCGATGGGACCATGATTGAAGCGCCACATTACACTCGTCCTCCTGAGTTTCGGGGAATGGAAGTTCCAAAAGTGCTGTTGTCAGGAAATCATGCCGCTATCGATGGATGGCGGCACGAAAAGGCTGAAGAGCGCACGCGTCTCAACCGGCCGGATTTAGCGGAGTGACGAATTATCAGGACTACTGAGTCGCCTGGAAAATTCCTGCGGCTTTGTGCAGGGTTTCCTCCCACTCTTTCTCCGGGACGGAGTCGGCCACGATACCGGCGCCGACGTGGAAGTGCAGTTGATCTCCCTCCTTCACCGCTGTGCGGATGGCGATATTGAAACGACTCTCGCCGTTGAATCCGAAGCAGCCGATAGCGCCGGTATAGACTCCGCGCGGAGACGGTTCGAGCTCTGCGATGATTTCACGGGAACGCTTCTTGGGAGCTCCGGTAATGCTGCCACCCGGGAAGCAGGCATGCAGGGCCTCTATGTGACTGATGTCGGGACGCAGGTTGCCTTCCACGGTGGAGACGAGGTGAAACACCTGGGCAAAGCGTTCAAGTTTGAGCAGTTCCGTGGCGGTGACGGTCCCAAACTCGCAGATCTGACCCAGGTCATTGCGCTCCAGGTCGGTGATCATGATCAGTTCGGCGATCTCCTTGGTCGAGGTGATGAGATCGTAGGCGGATTTTTCATCCTGTTCACGGTCGCGGAAGCGGGGGCGGGTTCCCTTGATCGGACGAGTTTGGATGGTGCGCCCGCTCAGGCTGAGGAACTGCTCGGGAGACGAGGAAATGATCTCGCGTTCGCCAAGATCGAGAAAGGCGGCGTAGGGAGCGGGGGAGCGTTCGCGAAGCCGATGGTAGAGATCGAGTGTTTTAAAGGGGTCGCCAACGTGAGCGGAGAACCGGTGGGAAAGGTTGACCTGGTAGATGTCACCCGCAGCGATGTAATCCTGCGCTGTCGCCACCATGTTGCAGAACTGTTCACGCTCGATTTCGCCTCTAAACTTGATCCGGGGAAACGCGGGGGATGGAGCAGGCGCTTGCCGATGGCTGGAGAGGTCTCCGACTTCGATCCAGTTTTGATTCTGGTGCTCGTAGATCAGGCAGTTGCGATAGAGGCCGAAGGTGAATTCGCCTTCGTAGGTGACATAGCCGTAGAGACCGGCTCCGGGGAATCCGAGATCCGGTGTCGAGTCCGATGAGGAACTGTTCTCCTGGTAAGCCGTCTCGAGGGCGCAGCGGTCGGATTCGTCGAAGAGATTACCGGTGATGACCTTCTCCGGCAGAGCCGCGATCAGAGAAAAGCGCGAGTAGGCGTCTGAGTCGGTGTCCTCTCCGGATGAAGATGAGTCGAGGTAAACGAACCCGGGAAGGTGCCGGAGTTCGCCTGCCAGCCGCGACGGGGACGGAAGATCCAGCCCGTGCCTCGGAGTTGTGGATTGACTCGCCATAT
>JABSSQ010000252.1 GCA_013213905.1 Verrucomicrobiales bacterium | reverse complement strand
CACAATGATGAGCAGCACAATCTCGCCCGTCTGAGCCACCACTTCGAAATCCGCCGGCCCGAAGTCGGCCGCCCCCGACAGCTCTGCGGTGATCAGTGATTCATGGTGACAGAGAATGCGATAGCCGTCCGGCCGCGCTTCTTTGACCAATCGGCTGCCAATGGTGCCGCTACCTCCCGGCTGATTGAGCACCACGAAGGGCTCATCGATCCAGCCCTCATCTGCGATCACTTTGATCACCGGGCGAACGAAGCTGTCGCTCCCACCACCCGCGTCGTAGGGAATCACAATTTCAATAGGCTTGGCGGGAAAGGAATCGTCCGCCTTCAGCAGCGCCATCGCCTGGGCCACCTTCCAAACGATCAGGGCGAGGATCACCAGGATCGCAATACCGTGAACGAGACGCTTCATGATTCCGCCCCCTTTCGCTGAAAGCGGGAACGCAGAGTCGGTATCAGTAACATGACCACCGCCATGACAATGAAGGTCGCAGAGATCGGACGCGTCAGGATGGGCAACCAGTCCCCGTTGGTCGACATGAGCCCGGCGCTCAATTTCGTTTCCGCAATGGGCCAGAGAACGAACCCGATCACGAAAGGCGCCAGGGGAATCTTGACCTTCTCGAGCAGAAACCCGAGCACCCCAAAACCTAACATCACCCAAACATCAAAGAGGCGATTGGAAAGTGCGAACGACCCAATCACGCAGAACAGCAGGATCACCGGCAGGAGATAAGCCCTCGGTATCGACGCCATCCGCGCAAGGAAACGCATCGACCCAAACATCACGATGACCATGACAACATTGGCGAGAAACATGGCACCCATGATGGTGTAGACCACCACTGGACTGTCCGTGAAGAGGCGCGGCCCCGGCTGCAATCCGTGAAGCACCAGGGCTCCGAGCAACACCGCCTCCACCACGCTCCCGGGAATGCCCATCGCAATCAGCGGAATGAGAGCGCCCCCGATCGTCGCGTTGTTGGAGGCCTCCGCTGCGACGATGCCGGGCTCGTGACCGGTGCCAAACTTCTCCGGTTCCTTGGAAGTGCTGCGAGCCACCGCATAGGCCGTGACCGATCCAATGTTCGCTCCAATCCCCGGCAGGATTCCGATCCAGGTGCCAATCACCGAGGAACGGATCATGTTGATGAGATGAGAAGTGAAATCCTTCCACCGGGGCAGGATGCGTTTCTTACCCAGCTCAATCGCCTTCGGAACAACGCCATCTGACATCGTTTCCTTGAGAATCTGGTTCACCGCAAACATGCCCACCAGGACCGGAACGAGTTCGAAGCCGTCGTTCAGGGCCGTGAATCCGAGCGTCAATCGAGGCTGTCCCGTGGCTGGCGAAATCCCCGGCATCGAAAAAAGAATCCCCAGCACCCCGGCGAGCAGCGAACGGGAAAGCGACTTGCCGCCAATACTCGCGATCAGCACCAACGCCATCATCACGAGCGAGAAGTATTCGAAGGGGCCAAACTTGGTCGAGAGCTGCGCAACCGGCTTGGACAGCAACACGAGGAATCCCCAGGAAATCATGCCACCCATGAACGAGGCCATGACGCCGAGAGAAAGGGCTCGCTCCGGCTTGCCACTTTTGGCGAGCGGGTAGCCGTCCAGCGTCGTCACGATCGATGCCGGCGTTCCCGGCATGCGCAGCAGAGTCGAGGTGATCATGCCTCCGCTGATCGCCCCCACATAGATACTGATCAGCAGGGTCATCGCGTAACCCGTGTCCTGCCCATAGGTCAGGGGCAGGGCCAACGCAATCAGCATGGTCCCGGTCAGGCCGGGAATGGCGCCCACGAACACCCCCAGCGTCGTGCCGAGCACGATGAGGAACAACCCCATCGGGCTGCACAGTTGGGAGATCGCTTCCTCGATGGGCATTTACCAGTGACTAGTAATTAGTGATTAGTCATTAGTCACCTCAAATCGTACGCCTTTTGGAAGAAGCTCATTTTACGGGCGTGCCAACGGCTGGCAGATTATCCACCATGCCGGCCTTGGTGCGGCGAAGCTCTTCGATCGCCTGAGCCCGAAACTGTTTGAGCGTCTCCTGATGAGCCGCAAGCTGAGCCAGGTTCACGAGTTCTTCGGGGTCGTCGCCCATATGGTAAAGCTCTTCCGTTTCGCCTTCGATGAGGTTGCGGATGTATTTGTAGTCGCCCTCACACAACATCACATACCAGGGAATTCCGGGACCGTGATACAAGTTAGGGTCTCCTGCTGGAGGGACCACATCCGCATTGGATCCATACTGCTTGGCCGTGTGGACCAACAGGGCTGGATATTCCCAGGCCTTGTCTTCGGCTCCCAGCAACGGGCTCAGATCGTAGCCGTGCATTTCCCAGGGCAGCTCAATGCCTGCCTGAGCAAAGAAAGTCGGGACAATATCGACTCCTGCGATGGGCTCTTCCACGACACGCCCAGCGCTTTGCTCGGCAACCGCTCCCGGCATGCGAATGATCATGGGTGCCTCTACATTAGCGCGATAGGGAGCGACCTTGGATTTGAAGCCCTTCTGCCCCCAGGCAAAGCCTTGATCTGAAGTGAACACGATCATCGTGTTTTCATCCTGCCCTGACTCCTGGAGCGCTTCGAGAAGACGACCCACGCCTTCATCGATCGCGAGAACGCCTTGCTGGTACTGCTGCACCCAGTCCCGCAGCGAGCGACCCGGCATGTCTTTCATCCCAACCGGACTGTCTTCGCGAACCTTGCGCTCGACGGGCTCACCGTTTTTGCCGGGTTCCCAGAACTCCATCGCTTGAACATACTGAGGCTTGTCCGGACGAGGCGGATAAACATCAGCCGGCGCCTCGACGACTGCGTCCTGATAGTCATCAAGATGGCGATCTGCTGGCGTAAATGGCCCGTGCACCGCACCGTAGCAGAGCCAGAGATACCAGGGCTTGCCCTCCTCGCGACCTTCGCCCTTGATATAGTCCACGGCCCAGTCGGTGTAGTTGTCGGTGGTGTAACCCTTCGTCATCTCCGGCTCACCGCCGTTCTTCACGATGAGTTGGTTGTCGTAGTAGTAGGGCGAATTCTCCACGTACTTGGGGCGATTCCAGACGATCTGGTAATCCCAGTCACGGCCGAAGCCATCATCGGTTCCGGTGTGCCATTTGCCGATGTGCGCCGTGGTGTAACCGTTTTCACGAAACACGCTGGGCCAGAAGCGGCACTTGTCGGGGTCGTATTCGCTTCCGGGATAGGTGCCCTCCATGCGCATCGATTCGATCCCGTGCTGCTGCAGGCCTGTCAGAAGCGAAGCCCGAGACGGCATGCACCAGGAGCCGATGTAGGCGTGCTCAAAACGCACTCCATCAGCCGCCAGTGCGTCGATGTTGGGCGTGTTCACCCAGGGGTACGCTTCCTCGTAACAACTCACCGTCTGGGTCGATTGATCGTCGGTGTAGATAAACAGAATGTTAGTCTGATCGGCTGCGTTGGCAGTCACGCAAGCAAACAAGCTTAGAAGAGAAAGAACTCGGAGTTTCATAGAATTCGAAAGTGGGATTTTGGTATATCGATTTTGATGAAGGAAGGCCAATCAATAGTTGAGCAGAGAGGTAGGGCCGGGCGTCCCGACCGGCCGCGTGTTACCAACGACACTCAAATCCAGCACTGCGAACAACACATTTCTCAGACAGTGGCGAGTCGGGACGCCTCGCCCTACCTTTCTCAATCAACCGGATAATCTTCCGGCTTAATCCAAGTCAGAT
>JABSSQ010000251.1 GCA_013213905.1 Verrucomicrobiales bacterium | reverse complement strand
GCGCCGGCGTGATGATTGTGATTCTTCTCCAGATCGCCGTGAGCATCCCAATTATCATCATTGTGGGCACCACCTGAGTAGAGTTGGATGAAGCGAACTCCACGCTCAACCAAGCGGCGGGAAAGAAGACACTTCTTACCGAAGGCGGAAGTCCGGGGATCATCCATGCCGTAGAGCGACTTGGTCTCTTCGGGCTCATCGTCAAGATCAATCGCCTCAGGAGCCGTCGCCTGCATCCGATAGGCTAATTCATAACTGGCAATGCGAGCCGAGAGGTTAGAATTGTCGTGCCGCGAAGAGTAATGATTAGTATTCAGCTGGTTCAACGAATCAATGATGCGACGCTGCTCCGCGTCGCTCATGCCGTCAGCATGTTTGAGATTCAAGATAGGATCACCTTGAGACCGGAAAACAGTGCCCTGATAACTCGCCGGCATGAACCCTGAAGTCCAGTTCTTGGCACCTGAAATCGGGCCACCGCTCTCATCAAGCATCACGACATATCCGGGAAGGTTTTCATTCACCGACCCCAGACCGTAGTTTACCCATGATCCGAGCGAGGGGCGTCCGCTGATCAGAGAACCACTGTTCATCATGAGAAGCGCCGAACCATGAATCGGGGAATCTGCGGTCATGGAGTGGATGAAAGCAATATCATCCACGCAACTGCCAACGTGCGGGAAGAGGTCGGATACATACTTTCCGCACTCGCCGTATTGTCTGAACCTCCACTTGGGTTCGACGATTCGACCCTCGTTCTTCTTACCACCACGTCCAAAAGTCTTTACGGCAATTGTCTTGCCGTCCATACCTGTCATGGCTGGCTTGTAGTCAAACGTATCGATGTGACTCGGACCACCATACATGAAGAGGAAAATCACGCTCTTTGCCTTTCCGGCAATCATGGGTGGTTGAGGAGCGAGCGGGTTCTGCGACGCCATGGCCCCGTGGGCCTTATTAAAAAAGCCTTCATGCCCTAACATCCCTGTTAGCGCGAGCGCGGGAAAACCGGCTCCTACGTTGTGCAGGAATTCACGCCGATTGACATTCCCACAAAAAGTTCCCTTGGATTTATTTTTCATAACTCAGTCCAGATAGACAAATTCATTCAAATTGAGGGCGAGAAGAGCCACCCGATCGAGGGCGTCCTTATCGGAAAGTCCCATATCCGTTTTTAAATCGTTGTAGAGGCCCATCAGTTCCTCAATTTCGCTCTCTTCAGCATCGCGCTGCAGAACTAGTGATAGGCCGAAAGCAATTTGCTCGCTGACATCGCCCCCATTTGCTCGCAAGCGATCGGCAAAACGAACCGCATTGTCGTTTACAAACTCCGAATTCAACATGGTCAGCGCCTGGGTCGGCACAGTCGTGGCGAAACGGACCGCGCAAGGAGCATCCGTGTCGGCCTGATCGAAATCAGCCAGCATCTGGTGACGAAGACTGCGTTTCACGTGCACATAGAGTGAACGGCGATAGTGATCTTCCTCATTTTGGGAAACCGGCCAGGCTTTGCCGGGCTTTGAGGAAGTTGCGACGACCTCTGCCGGCAACGGCGGGATCACCCAAGGCCCGTGTGTTGTCAGGTTCAACTTTCCTGACATCGCCAGAATTGTGTCGCGCAACTCCTCGGCGGTGAGGCGTCGCATCGAGAACCTCCAGTGATTGTGGTTCTGGGGATCGACCGCGAGGTTAGCACTGTCAGGTTCAGACGAGAGCCGATAGGTG
>JABSSQ010000250.1 GCA_013213905.1 Verrucomicrobiales bacterium | reverse complement strand
TTGGATACCGACCTTTCCCGGCGACGCTTCGTTGAGCGTATCGCAAAATCGGCACTTGGCCTGACAGTCTTGCCAACGATTGGCTACACCGCTGACGGCGCTCGTGGACCCGGTTTTGGCAAAGCCAAAAACATCATCTTTCTACAGGCCCGTGGCGGCATGAGTCACGTCGATACCTTCGATCCCAAGGAAGGCGTTTCGAAGGGGCCGGCTGACGCCATTTCCACCTCTGCAGATTTTCAGGTGACCACCTACCTGCCCGAAACGGCGAAGGTGGCGGATCGTCTTTCCGTGATTCGCACGATGACAGCCAAGATTGGAGTGCACGGTCCAGCACAGTATTTCATGCGAACTGGCTTCGCGGAGCGAACCACAGTGAAGCACCCTAACCTGGGAGCTTGGGCGCAGCATTATCTTGGCAGCAGTCACGACACCTTGCCGTCATCTGCCTGCATCAATGACGGCCCTCGCTACGGCAACGGATTCTTTGAGCCTTCTTTCAGCCCCATTCCAATTCACAATCCCATGACCGGGCTCAAGAATGTTGATGTTTCCGGGGGAGCGGAGCAACTCAAAGAGAAACTCGATCTGGCGCAAGATCTGAGTGTCGGCTTCATGGATAAGTATCCGGATGCGAACGTTTCCGCCTATCGAGAATTCTACGACAACACGCTGCGCCTGCTCCGCAGCGAAGACCTCTCGGCTTTTGATATTACCCAGGAGCCGGACGCGGTTCGCGAGCGGTTTGGTATGGGGCAGTTCGGGCAAGGGTGTCTCCTGGCTCGTCGTCTCGTCCAGGCCGGAGTTCGATATGTCGAAGTGAGCAGCGAAGGTTGGGACATGCACAACACACTCGAGGCTGATATGGAAGAAGTGGCGCCTTCATTTGATCAGGCCTACGCTGCTCTGATCCAGGATCTGGAAGCCAATGGTTTGCTCGATACCACGCTGGTGGTTTTGGCGACCGAATTTGGTCGCAAGCCAACCTGGGGTGGTAAAGGTCGGGGGCACTATCCGCTCTGCTTCTCGACGGTGTTGGCCGGCGGTGGGGTCAAGGGGGGCTATGTCTACGGCGCTTCCGACTCGGAAGGACGTCTTCCTGATAAACCCACAACGGTAGAAGATTTTCACGCCACCATAGGATGGGCAGCAGGGATGCCCATCGAAGAGCCTTATGTGACTTCAACTGGCCGGCCGTTCCAAGTCGGTGGGGCTGAAGCCAAGGTGGTTCATGATATTTTTGCTTAGGGGGATTCTCATAAATTACCCAAGCAAAGGAGCGCTGTGACTTGGTGGCTGCAGCGCTCCTACATTTTACACACACAATGAAATCCCTGATACCCACTCTGATTCTGCTCTCTGCCGGGGCAATTTTTGCACAGTCGAACAGCAAGGGGCCGGATAGTCCAATTGCCGTTGGCGTGGTGACAGCTGTTTCCGGTGATGGCAAGACGGTGACGATTCTTCAAGGAGGCGAGTTTCATCGTGATCTGGCGATCGATGACGCGACCAAAGTCGTCTTTGTGGGCATGGTGAAAGACGCACGCGAGATTCAAGAGGGCTATGGCGTCAAAGCTAAGGTCAAGGGAGGAGTCGCCAGTTCAATCAATCTGACCCAACCAGTCGGGGAGAGAGCATCGCTTGGCAGCGATCGACACACTCTTTCTGTTGAGCAGGTCCTGGAGAAAGCTGATGACGATGGGAATGGCGCTCTCGACTACGTCGAATCTGCGAAGTGGGTCTATCACTCACCCAAACATGGCCCGGATCACTTCACGAAGGTCGACAAGGACGAAGACGGTGGACTGGATGAAGAGGAACTGGAAGCGTTATTGAAAACTGTTAGCTGGTGGAAATATTCCCGTCAGTCACCCGACGAATGGTTTGCTCTGGCTGACGTCGATGGCAGCGGGGCGCTCAGTAAGAAGGAATTCACCGCAATCTGCTCGGGCAAAAGCCACTTGGACAACCACTTCAAACGCGCTGATTCGGATAAGAGTGGCTCGCTCAGCCCCGACGAGTCTGCTGGATATGTCATGGGGCTCGTTCAGTCGGGTGGAGAATAGCAGAGGCTCGAATCATGAGTTTGTGCGCCAAGGTTTTCTGTTGAGAACTCTGCAAATCAGTGGATCGGTTTGTATATGAAAGCCCCCACAGTTGTTCTTGCGACACTTGCCCTCACTGCCTTTGCTAACGCTCAACTAGCCGAGCGCACTCCGGGGAGCGAAATGCGGACGTGGACCAATACCGACGGGGTGGAGATTCAGGCTAGCCTTGTCGAAAAGAAAGAATCCAGTGTGCTGCTGAAGCTGGAAAACGGACGTCAGTATGATGTACCGCTCGAGAAGCTGTCGGGAAGCGACATCGCCTGGATTGAAGAAATGGAAGCCGCCAAAGTTGCCGCGGCTGAGGCTTCAGAAGGGCTCGCTTTTTCTCCGATCCTCGCCGAAGTCGGTTCGGTCATTTTTGAGGATAACCTCTCCGAGATTCGCGAGGGCTGGGGCATGGGCAACGGCGAGTGGAAGAATGATGAAGAGGGCGCTCTCATCGGCAAGGAACTGGAGGCAGACGATCACGCGGCAACGTTCAGGCGCAACCTCCCGCTGGAGAACGCCGTGATCCAGTTTTCCTTCAAACTCGACGGAGCCCGCGCCACGACTTTTTCGATCGACAACTCAACGGGCCATCTCTGTCGCCTTTCAATCAACGCGAGCGGCTTCACGGCTCAGAAGGATGACAACGACAAGGACAAGGGGCCTGACACCGGTGAGAAATACAATTCTATCGAAATGGATCTAGCCGACGGCGAATGGCACACAGCCATGTTCGAAATGGTAGGCGATACGGTGCTGGCTCAGGTTGACGGCGAGGATGATGAAATCTCGATCGGGGCTCACGAAATGTTCACCGGCTCCACGACGAAAATCGGGTTCACCATTTCGGGGGAATCAGTGCACTTCAAGGATCTTCGCGTCTGGGAGGCTCAGCCGAAGGAAGGCTGGGAGAGCGATCGCGACAAGCTGCTCGACTGATCAAAAAAGAGGGCGGGAGATGATCCCGCCCAGCTTCGTCGAAAGTTGATTTACCAGGTGTTGATTTACCAGGTGTTGATTTACCCGAGGTTTTCGCCGTATTCCCAACCCGGGCGAACCGGTTCCTTGATGTAGGCATCGAGAGAGGCGTCGGAGAAGGTCATGCTCTCCGGATCATATTCCACGGTCTTGCCGGATCGGACCGCAATCGTTCCGAGGATAACGACTTCGGTCAAAGGAACAGCGTAGTCGAAATTGGAACCACACTTCTCGATCTCACCGCTGATGGCAGCGAAGAGTTCCTTGATCGGGCCACCGACGGCACGGGGGATAGTTTTCGGAGGAAGCTCCCGGCGCACTTCGAGCCAGTTATCGACGAGGCGCGGGCTTGTCGGGCGCATGCCGGGTGAGAAGAGCGTGTTCTTGTCCCCGACCATGAGGCAGCCCCCGCCGGGAATGTCAGGGTTTTCCTTGAGACTCTCAGGCAGCTTGGGCAGATGTCCGCCTTCGTACCAATAAACGGTGACTGGCGGCTTGTCCCCCCGGGCCGGGAATTCATACACGTAGGTGGTGCCTTCTTCCTTAGGAGCATTGTCGTGGTATTCGTGGCTGAAATTGATGCTGTTGTCGACATGAACGGAAGTGGGGTAACCCAGTCCCATGGCATACTTGGGGATGTCGAGGGTGTGGCAGCCGATGTCACCGAGACCACCAAGACCATAATCCCACCACCAGCGCCAGCCGCCGGGGCAGAGCTCCTTGTTATACTCGTTGAACTTGGCGCCGCCAATCCAGAGATCCCAGTCGAGGTCAGCGGGAATCGGCTGTTTTTCGAGGGTGCGCTTGGCGTTGGTGAGGTTCCTGGTGGTCCGGTTGGTCCAGGCGTGGACTTCGCGAACTTCTCCGAGCATGTCGCCCTCGTACCATTCGCGAATGAGTCGCATCCCTTCCATGGTGTGGCCCTGGTTGCCCATGACGGTTTGAACACCGAATTCGTGTGCGGCCTTCTGCAGGGTGCGGGCCTGCCAAATGTTGTGAGTCAGCGGCTTCTGGGTCTGTACCGCGATACCGCGTTCCATCGCCGCGTAAGTGGCCGGAAAGTGAGTGTGGTCCGGCGTGCTGACGATGACGGCGTCGAGTTCCTTGTCGTGCGCGTCGAGCATCTTGCGAAAATCCTTGTATTGCTTCGCGGAAGGGAATTCGTTGAAAGCATCGGCTCCTCTCGCAAAGTCCACATCCGCGACGGCGAGGACATTGTGGTTCCGGCAATCGCTGAAAGCGGTTCTGGCAATGCCGCCGCCACCGATCAGGGCCACATTCAGCTTCTTGCCGGCATCGGTCTGGCCGATAGAAAAAGTGGGCAGGGAAGCTGCGGCTGCCGAAGTGGCAGAAGTCTGGAGGAATTTTCTACGATTCATGAATGTTTGGGGGATCTAATCAAATACCGGTAGCTAGGTCGAAGTCGGTCTGCAACCGCGCGAACCGGTGACACCTATACTCGATAGCGCCATTAAGAGTTTGGGCCTTCCACTCTAATACTGGTCGACTCCAAAGCGATGCTTTGCGCATCGGTTTACTCCGTTGATCATGAAATGTGACGCCAAATTCTTCGGTTTTTCTCTCAGCCTGCCCGCTGACGATCTAGCCGAGATGGAAGTGGCACCTCATGGGCCAGGAGAAAGCTTTATGAAAAATACTATCATCCACTTATTGATGGCGCTTATTGCGCTGGTTCCAGGATTTGCCTCAGCTGAGGGCAAACCTAATGTCGTGCTGATCTACATCGATGATCTCGGCTACGGCGATCTCGGCACCTATGGCACTCCTGACATTCCCACTCCGCACATCGACCAGTTGGCGGCGGAAGGGGTGCAGTGCAACACCTCTTATATCACTAACCCACCTTGTTGCCCGAGTCGCTGTGCGCTCATCATGGGTCAGTATGGCCAGCGCTTTGGCAAGTATGGCATGTCACGTGGGCTGCCCATCCCCGAGGATCGGCCCTCGTTGGCGCGTTTTCTTTCCGACAACGGCTACGTGACTGGCCAGATCGGCAAGTGGGACATCGGATCTAGGCTTCAGGGGCCACTCCAGGTCGGTTTCCAGGAAGTGGCGAAGAAAGCGCCTCAGAAGGTCTACACCGACAAAGAGATCGAGAAGATGAAGCCGGCGGTTCGCAAAGCGTTCGGAGGCAAGAAGCGCAATTCGAAATACTTCTGCATCAATGAAGACGGCGAAACGGTCTGGCTCACCGACTACGATGGCGACATGATGGTCGACTTTATCGACCGCCATCAGGAGAAGCCCTTCTTTCTCTATTGGTCGCCTGAGGCGGTTCACTCCATCAACGTGGAAGCGCCCGAGGCACTGATGGAGCGGACCACCGCGCCGAAGAATCGACGCGCTCTCGCCGGAGCGATTGTTTCGGTCGATGACCAGGTCGGCAAGCTGATGAAAGCGCTCGAGGAAAAAGGGCTGCGCGAAAACACGCTGGTCATTTTCTCCAGTGACAACGGCGCCAATAACAGCGAAGGCGGATCGTCCGCTCCCTACACCGGCGGCAAGGGTTCCGGGACTCATAAAGAAGGTTGGGTGCGCGTGCCGACGATCTTTTCGATGCCGGGCGTATTGCCCGAAGGGCAGCCCTACGATGGCATGATCGCCAACTTTGATTTCTACTCCACGATCGCTTCCATTGCGGGCCTCGAGATTCCTGAACATTGTGACGGCGTGAACCTGGTGCCATTCCTGACCGGCGAGGAAGAAGGGGATGCGCACCAATATCTCTTTTGGCACAACAGCGAGCCGGGAGACGCCGAGCGCCGCCACATGCTCGCCGCGCGCTGGAAAGACTGGCGCCTTTTTCGCAAGTATGCCGAAGACGAGTGGCAGCTCTATGACCTGAAGAAAGATCCTCGCGAAGAGAACAACGTGGCGGCGCAGAATCCCGAAGTGGTGCAGCATCTCGCCAAGAAACACGAAGAGTGGGCCGAGGCTTTGCCTCCGGTCGCCGAGATTCCTGAGATGGAAGGCGACAAGGAAAGGTCCGGCAGTGGCTATGGCTGGGCCACGGCTCCTTGATTTGTTTCAACGAATTTGGGAGATCGGCGTGCGTATCCACGTGGTTGCGATGAGGCGGCGAGGCATTCAACATCATAGGATGAAACGAATCCTTCTCGCCCTGTCGCTTTTCGCTGCGTTGCCATCCGTCGTGCTGGCTGAATCCTGGGTCGTGGAGAGCCAGGACGACTGGTCCGCTGCCAAGGGCGGGGCGGAAAACGTGGAACTCGCCGACGGCTTCGCGGAACCCACGACCGACCAGGCCAGTTTCCAGAGCGTCGTCAAAACCTTCCCCAAGAAGCGCAAGCTCGGCTCGGTGGTGTTTGAGCAGTCTCCGGTCTGGGACAACTGGGAGCAGATCGATGACATCACGCCTTCGGGAGCGGGGAATGCCTATGTTTTTCTTCCTGTCGCTCCCGGCGACTATTATTTCTTTGCGACCCATCGTGGTGGGCCTGCCATTGAATACCCGGAGGGGCTCAGCGGAAAGGAACGCCGGGCCTTCAAACAAGAGTGGGAGAAGAATAACCCCAATAAGAGCGCCAAAGGCTATCACGCCTGGCACAGCACAGACCTGAAAGACTGGAAGCACCTGGGCCCGGTTTGCTGGTCCAACTGGATGACCACGGCGGAATATGCTGATGGCAAATTCTACCTCTACTACGACGAGCCCAACGACCAGAACCCTCACCTGATTGTGGATGACGATCTCACGGACGGGGTGCAGGGCAAAGACTACCGCGAAGTGTTTGCGGACCCTTCTCATGGATCGGATGCTGGGATCTTTCGCGACGAGGACGGGACGTTCCACATGATTTATGAGGACTGGAGTCCGATCAATGCGCGCGAGAATGCGTGGGACTCGCCCTTGGCCGGACGCGTCTCCAGTCCGGACGGGATTGAAGGGTTTACCTACGGCGAGCACCCGCCGGCGGTGGATCACCGCACCAGGCCGACCGGCAAGAAAGGCACTTACCAGCATTCGTCGATGAAGGTGTCCAACAACGGCGAAGAGCTTGAATACGAAATTCACGAACCGAAGCAGGATGCCTACGGCGACTGGACCGTGATCAAGGTCGGCCGCCACTACCATCTTTTCTGCGACTACGATCCAGCCGACCACGACAAGTCCATGCGCATGGGGCGTTTTCATACGGATGATCTCAACAAGGAGTTCAAGTGGTCCGGAGAGATCGGTGAAGGCTTTCACCCTGACCCCAGTGTCGGCTTCGCTGAAGGCAAGTTCTACGCTATCATGCAGAAGGAGACTGACTTCGTCAGCCCCGGTCCCTGGGTTGATGGGGTCGAAGCTCGCGTCGGCGTGGACCAGGATGGCGACGGCACCGTCGACCAATGGACGGACTGGCAGAAGATCAGCGAGTCCTACACCCAGAAGCCCGGCTTTGCTCGCATCGTGGATGTGGCTCCGGCAGCCGTGGATGCAAGCGACTTGCCGAAAGGCAAAGGCTTCGCTTTTGAGTTTCGGACTCAGAGTCTCGACAGCGGCGTTCAACCCATCATGGATCGAGTGACGCTGGAGTTTGAGTAAAGGCTCCGATTGAAACGAATCTTTTTATCTTATGAAAGCTGTCAGACTTTTCCTGGTTTCCTGTCTTACCTTTGGATTGACGGGAGCGTTTGCCGCCGAGCGGCCTAACATCGTCCTCATCCTCTCTGACGATCTCGGCTACGGCGATATTCAGGCTTACAACCCTGACAGCAAGATTCCCACGCCGCACTTGGACCAGCTGGCGGCGGAAGGCATGCGCTTCACGGATGCCCATGCCGGCGGCTCCACCTGCAAGCCATCGCGCTACGCGCTTCATTCGGGCGAGTTCGCCGTTCGCATGAAGAACAACAGCGACAAGAAGGGGCCTTTGTTACCGGAAGGGCAGCCGACCATCGCGAGTCTGCTGTGGGACAACGGCTATCGCACTGCAATGGTGGGCAAGTGGCACCTCGGCTTTGATCAGAATGGTGAAGCAAATGAAGAGCTGCTCGGTGGGTTCACTTTTGATCCCGGCAACATGACCGGTGGGCCGGCGGACCGTGGTTTCGAGACCTATTTCGGCATGCACGCTTCGCTCGACATCCCGCCCTACTTCTACATCGATCAGCGGACCGCGACGGAACCACCTTCGACCCTAGTCGAAGCCAGCGACAGTGTCGGCACCGAGGAAAACTGGAATCACATTCAGGGTGCCTTCTGGCGCGAGGGCGGCATCGGTTCCGACTTCAAACATCTCGAGGTGACGCCGCGTTTCTGCGAAGAAGCCTGCCAGGTGATTGAAAATCACGATGGCGAGAAGCCGCTCTTTCTTTACTTGGCCTTGCCGTCACCTCACACGCCCTGGGTGCCCACCGAAGCGTATCTGGGCAAGAGTGGTGCCGGTATGTATGGCGACTTTGTGATGCAGGTGGATGATGTGGTGGGGCAGGTCATGGCCAGCCTCAAGTCAGCCGGAATGGAGGAGAACACTCTCGTGCTTTTTACCAGTGACAATGGACCGGTCTGGTATGCTGAGAACACCGAGCAATTTTCTCACGCCGCCACCGGCCCGCTTCGCGGCGTCAAGGGCAGTGCCTGGGAGGGTGGTCATCGCATGCCGTTCCTGGTCCGTTGGCCGGAAAAAGTGGGAGCGGGTTCGGTGACGGATCACACCGTGGCTTTCAGTGATGTCTTCGCCACCTTCGCGGAGCTGGCGGGGCAGGAATCGATTCCCGAAGGCGTGGCTCGCGACAGTGTCAGTTTTGCGGGCCTGTTCCTGGATCCAAATGCGAAGCTGCCGGCACGATCGCCGATTCTCCACGATGCGGCAACCATTCGTGCAGACGAGTGGAAGCTCCTGACATCGAAGAAAGGCCGGGGATTCGGAGCTCCCAAGGGAGTCAAATACGGCACTGAACTCTACAATCTGAATGAGGACCTTTCTGAGGAGAACAATCTCGCCGACCAGATGCCCGAGAAAGTGGAGGCCTTGAAGGGGCTGATTGAGGAAATGTTGGCGCAGTGAGGTGGGGCGTGAACAGGGAATGGAAATGGTCATCTCCAGCGACCAGAGTTCCCTAATGAAGTCCCTACTGATCGCGCTCTTTTCTTTTGTCGGAGTTGTCTCACTCTCGGCGTCGGAGAAACCCAACGTGCTCTTCGTCATCTCGGATGACCTCAGCTACAACCTTGGGGGGATGGGGCACGAGGTCTGCAAGACGCCGCATCTCGACGAATTCTCCAAGTCTTCGGTGGCCTTCACCCGGGCCTACACCCAGTTTCCGCTTTGCGCGCCGTCGCGGGCTTCTTTATTCTCCGGTCAATATCCGGCCACCAACGGGGTGTCCGGAAACGGAGGCAATGTCGCCGAAGATCGCGTGACCCTGCCAAAACACTTTCAGAACAACGGCTATTGGGCGGCACGCGTCAGCAAAATATATCACATGGGCATTCCCAGTGATGTCCTTCAGGGAACCAACGGAGGCGATCATGAGCCCTCCTGGAACGAGCGCTTCAACATCATGGCGATGGAGTCGATGACGCCGGGCAAGATCGTCGATTATCTCAATCCCGACGATCCCAAGGCTTTTAAGAAGGAACGAAAGGTTTGGCAGAAGGCTAACGACTCGGGTGAACCCTATCAGATGATTTCGGAGGCGCGGAGTCAATTCACCGTCACTGAAGTCGCCGACGAAGATGAGGGGCTGCTCGCGGACGTCATGGCGGCTGACAAGGCGATCGAATTGCTGGGCCAGCGGGCGGAAGACGGAAAGCCTTTCTTCCTCGCGGTTGGATTTGTGCGGCCGCATTTCCCGTTCATTGGCACAACGAGCAACATGTCTCACTACGCCCTTGAGGACATCGAATACCCAGCCTTTCCCGAAGACGACTTTGGCGACATCCCTCCGCAGGCCATCAATTCCAAGATGGAGTTCTCCGAGCACGCCATTCGTGATCTGCGCCGCGGCTACTACGGCTCGATCACTCACATGGACGAGCAGTTCGGTCGCCTCATGGCCGAGCTCGATCGCCTGGAACTGCGCGACAACACCATCGTCGTTTTTGTGAGTGATCACGGGTACATGATCGGCGAACACTCCATGCACAAGAAATCCAAGCTGTGGGAGGAAGCGATTCACGTTCCGCTGATGATTTCGGTGCCCGGTTGGGAAGGAGGCACTCGTTGCAATGAGTTCGTTGAGCTGGTGGATCTCTATCCGACCATTGCTGAACTCGCCGGCCTGCCGGCTGACCCGGGGGCGCAGGGATTGACGCTTACCGGATTGATGAAAGATCCTACATCCAAACGCGAGGAGAAATCAGACGCCTACATCCAGGTCAGCAAGGGGCACGGACTTCGAACCGGAAAGTGGGCTTTCATGTGGTATCCGAAGAGCAAAAAAGACAAGGAAGCTTTCATGCTCTACGACATGGAAAAGGATCCCAAGCAATTCAATAACCTCGCTATGAATCCGGAGTATGCCGCGGTGATGGGAGAGTTGAAGGAGCGGCTCGAAGAACGAGTTGAAGCGGCAAAGCAGTAGTTGGTATCCAGCGTTAACTGCAAGCCTAAAGAGAAAGGGAAGTTTGAATGATGCGTCCTTTGTTTTGTGCCGGGTTATTGTTTATTGCTGCTCAGGGCGTGGCCCAGGCAGATGAACGGCCTAACATTCTCTTTTGTTTCTCTGACGACTGGGGCCGATACGCCAGCATCTACCGCGATCCCGATCGTCCGGGGTTGAACGATGTCATTGAAACGCCGGCGTTGGACGAGATCGCACGCATTGGTGTCGTCTTCGACAACGCGTTTGTTAGTGCCCCGAGTTGCAAACCGTGCCGCGCGTCTGTGACCACGGGAATGCCCTTTTATCGTTGTGGTAGTGAGGCGTTCCTTCACAATCAGGAATTTGGCAAAGCAGAGGATCCTTATAAGGCTTTGCCCGGCTTTTCAGAATTGTTGGTGCGTGGTGGTTACCACGTGATGCACTGGGGGAAAACAACCAGCAAGCCGGCTAAGCGAGTGGATCGGACGCATCACCTGCCGATCTGTTTTTTCTCACAGGCAGTTTCCGAAGCGGAGGACAAAGAGGCGAGAAAAGAAGAAATCTTCTCGTTTGTCCGTTCCAACTTCAGTTCGTTCCTCGATGATCAGCCGGAGGAGAAGCCGTTTTTCTATTGGTTTGGACCTCACAATTCACACCGGCAGTGGACACGGGGATCCGGCAAAGAGATCTGGGGGCTCGACCCGGATTCGTTGAAAGGGAAACTTCCCGAGTTTTTGCCGGATGTGCCTGACGTGCGGGAAGATATTGCCGACTACCTCGGCGAAGCGCTGGCGTGGGATCGGATGCTTAGCGAACTGCTTCTCGAGCTGAAGGCACGGGGAGAACTGGAGAAAACGCTGATCATTGTATCCGGTGATCACGGAATGCCCGGGATGCCTCGCGGGAAATGCAACCTCCACGACTTTGGCTCAATGGTGTCACTGCTCGTCAGCTGGCCTGAGTGCGTGGAGGGCGGTCGGAAAGTGGATGACTTTGTCAGCCTGATGGACATCGCTCCGACCGTCCTCGAAGCAGCCGGGGTGGAACCGCCCGAGCACATGTTGGCGAGGAGTTTCATGAGCGTGCTGAAGTCCGGCGAGAGCGGAATCGTTGAGCCGGAAAGGGATCATGTCATTATCGGCCGCGAGCGACATGTCGGGCAGTCTCAGAGGGATCGTGAGCCCTATGCGTCCCGCGCCATTCGGACAGCAGACTTCCTGTTGATTCGCAACTTTAAGCCGGAGCGTCTGCCCATGGGAGTGGTCTACGATGAGAATGCGAGCGCGGGAGACCTCCTTCAAAATCACTACCTGGCCTATCCTGACATGGACGCGAGTCCGACCAAGGTTTTCCTGATGACGAACCGGGAGTCCCATTCGGAATACTATGACTTTGCCTTCGCTGCGAGGCCGGAGTTTGAGCTCTACGATTTGCGAAAAGATCCAGACCAGGTCAACAACGTGGCCGCGAGCCCCGAGTATGCGAGCCAGCTGAAGGAACTCACGGATCGCATGATGCAGATTCTTAAGGAGACAGAAGACCCTCGAGTGATGGGGGATGGAAAGGCATTCGACAGGATGCCCTATGTCGATCCGGACTACCCGCCCAAGCAGTGGTCAAAGAAGGAGCTCAGGTTCGAGTAGATTTCTTTTATACTTCTTCGAGCTGCTCCAATCCCATGTTCCACTCGGGAAAGGGGTCATTGAAGCGCGCTTTCCATTCATCCTTTTCCATGGCCAGTTCCTCGTTGGTGAGGAGGGCTTCATCCAGCATCGCGGTGAGGGCTTCTTGATCCATCTCAGATCCGATGAGTACGATTTCCTGGCGGCAGTCACCGTTGGGCGCTTTGCTGACGCGTTCGATTTCGGCGAGCTCGGCAGGATCGGTTGGCCATTGTTCCCTGGGCACCGCGGCCCAGAAGAAACCGAGGCACTGGTTCTGGCACATCGCACCCGCCTGAGACCAGTAGCCGGCTAAAGGCAGTCGGGTGGCGAGCCAGAACAGACCCTTTGAGCGAATCACACCGGGCCATTCCTTGCTGAAGAGTTTGAAAAGTCGCTCCGGATGAAACGGGACGCGGCGTTCATAGACAAAGTTGGAGATCCCGTATTCCTCGGTTTCGGGAGTGTATTCGACGAGTGAATCGAGCCAACCGGTCGTGGCCTCGGCTTCTGCCTCATCATAGAGACCGGTCCCCATGACGCTGTCCAAACCAATCTCGGAATTGGTGGTTTCATAGATCTTCGCCTTGGGATTCAGCGCGGCGATCATGGCATGGATACGACGACGATCCTCCTCGGGCACCAGGTCGATCTTGTTGATCAATACGACGTTGGCGAACTCAACCTGGTCCACCAGCAAGTCGACGATGGTTCTTTCGTCTTCTTCTCCAACAGCCGTTCCTCGGGCCTGCAGGTTGTCGATGCTCTCGTAGTCACGAAGGAAGTTCAGCGCGTCGACCACGGTGACCATGGTGTCGATACCGGCAATGTCTCCGAGGGAATTTCCGTCTTCGTCACGAAAGGTGAAAGTTTCAGCGACAGGCATGGGCTCACTGACTCCGGTCGACTCGATGAGGAGGTGATCGAACTTTCCTTCACGGGCCAGCTTTCCAATCTCGACGAGAAGATCTTCACGCAAGGTGCAGCAGATACAGCCATTCGACATTTCGACCATCTTTTCCTCGGAATGAGAAAGCGAAGCGTCGCCGGAGCGCACCAGCGCGGCGTCGATATTGACCTCGCTCATATCGTTGACGATCACCGCGACTTTCTTTCCCTCGCGATTGCGCAGGATGTGATTCAGCAGCGTGGTCTTCCCGGCTCCGAGGAAACCGGAGAGCACGGTGACAGGAAGTCGTTGAGGCATTGTGGTCGGGAGGGCGCTCATTCTAGAGAGGGGATAGTGGATTGATGTAACGCAATTAACTTGCAATAGAAATTATCGCAAATAGTTTGCATTAATGCTTCGAAAGAGCCCTTCAACCCCCATCCAACAGGTCAGCGAAATGCCGTTGTCGAGGCTGAGAGCGTTGTTGCGGGATTACACGGATCTTCTGGGACAGCAGATGTATTTCTGGGGGCGTGATGTGATTCATCCCAGGGCAAACCTGCTTTGCGAGAACGGGTTTGAGAAGCGTAAGTCCGAGGGGCTGGAAGGGACGAGTTGCTATCGCAAGCAGCTGTCAGGAGGTGGCTTCGTTGAACTGCATGGAGCCTGTGCCGGCTTCTACGGTCCGGACGAAGAAGAAGAGCCCAATTTCCTCTACATCAGGAACCGGAAACGCTGTTTTATTTATTCCGAAGACGAGCCTCCCGCGCCGGGATTTTACGCCTCGGATTCACTCGGCAACGGGCCGGCTCTTGATCTCTATTTTGCCAGCGTCCGTTTTCTCGACTGGTGGCTGGAGTACGAGTCGTGGATTGCTGAAAAGACGGCGCCGAACTGGAGAGATAAGAACTACGAGGCGTTTGCCAGCCTTCCTGCATCACGACCTTCACTCCCTCCCCGGGAAGCCCTGGTCTGGTTGGCTCAATATCGCAACGACCCCACCGGCATCACCCGCGTTCGGGAGCGAATGCGCACTCTGAGATCGTGACCTTCTTCCAAGGGCGGAGCTTTTCGGGGCTGCCTCGATCAATTGGTGGTAATCATTCGCAGACATGCCACCTTTTGTGTCTTGCTGGTCCAAATGAAAAAAGAACACCGGGTAATCCTGACAGTGCTGCTTCTGGCGATCGCCTCGATCGCGTTTCTCATTCTCAAGCGCCCATTGAGGTTCGATCACCTGACCGATGACACCGCATCGGATACCACAGTGAGCGACGTGACCAATACGCTTCACTACGATGGTCGAGAGGCGAAGTTGCTCTCGGCTTTTTTCGGATTGGATAACGCCCTGCCAAACGCCTTGAACCAGTTCATTCATCGCGAGATGGGCGGCAAAGACGGGATGCCGGTGGTGTTTTCTCATGAACTGGATGTCGACACCCTGCAGGCAGGTGACTTCAAGGTGACTACAGCATCGGGAAAATTGGGGAGAATGGTCTGTGTGACCCTCGCTCCGGCGGATGATCTCGGTGAGTGGAGGACGGTTCTTCTAGCAGGAGAGTTCGGCAATCCCGATGACCAGCCGGTCAAAGTGGAGATTGTTGGCGATCTTCTTTCTAAAAACGGGGAAGTGAATTTTCGCGGGCTCAGCGTTCCCGTCATTCCCCTGGAAGACGGCCCGTCCATGGTGATGGCAAAGGTAATACCCGAGGTAGAATGGGAAATCGGAAAGGAACCGACCGGCTTGCCCCTGGGCGGAGGAAGTGGTTGTCCCCCGGAAACCAAGCAGGTGGTCCGCGTGACCTGGGAGGGAGGCGTCACCAAACCGGGCGGCGCGGAAATTGATGATGTGGAACGCCAACTCTACCAAGTCGTCGTCTCAAACGAAGACGGTAGCACTTCCGCAGTGACCCCGTTTGCCATCGCGGACAAGCGTGATGGAGACAACAATCACCGGCTCTGTCTCGATGTCGAGGGAGTGCCCCAATCGGTCTCGTTTCCGGCAGGCCATGTCGCCGATCCGCGGGGGGATTTGAATCCGGAGACGTTTGTGGAAGTGATTCCGCTAGAGAAGTAAGTCTGAATGAAAGAGAGTGGCGGGGTGGCCGAAATCCCCTAAAAAACGGCTGCCTCCATCAATCTCTCTTTGGCATCATCTGGTTGACTGGTTCACTCCCAACCTGATGCTTGTTCCTAATTCAGACACCTTGGTGCGGATCGCTGTGATCAGCATTCTCTTCTGCTCTCTCTTGGCATCGGCCGTCCATGCCGAGACCAAACCCAACATCATCTTCTTTCTTGTCGATGACCTGGGGCAGCGGGATATCGGCTGCTATGGCAGCGATTTCCATGAAACGCCGGCCATCGATCAGTTGGCGAAGGACGGAATGCTCTTCACCAATGCCTACGCGACTTGCCATGTCTGCTCGCCGAGCCGGGCCAGTATCCTGACGGGCAAATACCCGGGGCGGACCAATTTGACAGAGTGGCTCGGGGGGCGACCCGAGCGGGACTACGAGCCGCTGCATCACGGAGAAAAATTGACGGCCCTCCCGGACGAAGAAGTGACCCTGGCCGAAACGCTCAAGAGTCACGGCTACGCCACTGCCAACTATGGCAAAGCTCACCTGAGAGTGGATCCGAAGACTTACGGGTTTGATGAAGCGATCACGGGGTGGGTGCGATCCTATCACTATCCTTTCGGCAGCCAATACAATGAGGCGCTAGCGGCGGCGGAGGGAGACTACTACACCGACAAGCTGACGGACGCGGCGCTGGACTTTATCGAGCGGAACCGGGATCAACCGTTCTTCGTGCACCTTGAGCACTTCGCGGTGCACGATCCCATCCAGGGGCGCCCGGACCTGGTCGAGAAATATCGCAGGAAGCTCGCGACGATGCCGGAGACCGAGGGCCCGGATTTCATTCTCGAAGCCAATCCGGACGGTCCCGCTTTATCGCAGGAGGAACTCATCGCACTGATGGAAGACGACGATCAGCAGGCGCACCAGGACGCGCGAGTCTGGTGGGTGAAACAGAAGCAGGACAATGTGGAGTTCGCCGGCATGCTCGAGGCGACCGATGAAAGCCTCGGCCGCATCCGTGAAAAGCTTCGCGAGCTGGGCTTGGAGGAAAACACCATCATTGTTTTCACGGCGGACAACGGCGGTATGTCAGCTTCGAACCAATACCGGGGCATTGGCCATGACCGGGAGTTTCTCGATTCCAAGTTTGCGTCGTCCAATCTTCCGCTGCGTGGTGCGAAGGGTTGGAACTACGAGGGCGGGCTCCGCGTTCCATTGATCGTTTACTGGCCGGGCCAGACTGAACCCAATTCGACCTCGGACGCCATCGTCACGGGGACGGACTATTACCCAACGCTGCTGGAAATGATGGATTTGCCCGCTATGCCCGAGCAACACCTCGATGGGCAGAGCTTTGTCGCGGCTTTGAACGGAGAAAACTATGACCGGGGTCCCGTGTTCTGGCACTTTCCTCACTACAGCAATCACGGCTACCAGAGCCCCGGGGGAGCGATCCGTTCGGGGGACTACAAGTTGCTGGAGTATTATGAAAACGGCACCGTGCAGTTGTTTGATCTCGCCAATGATATCGGTGAGCAAGAGGATCTTTCTGAAGAGAAGCCCGAGCTGGTCGCGGAGTTGAAGCAGCAGTTCCACGATTGGCGCGAAGCTGTCGATGCGAAGATGCCGTTTCCCAAGACGCCGACATCAAAACCGGCTCCGGGAGCACGTGTCGCTGCACCCCCTGCGGCAAAAGCGGGCGGACAGGGCAAGGGAGCCGTGATCGTCAGCGAAGACATGCCCAGGTCGGTGGCGCTGTTTGCCCCGGGATGGCAGGTCAAGGACTGGGGCGGTCCCGCGATGAAACCCGGTTTGCGGGAAGCCTGGAGCGGACGCCGGAGCGTGCTGCTGACCCACCCGAAGAATCAGGAGCGGGCCTGTGTGTTGTCGAGGCAGGTAGAGGTGCCCGAAGGCAGGACGACCACATTGAAGATGGAAGTGAACAATCATCCGAAAGGCGATTGGTTGCTGGCGGTTCGCATTGACGGCGAAGAGGTGCTCAAAAAGACCGTCCAAGGGAATCTATGGCAACCGGTCGAAGTCGATCTCAGTCCCTATGCCGGCAAGACCATCCAGGTCGATCTGGAAAACCGGCTCAATGAGACCTGGAGGTTTGAAGCCGGCTACTGGAGTGGTCTGGAGATTCTCTCTGAATAAACTGAATTCCTCTCTACCTCATGAGCTTCCCACGACTGCTTCTTTTGCTTTTGCTCCTCGGCGGATCATCGCTCGCTGCCGGAACCGGACCGAACATCCTTTTCTGTATCTCGGATGACCAGTCCTACTATCATACCGGTGCCAACGGGGATCCGGTGATCGAGACGCCGGCCTTTGACCGGATTGCGCGGGAGGGCCTGCGTTTCGTAAACGCTTTTTGTGATGCGCCGACCTGCGGCCCATCGCGCAGTGCCATCCTGACAGGGCAGCCGATCTGGCGACTGGAGGAGGCCGGCAATATTCACAGCACGCTGCCGGCGAAGTTTGCGACCTACACTGAGTTGCTGGCAGAGAAGGGCTATCATGTCGGCTACACCGGAAAGGGCTGGAGTCCGGGGCGTTTGGAAGTGGGTGGTCGTTCTCAGAATCCGGCTGGCATTGAGTTCTCGAAGCGGACGATGAAGGCGCCATTCAAGTCGATGCGCAATACGGACTATGCCGGTAACTTCGAGGATTTTCTCGAGGCGACTGAATCGGACCAGCCTTTCTGCTTCTGGCTGGGGACATCGGAGCCACATCGTGGCTATGAGCCGGGAATCGGAGAACGCTCCGGCAAGGATCCCGATCAGGTGGTCGTTCCTCCGATTTTTCCTGACAATGAAATTATCCGAAACGACATCCTCGACTACCTCGTGGAGATTGAGACCTTCGATCAGCAAGTGGCGCGAGCGATTGCTTTGCTGGAAGCACGAGGAGAGTTGGACAACACCCTGATTGTGATCACCAGCGACCATGGCATGCCTTTTCCACGCGCTAAGGCGAGTCTCTACGATGCCGGCACACGCGTGCCGTTGGCAGTGCGCTGGCCGGGTGGAGTTGTCGATCCGGGACGTGAAATCGAAGCTTTCGTAAATCTCAGCGGCCTGGCTCCGACCTTTCTCGAAGCCGCCGGAATCGATGTTCCGGATATGATGGTAGCGCACAGTCTCGTTGGAATCTTTAAGAATGAACCGGTCAAAGACAATGTAGCCCGCCGAGCAGCCTTCATCGCGATGGAACGTCACGATGGCTGTCGAAAGGGAGGTAAGGGGTATCCCTGTCGTGCCATTCGTACGGCGGACTATCTCTACATTCACAATTTTGAACCGACCCGCTGGCCGTCCGGTTCGCCTGATCCGTCCGTCTGCGCCCGGGCCATTCCCTATGGAGAGATCGATTCGGCCCCGACCAAGACCTTTCTGATGGAGCACGCCAACGACGACCGGTATGCCAAGTTGGCAGCGTTGGCTTTCGGGATGCGTCCGGCGGAGGAACTCTACGAACTCAAAAGCGATCCGTGGCAGATAAATAATCTCGCCGGAAGCGTCGGGATGGAGGGGATTCAGGCAGAGATGCGGCAGCGCTTGTTTGGCCACCTCGAGAAAACTCGCGATCCCCGAGTGGTCGGTGGGGTGGCGGATTGGGATTACTATCCCTACTACGGTTCGAGAAAGAACAAGGAGTGGACGGTGGATCCGAAGCCCTGAAGTTAAGTCGGGCGATGGAGCATTTCGGGGCATTTGCACCG
>JABSSQ010000025.1 GCA_013213905.1 Verrucomicrobiales bacterium | reverse complement strand
GCACTTTCAAAGTGTCGCTCCGGTTGGGATCCTGGCAAATCTCATCATGGTGCCGACCGCATGGATCCTGGTGAACCTCGCGGTCGCTTCGTTCGCCTGCTTCGGACTGCATCTTACTTGGCTCGGCAATGCCCTCCATGGAATGAACCTTGGCGTCGCCTCAGTGCTCACCGCCATGGCTCAGTTCTTCGCCACTCTTCCCGGAGCCCACCTCCACACCGGAAACGCAGAAACACCAGCGGAATCAGAAATCATCACGTTCGACGTCATGGGACAGCGTGGCGATTTCGCCAGCCTGCTCACGATCCACGATTCCAATTCCCATTGGATGATCGATTGCGGCAGCACCAATACCTACCGCTACGAAACACTTCCCTTGCTGAGACATCGGGGTATCAATCATCTCGATGGACTCTTTCTCAGCCACGGCGATCAAGGACACATGGGAGCCGCACCGCTGGTCCTCACCCAACTGCACCCGCCGCTGCTCTTCGAACCCCGCGGTGAAAACCGGGCCGCCGCTTACCCCGATACGGTTGCGCTGGCGGACTCCCTTGGCATCCAACGGCACTCCCTTTCCCAAGGGAATAGACTAACACTATCCGACAACGTGAAGTGCGAGGTTCTCGCTCCTTTCTTGAATTCGGAAGAACGATTCGCGGATGACCGGGCCCTGATTCTGAAACTGACTTTGGGAGACTGGTCCATCCTTGTCTCTTCCGATGCAGGCTTCGAAACCGAGAAACGCCTGCTCGAATCCGATGCCCCGCTCGAGTCGGACATCTGGATCCGGGGACAACATCGAAGTTCCCCCTCCGGGCTGCCCGCTTTCGTCGAAGCAGTCAGTCCCCGCGCCGTGATCTCTTCCCGGTCAGACTTTCCCGTTTCGGAACAGATTTCCAGCGACCTGATCGAACAACTCGAATCCATGGGAATCCCGATTCTCCCCCTCGATAGCACCGGGGTGATCATGCTGCGGATTCTTCCCGATTCCGTCGAAATAGCGCCGTTTGCCGCCCCGGAAGCAGCCATTTCACTGCAGCGGAAATGATACTGAACCCGGTTTCTCTAAAATTATTTCACCTAAGAAAAACCGCTCCGAAACCGTCTCTAACCCCTGAATACCCTTGTATCCGGCTTTCCTCACCTCGGATGGAGCGAGCCCGGAAAGCCAAAAAAATTAGGTGGGGATTCGAAACGATGGTAAATTACCGAATGCCACCAATCGGTGGTTTTGGTTTATTTGGGAACCGACTTTTTAATGAGACTCTCCTGGCTCATGCGCCTCCTCAGTGTGAATTTTCCCCTCCTTGCGTTGGGTAGCCTTGCTGTATTTCCGTTGGCAAGCTGCACCACGACCTCCGATCTTTCCTCATTCTCCAACGCAGACGGCAGTCAAACCGCCAGCGTGGAAGTTGGAGAAACACTGGATTCCCCACACGCAGACAAACCCGCTGAAGTCATCGCCGGGGCTCCTCAGGAGATCACGGAGATGGTGGCCCAGGACCGCCCGGCCCAGCATCGTCAGACCAAGCCCCCGATCACGCTGGCTTCCGTGCCCACGACTCCCGTTTCCCACATGCCCACCAACCAGATCATGATGGTGCGCACGACCGCGTATTCTCACCTCCAGGCGGACAGCCTTCCCTATGGTAAAAAGAGCGCCGCCGGAACTGACCTCAAATACGGTTCCCAGGTTCGCAGCGCCGCGGCCGACTGGTCCAAGTTTCCCATGGGGACCATGTTTAAGATTGAAGGCCTTCCCTACACTTACGTGATCGATGACTACGGCAGCGCACTTTGCGGAACCGAGACCATCGACATCTACAAACCCAATCTTTCCAAGATCGGTCACTGGGGCGTTCGCAACGTTCCGATCCGGGTTCTCAAATGGGGATCCTTCGAAGAAAGTGCCCGCATCCTCGAAACCCGCACGCACGTCAAGCACGCCCACCACGTGCGCAAGATGCTCAGCGAGATCGAGAAGAAAGGCCGCTCCGGTTACCGCACCGGAACCACCGGCGGCAGCGCCTGATTTCTTTTGCCTGATCGGCCTTCCTCCGCGATACCTTCCGTATGACCAAAGCGGAACGCGCGGCACACGTAGCCTCCCGGCTTGAGGAGCTCTATCCCGAGACTCCCATCCCTCTCGATCACAAGGATCCTTATACCCTGCTGGTCGCGGTGCTTCTCTCGGCCCAGTGCACCGACGAACGGGTCAACAAGATCACACCCCGCCTCTTCGAAGTCGCCGATACGCCCGAAGCAATGGCTGAGGTGCCGGTGGACACCATCCGCGAAATCATCAAGCCCTGCGGCCTTTCTCCGCGGAAGTCCGTCGCCATCTCGGAACTCTCGAAAATCCTGGTTGAGCAATACGGTGGAGAAGTCCCCGCCGACATGGAAGCCCTCGAAGCTCTGCCCGGCGTCGGGCACAAGACCGCCTCAGTCGTCATGAGCCAGGCCTTTGGGGTGCCCGCCTTTCCAGTCGACACCCACATTCACCGCCTGGCCCAACGCTGGAAGCTCACGAACGGCAAAAACGTCGTTCAAACCGAGAAGGACTTGAAGCGGGCCTTTCCCGAGGACAGCTGGAACAAGCTCCATCTCCAAATCATCTTTTACGGCCGCGAATACTGCAGCGCCCGCGGCTGCGACGGCATGGTCTGCGAACTCTGTCGCGAACTTTTTCCCGACCGGAAGCGTGCTGTTAAAACGAAGAAGTGATTCTGACCCCACTTCCCGGCAGTCGCAGCGCTGCCGTCGAATCCCGTTGCAAGAGCGGTCGCCCTCGCTAAAGTGGCCGCCGAAACACAAGCGAACCTCAACGCGTCCGATTTTCACATGAGCGAAAACATCAACAAGATCGTGGTGGCCTACTCCGGTGGCCTTGATACTTCTGTCCTCGTCACCTGGCTGAAGGACACCTACCAGGCTGAAATCATCGCCTACTGCGCCGACGTCGGCCAGCAGGAAGAGCTCGACGGCCTCGAGGAAAAAGCGCTCGCGACCGGTGCCTCCGCCTGCATCATCGACGACCTCAAGGCAACGTTTGCGGCCGACTTCATCTACCCGATGATCCAGGCCGGTGCTATCTACGAAGGCCAGTACCTGCTCGGCACTTCCATCGCCCGTCCCTGTATCTCCGAAGGCATGGTGCGCGTCGCTCGCGAATACGGCGCCGACGCCATCGCCCATGGCGCGACCGGTAAAGGCAACGACCAGGTTCGCTTCGAACTCTCCACCGCATCTCTCGCGCCCGATATCGAGATGATCGCTCCCTGGCGCCAGCAGCGTTTCCGCGACCAGTTTCCCGGTCGTGCCGAAATGATCGAATACGCCGCCGAACACAACATCCCGGTGCAGGCGTCCGCCAAGAAGTCCTACTCCATGGACCGCAACCTTCTTCACATCAGCTTCGAAAGCGGTGTGCTCGAAGATGTGTGGTACGACGCTTCCGGCGAAGCCGACCGCGACATGTATGTCCTTTCCGTTTCCCCCGAGGAGGCACCCGATCAGCCCGAGTACGTCCAGCTGCTCTTCAAAGAAGGTAACTGCGTTGGTCTCGCCCTCGAAGGCCTCGACGAAGTTCTCACCGACCTCGGTGATGTGAGCAAAGAGGGTGCAGAGGGTGAGTATACCCTGTTGAATCCCTATGGCGTCATGCGCGTGCTCAACTACCTCGGTGGCAAGCACGGCATCGGCCGGATCGACATGGTCGAGAACCGCTTTGTCGGCATGAAGAGCCGCGGTATCTACGAAACTCCGGGCGGCACCATCCTGCTCGACGCTCACCGCCAGATGGAGAGTCTGACCATGGACCGTGAAGTGATGCACATCCGCGACGGCCTCATTCCCAAGTATGCCCAGCTCGTCTACAACGGTTTCTGGTTTGCTCCGGAGCGTGACGCCATCCAGGCACTTGTGACCGAGTCACAGAAATCCGTCTCCGGCGAAGTGCGCCTCAAGCTTTACAAGGGCAACATCATCACCGCCGGTCGCCGTTCCTCTCTCAGTCTTTACGACGAGAACGTGGCTACCATGGAAGGCGGCGCCGAGCATGCCTACAACCAGGATGATGCTTCCGGCTTCATTCGCCTCAACGCGCTTCGACTGAAGAGCGAAGCGACCCGCCGCCTTTCCCAGGAAAGCTAAGCGGAACCTGATCCATTCTTCAAAAACCCGCAGCACCGGTTTGCCGGCCTGCGGGTTTTTTGTGTACGGTTAGATCTCGTTCAGAATCCGCTCTCGCGTTTCGAAATATTCTTCGTCGGAGATCAGACCCTTTCCCCTCAACTCTTCCACCTTGTTGAAGCGGGCTGTGACTGTTTCGTCAGGATCCACGGTATCGTTTCCGTCGTACCCAAATCTCTGGTTAATCGGATCCGGCTCCTCATTGTGAGAAGTAATATCAAACTCAGAAAAGCGATTCTTCGAGGTCGCGTTACGGGCGTTGAAGATCACATTCATGATCCCGAAAATCACGAACAACACTCCAAATAGCGGGAAGATTGTTTTCACCAGTGCGGACGGAGCGTCGCGGGTGATCGTGAAGGCCATGATCATCCAGAAGATACCGAAAACGACTCCGACAATACCCCCTATCGCCGACATGCCTGACGGCCCGCGTCACGGTTTAATACTTCCCATTCCCATCTCGTATAGCGCCTATTTCACCAGATCGAGCGATTCCGTCAATTCACGTGTCGGGCTTTCCGCTTCACCGTTAAGACTACCTATCCCGCTGGCGAGGCAGTTCATACCGATACCGATGAGAACTGCAATGATGAAGGCGATCCACCACTTCGCTTTTCCCGAGCGTCGCCGGGGCAGATAAGCCGCGTCACGCGGTGAGATGAACAGGTCTGTCATAGTTTCTTTCATTTCGTCGGCACCATAGTGCCGGCCCTGCCGCAACTCGCCCACTGCAATTACACCGGCGATTTGTAGTGGTGCTTTTGCGGCCCGCT
Organism: Verrucomicrobiales bacterium; assembly: GCA_013213905.1. GTDB lineage: Bacteria > Verrucomicrobiota > Verrucomicrobiia > Verrucomicrobiales > DEV007 > Arctic95D-9. Next base: position 53,479 of record JABSSQ010000025.1, on the reverse strand, counting down.
TGTATCCTCTACGACGCTTGCTATGGACTTCGCTCTCGTACTCATCATCGGCCTCGTCGTTGTCGCCATCCTAGTTGTCGCGGGTATTTACAACAGCCTGGTGAGCAAGCGCAACATGGTGCGAAACGCGTTCAGCAGCATCGACGTCAACCTTCGCAAGCGCCACGACCTGATCCCGAATCTGGTTGAAACCGTCAAAGCCTACGCCGCGCACGAGCAGGAGACATTGACTGCAGTGATCGAGGCGAGAAACCAAGCGGCCGGAGGACAGCTCTCTGAATCACAGCGACTCCAGGTTGAATCAAAGATTGGCTCAGGAGTCCAACGGCTCATTGCTCTCTCCGAGAGCTATCCTGACCTCCGCTCCAACGAAAACTTTCTCAATCTTCAGCGCAATCTCTCTGAGATCGAGGAACAGATCTCAGCAGCGAGGCGGGCCTACAACGCTGCTGTGCTCGAGATCAATAACGCCGTCGAGACCTTCCCCTCGAACCTCTTTGCCTCGGCGTTCGGTTTCAAGAGGCATGACTTTTTTGAGGCCTCCGCCAGCGCGCGTGAATCCATCGATATCAAGCTTTAATACCACGAAACGGGACTTCCGGTCGCGACAAGGTCAGGTGTATAAAACAGATACCTGGCATGAAAACCCTCGCAACCCTCTTCACACTGGTCCTCACCGTCTTTGGCTGTCATCTCTCCGCCGACGAAAAACCCAACATGGTCGTCGTGCTCGTGGATGACCACGCCTTCGAAGCGATCTCGGCCTATGACGATTTCCTCAAGGATTATGCCAAGACTCCCGCCATTGATCGACTCGCCGAGGAGGGAATGCTCTTCGACAACTTCACCTGCAACAATTCGATCTGCTCCCCCAGCCGCGCTGCAATTCTGACCGGGCAATACAGCCACAAGAACGGCGTTCTCGGACTCAACGGCGCCATCAATGAGGATTCGCCACAGTACCCTGAACAACTGCAGGAAGTCGGTTACCAGACCTGGCTGGTTGGCAAGTGGCACCTCAAAAGCGCACCCAAAGGCTACGACAAGCACATGACCGTGAAAGGTCAGGGCAAGTACTTCAACCCCACGTTCAACGGCAGCGAAGGCGAATGGAAACGCGAAGGCTACTCGACTGATGTCTACACCGACATCGCCATGGACTGGCTCAAAGAACGCGACCCTGACAAACCGTTCCTGCTCTCCCTTCAGTTCAAGGCACCTCACCACGAATACGGTCACGCCGAGCGCTACGACGATCTCCTCGCCGACGTGACCATCCCGGAACCACCGACACTTTACGAGAAAGTGCGAGAGAGCGATTCCAACCTGAAGAAACAATTCCTCCAGCACACCAAGTTCCACATGCTCCATTCCGAAGGTAAGGGAGGCAAGGATTCCAGCGGCAGCACCTACTACACACGTCACCTCAAGGACGAGGCGCCCAACCAGATGTGGGAGCACGATGCCAGCAGCGACAAGGACAAGATCCGCGTCGCTTACCAGCACATGGTCCACAAATACATCCGGTGTCTCACCGGCAACGATGATAATCTCAAGCGTGTCCTCGACTATCTCGATGAGGAAGGACTCACCGAAAACACCATCGTCATCTACACCTCCGATCAGGGCTACTGGCTCGGACAGCATGGCTTCTACGACAAGCGCCTCGCCCTCGAAACCTCTATCCGCATGCCCTTCCTGATTCGCTATCCCAAGCTGATCAAACCAGGCAGCATCAATGACGATCTCTGCATGAATGTCGATATCGCGCCGACATTACTCGAACTTGCCGGAGCGGAAACACCCGAAGCGATGCAGGGCCGCAGCATGGTTCCTTTGCTCAAAGGCGAAGCCCTCGATGACTGGCGCACCTCGCAGTTTTACACCTACTGGAGCACTCCCAAACATCAGGGAATCCGAACCAAGCGGTACACCTACGTCCACCTCCAGGGAGCCCCCCCTGAACTGTTTGATCGTAAGACCGACCCGGATCAGAGGCACAACATTGCCGGTAATCCGGAAAACGCTGCCATCCTGGCCGAGCTCGAGGCCGAGTTGCAGCAGCAAATCAAGGACACCGGTATCTCGCCCGACGAACTTCCGGTCGGAGGGACAGTCGATGGAGGTCGACAGCCCACCCTGAAATAGGGAATAATCTCACTTCCCGCATACGTGAAGGGGGACCCTCGTCCCCCTTTTCTTTTCCCCGGTGTCATGGGAACAAATTCCCACGCATCTCCACATCCTATGAAAGCGCCCTCTTTTCTCTCCCTGATTCTCACCGCTACTGCCGCCGTCACGTTCACAACGGCACAGGCGGAGAACACCAAGCCCAACATCCTCATTCTTTACGGAGATGACCTCGGTTTCGGCGACCTCACCTCCTACAACCCTGATTCCAGAATCCCGACACCCCATCTCGATCGACTCGCTGCCGAAGGTATCCGCTTCACCGACGGTCACTCATCCTCCGGCATTTGCACGCCGAGTCGCTACGCCCTTCTCACCGGTCGCCATCACTGGCGCAAATTCCACGGCATCGTCAACGCCTTCGGTGCCTCCGCTTTTGATGCCGAAGAACTCACTCTGCCCGAGATGCTGAAGGAAAAGGGCTACCACACCGCCGTAATCGGTAAGTGGCACCTCGGCTGGAACTGGGATGCCGTCATTAAACCCGGTTCTGAAAAAGTGGGTGACGGGAAAAAGAAGACCTGGGGCCCGGACGCGATCGACTGGTCCAAGCCCATCCCCGACGGACCGCTTGCTCACGGATTCGATCACTACTTCGGTGACACCGTCATCAACTTCCCTCCCTACTGCTGGATCGAAGATGACAAGGTCACCGAGACTCCCGACATCCTCATGGACACCAGTCTCTTCAAGGAGATCAAAGAAGGAAACTGGGAGTTTCGTCCCGGTCCCATGATCAGCGGCTGGGATCCTTACACTAACATCCCCACGACGACTGAGCGTGGCGTGAAGTATATCCATGAGCAGGCTGAGACTGATGAGCCCTTCTTTCTCTACTTCGCGTTCCCCTCACCTCACGCCCCCATCATTCCTAATGACGAGTTCGACGGAAAATCGCAGGCAGGCCCCTACGGTGATTTCGTTGTCGAAACCGACGATTCCTGCGGCCAGCTGATCCAGGCGCTGAAGGACTCCGGTCAGGCTGACAACACCATCGTCATTTTCTCCGCTGACAATGGTCCTGAGAAATACGCCTACGCCCGCGATGAGAAGTTTGGCCACTGGTCTGCCTTCCCGTTTCGCGGCCTCAAGCGTGACATCTACGAGGGCGGTCACCATGTTCCCTTCATCGTCAAATGGCCCGGCGTTGCCGAAGCCGGCACCGTCTCTGACGCGCTCGTTTCTCAGATCGATATCATGGCCACCCTGGCTGACGTCGTTGGCTATGAACTCCCTGACGACCAGGCCGAAGACTCTCACAACCTCACTCCCATCCTGAGGGGTGAGAGCGATTCCGTGCGAACCACGCACATTCACAACACCTCCGAAGGCCAGTTCGGCATTCGCCACGGCGACTGGGTCCTGATCGATGCCAAGGACGGCTATCGCAGTGGTCGCGTCAAAGCCTGGGAGGAAAAACACGGCTATCCCGCTGATGATGATCAGCCGGCGGAGCTTTTCAATCTCGCCGAAGACATCGGCCAGCGAAACAACCTGGCAGCCGACCACCCGGAGCGCGTGGCGGAACTGCAGAAACTGCTCAAGCAGATTCGCGAACAGGGCTACTCTGCCCCGCGCCTCGCCAAGTAATCCAAAGTGGGGGACGCTTACGCCTACCAATCGCTGGAGCTGTCCCCCATGATCTTGGAGTATGAGCGATCGTAACGGGCGTCGGCATTCTCCGACATCTGGTTCATACGTCGATCGAACGACTCGGCGCGAATGTCCCACATCTCCTGACGCTTGCTAAAGCGATCTTCCTTTCGGTCCATGCGGGCCCTCAATTCGTCCGGACTGCCGGCGCAGCTCACGAGAAATGATACCGCAACGAGGGCCAAAAAAGTGGAGGCGAATTTCATAGAGGAATGTTTTAGCAAAAAACCATGATCCGGCAACCCGGAGATGAACCATTTTTCCGGAGTGGTGAAACCCTAGAACAAAGAAAAGTATAACACGAGCAGGAACGCGACGGGAGCAACCCCTCTCGTCACCTGGTTAATTCGTCTTGCTAACGTCAGCTTTTCATTCTCGGCCAGGTAAGTGGTTACCACCACCTGGAGAAGGCTCATAAAGATGAGAAGAGAAGACCCCAGGATAAACCAATCCATTTTCGTCAGATAGGCGATCCGCGGCAGGGTCGCTCCAATTGCAAAACGATATGCCGTCAATGTCAGCATGGTCGTGACAGAAACGCTGATTCTCGGCCCCATGTTACTGGGTGGCACCCAGAAAACCACCCACGACATGCAGATGATCATGACCATGGGCAGCACATTGTTGATGAGGTGGTAACCCGAATTTCGCTTCATCTTCAACCACATCTGGAACATCGGGACGGGACGATCACCCTGAACGAGCGACAGTTCAGTCTCTCCTGCTTCCCAGTTCTCAACCGCCCAGTCTGAGATGGAAAATGTGTCCGCGATCCTTGACGGTGCTTCAGCATCTTCGACAAATTTCACAGTCCCGGGATCGTTCCCAGCACCGACAAGGTTGAACTCCAGCACCTGGTGGTCAAAAGGGAAGTCGTGCAGTTCCAGAGGCTGGGAGAATTGGCCCCAAACGCGCTGTACAATCTCAACTTCGCCCGATGGAGAAATATGCGCCTCCTCTTCAAAGGTTTCCTGTAACCGCTGACGGTTGAGAATCTGGATGCCAGGATGCCAGATTTCACTGAGCTTCGCCTTCCGGTCTCCGGGCCCTTCGTGTATCAAACGGTCATCCTGCCACCTTGCCTGGTAAGCGATATTCGCCGTGTAGGTTTGACTGGCCCCGCTTATATCATCGAGGTCGAGCACGATGACCCGAATCGTTACGATGGTGGGTTCGCCTCCTGCATCGGGTCGCAGCGTAAAATCAGCTTCGTCCTGAGACCACGCCCCGGGGAGCCCCGTCAATAAAATCGCAGTGATGAAAAAGGGCAGAATCGCCTTAACGGTCATGTCGTTAATGTTAGGGATTAACTTTACCAGAAACAAGGGACATTGAGTCTCTAATTGCTCTAATCAAAGAGAGTACCGTCAACCAGTCATCCTGAAATACGCCGTTGTCATGCCAAAACCCTAGTGTCATGATACGACTGCCATGAAGTCCCTCAGACTGCCCAGCCTATTTTTCGCCGCTCTTGCAGTGACCGCCACTGCCTTTGCCGAGAAACGACCCAACGTCGTGCTCATCATGGCCGATGACATGGGCTTCGAATGCGTTGGCGCCAATGGTGGCGAAGAGTACGACACGCCCCGACTCGATCAGCTTGCGGCCACCGGGATCCGCTTCGAGCACTGCCACTCTCAGCCCATTTGCACCCCGAGCCGTGTCCAGATCATGACCGGCGTCTACAACAACCGGAACTACGTTCGCTTTGGTGTGATGGACCCCGAGGTCAAGACCTTCGGGCACCTCTTCCAGAAAGCCGGCTACAAAACCGTGATCGCCGGCAAGTGGCAACTCGACGGCGGATTCGAAGGGCCGAACAATTTCGGCTTCGACGAATACTGCCTCTGGCAGCTGACTCGTCGTCCCCCACGATTCCCCAACCCGGGATTCGAGATCAACGGCAAGGAGGTCGACTACACCATGGGCGAGTATGGCCCCGACATCGCCTCTGACTACCTCTGCGACTTCATGGAGCGGAACAAGGATGAAGAGTTCTTCGTCTACTACCCCATGATCCCGCCTCACTACCCGTTCCAGCCGACTCCAGATTCCAAGGAATGGGATCCCACCGAGAGCCGCGAGTACAAGAAATCCGAATGGCGCGACGAGTGGTTCGCCGACATGGTCACCTACACGGACAAAGTCGTCGGCAAAGTCGTCGACAAGCTTGAAGAACTTGGCTTGCGCGACAACACGCTCATCATTTTCACCGGTGACAACGGCACCTACGCCGGCATGGAAACCGACTTCCAGGGCGGCACTTATGTGGGTGGCAAAGGCAAAACCAAGGACAACGGCACCCACGTTCCGCTGATCGTGAACTGGCCCAGAAATACTCCGGAAGGAAAAGTCAGCCAGAGCCTGGTCGATTTCTCTGACATGCTACCTACCATCGCCGACGTCGCCGGTATCGAAGTCCCCCAGAAGTGGGGCGTCGACGGTGTCAGCTTTGCTCCCGAAATCAAAGGTGGCGAAGCTTCTCCGCGTGAGTGGATCTACTGCTGGTACTCCCGTGACGGCGTTCGCGACAAAGCCAAGGAACTCGTTCGCAATCAGCATTTCAAAGTCTACGGGGACGGAAAGATCTTCAACGTGGTCGACGATTTCAAAGAAGAGAATCCTCTCAAGAAATCAGACCTCGAAGGTTCGGATAAGGAAACCGTTAAGATGCTGAGCAGCGTGCTCAAAGAGCACCTCGCCATCACCGCCGAAGCCGACCCCGTGCAGAACGCCAAGCGCAATAATCTGAGTCGTGGGTCTAACAAGGCTTCGAAGGAAGCGAATAAGTCGGAGGCACCGTAACCGCTGATCGGCAAACCGTAATCAGTGGTCAGTACCGACCACCGATTACCGATCACCGACTACTCCTCAATCGGATCGCCATAGGCATCCACCAGGGGCGGTTCACCGCCCTTCATCAACTCTTTGATCACCGCACTGAGCTTGGCATCCGCCGCCTCTGCTTCCGCATCCAGCTCCCCCGTGATTTCCGTTTCCACCGGAATCAAGGGATCGATTTTCATAAGGCGCCCATCCCGGTATTTTTTGTAGGCCTTATCCAAAGCAAACACCGAGCGATCAAACTTCTCCTTGTCCCAACCGGGGCGCGGATCGTACCAGCAGAAGATCGATTCACGAGGACTCGTATGAGCCTTGCCGAACAACTGTGGCACAAAGCTCTGCCCATCAGTCTCCCACCAGTCTTCAACCTTGAGGCGAGCAAGTTCGGCCAAAGTGGGAACAAAATCTGAAGCATCCACCAGGTCCTCGCAGACGGCCGGTTCAATCGTACCGGGCCAACTGGCAATGAGAGGGACGCGAACCCCTGACTGGATCGGATAGGCTTTTCCTCCCTGGATCTCGACACCGTTCATCGTCGAAGTGATGCGGCGGTCTGTTCCGTTATCGCTGTAGAAGATGACGAGCGTATCCTCCCGAAGCCCCTGCTCCTCGAGGTTGTCGACAAGCTGTCCCACGAGCGTGTCCATGTAGGTCATCATGTCAGGGAAGAAGGCAGTGTCCTCTTCGTAGCGGCGGGACGGATCCTCCCACGCTTCGGAATCAGGAGTTGGATTGAAAGGCCAGTGCGGCAACGCCATCGGGTAGTAGACGAACATCGGCTTGTTGCTGTCCTTGTTGCGCTCCATGAAATCCGCAATTTTCTCCACCCAGATATCTTCGCCGTACTTGCCTTCGAAAGTCTCAATAGTTCCGTTGTTGTCCATCTTGGGATCCGGATAACGCGAACCCTTGTCCTCTGTTTCCCAGGCATGGAAAAGCGAATATTCGTCGAAGCCTGAGTCAGCCACCTTCATGCCCGTGCCACGGCGACGTTCTGCGTTAGGCCAGTCCGGCGGATCGTAGCTTTGCAGCTGCCACTTCCCGGCAATGAACGTGGTGTATCCCGCCGCCTGCATCCGGTGTCCGAAAGTCGTTTCTTTCGGGTCGAGAATTCCAAAATAGGTCCAGTTGCGATGATTGTATTTGCCAGTCATGATCTGCACCCGGGTCGGAGTGCAGAGCGGTTGGGAGTAGGCGTGGGTAAACTTCAAACCAGTAGCCGCCAGCTCGTCAATGCGCGGGGTTTCGTAGTCTTCGCCGCCGTAGCAGTTGAAAGCTTCCACCCCGATATCATCGGCGAGAATAAGAATGATGTTAGGACGCTTTCCGTTTGTCGGTTCAGTCCTCGCATCAGTCCAGTTCTCATTCGCTGCTGCGGCTATCACGCGAAAGGCCCGCAACTCGTGGCGCGAGGTTCCAGTGGTCAGAGAGATCTTTGACTTGGGCGTCGCAAAGGCTCTCAATTCGCCGGAGACGGTGACGGAATTGCCCTGCTCATCAATGACCGTGGACAAAGCCCGGCCATCGATCATCTCGAGCCTGAGCGTGTACCATTTGCCCGCTTCGTAGCCGGCCGGCTTATTCCCAATCGTGATTCGGTTGTCCCGCCACTGAAGCCACTTCTTCTCCGGCTTGGGAAAGACTTCGTCTTTGTAGATATGCTCCAGGGTCAGACCGGTCGGAACAAAGTCATTGTCCCAGTTGGCCCACGCCGAGCAGACGTGGCCCTTTTCGATCGCTTCCCGATTGTCGACCGCAATTCGAACCGACTGCTTGCCGTCATCAGCTTCGTCGACAAACCGGAACTCGAGTTCCACGATGAGATCTTCCAACTCTGCCGGCGGAGTGAAAGCAATCACCGGTGTGTGGCCGTCGTCAGGATTGATCGTTCCTTCGATACCGGCATCTGTTTTGACCCAGTTGCCGAAGGTGGTGCGGGCAACCCAACCGGTATCGCGAACCGGGGTGTTCTGCCCCCTCGGAAAGGGCCCGTCGGCAAAGGTTTCCTCAAACAACACATCACCCGGAACGGCAAGCTGGCCGAAGGATTGACTGGTCAGGAACGCTGTGCCCAGCAACAGCGGCAAAAGGAGTTTCAAAGGAGACATCATGCGGCTCCATTGATAGGCCTTCCGCCGCAACTCGCCAAGTTCCGTCTTCAGCGAATTCGTTGCGGGTTCACGTTGTTACACCCCGCTTCCACTCAGCGTCACGTTGGGAGTCCCGATGACTCGGCCAACAACGAGCCGTGTCTATTTCAAGTCGAGCTTCAACCGTTCCGGACGAATCGTTTCGTCGATGGTCTTTCCGAACTTCTTGGCTTCATCTTTTTCGGCGGCGGACAAGGTCGGCGGTGATCTGGCAAAGGACTTTGGAAAATAGGCAGAGAGCCGCTTCTTCACATCGAAGAACTCCGGATTCGAAGCCAGGTTGCTCCACTCCAGCGGATCGTTTTCAAGATCGTAGAGCTCCTCGCTGCCATCTGCTCTCTTGATGTAATTCCACCGTTCATCGTGAATCGATGCATTCCCCTTTCCTGCCACGGTCACCGTCGGATGCCATTCCTGGTCCGGGTCTTCAAGGAGTGGGGCAAAACTCCTCCCGTCGAGCTCCGGCTTCTCTGGCAAACCACACAGCTCGACCAGGGTCGGATAGAAATCGATCAAGTTAACCGGCCGCCCACAATCCTTTCTTTCCGTCATACCGGGCATTCGCACCATCATCGGTGTCCGTGTGCTCTCCGACCAAAGGTAACCTTTTCGATAACGCAGTTTTTCGCCGAGATGCCAACCGTGGTCGCCCCAGAAGATCACGATCGTGTTGTCGGCATGGGGGCTTTTCTCGAGTCCATCAAAAATCGCTCCGAGGCAGTGGTCGGCATAGCTGAGACACGCGAGGTAGGCCCGGGCACACTCATTGATGAGCCCGTTTTCCTTCAGCCACAGGTAGTCAGGCGTCGGGGGCCTGACCGGCTTACCGGAGCTGTTCAGGATATCGTCGAAGTCGTTTTCATTGATCTCGGGTGCATAGTCGCCGTCTTCGGGATAAAGATCCCAGAACTCCTGGGTGCTGTAGAAAGGCAGGTGCGGTTTCGAAATTCCCACCGCGAGGAAGAAGGGCTGCTCGTGCTCAGCCTGGAGCTGCTCCGCTGCCCACATCGCTGTCCGATAGTCGTTAGTATCCTCAACCGCGGCCCCTCCCACTGCCCACGAGAACGGGGAACCGCTTCCCTTAGTGAACTGCGATGGCGGTCCCGGTTTTCCATTGATGATATTTTGATCCCGGGAGGTGAGCGTCTCCTTGATAATATTGAATCCTCCTTCGGTGCGTTCCCAATGATCGTACATCCACTGACCGCGATCGGAGCCGTTCTTCGTAAAATGCGCATGCGAAATCTTCCCGCGCGAGATTGTCCGGTATCCATTCCTCGAAAAGTATTCCGGCAAGGTCGCATACTTCTGGACGTATTCGGAACCCAGCATGTTCGTCGAGTTCCCGTAGACACCGGTGGTGTTCGGCATGAACCCGGAAAGCAACGCCGAACGCGACGGCCCACACACCGGTCCGGGGCAATGTGCATTTTGAAACACCATCGCCCCCTCTCCGGCAAACCGGTCGAGATGCGGCGTTTGTGCCTTTGGATGCCCGCCAAACACTCCGACCCAGTCGTTCATGTCATCGACTGAGATAAAGAGCACGTTGGGCCGGCCTGCCTTGCCGGAGCCTTCAGGCGAAGGCCGGTCATCGGCACCAGCCGGTGACACCATGAGCAAAAACAGGAAAACACTGAGCCACCTCATGACAATACTCTGTAGAGAAGTGTTCCAATGATGCGAACGCTTCCGCATACGGATTGCCGTGAATCCCGCTTGCCGCCGGATTCGTCCAAACCTTACAATCCCCTGCTGCCACATCATGAATTGTCGACTGCTCGCCTGCCTCCTGCTCCTGCCATTCTCCGCTTCGGCTGAGATCACCTGGAAGAAGCATGTCATCCAGAAGCCCATCCTCAGCATGATCAATTCCGCCGTCGCTCACGACTGGAATGGCGACGGTCACATCGATGTTCTTTCGTCACTTCAGGGCGAGGTCATCCTCTATCAGGGTCCCGACTGGAAACGCCAGTCGATTCACACTTTCGGCGATGGCGAGACTCGCAACAAGATGCGCCCCGCCTGCATCCACAGCTGTCTGATGGATGTCGATGGCGACGGAGATCCCGACTTTATCGGTTCCAACAACACCGTCTTCTGGCTGGAATGCCCGGACGATCCTTTCTCCGGGGAGCCCTGGAAGTTTCGTCTCGTGGACGACGTCATCCTCGGCACCCATTGTCTCATCACCGGAGACGTGAACCGTGACGGCCAGCTTGATCTTATTGCTAACTCCGGCCGCACCGAAACAGCCACCACGATTCCCAACTCCATCACCTGGCTCGAAGTGCCGGAGGATCCTCACAACGCCACCGAATGGACCCGTCACGTATTCGCCGACGGAGACGCTCCCGGAGGTTCGCACTACACTGGCTTCGGAGACGTGAGCGGGGACGGTCGTCCCGACATCAGCTGTGCGGCGAAGGGCGGTGAAAAGATTCCCGGTGGCGAGTGGTTTGCCTGGTGGGAGCAACCCGAAGATCCCACCGCCGTCTGGAAGAAACATCTGCTGGCAGCGAATCAGCCGGGAGCCTCCAACATCATGCCTGCCGATCTTGATGGAGACGGCGCCATGGATTACTTCGCCACCCGCGGACACGGCAACGGCGTACTCTGGTTCAAAGGGCCGGACTTCGAGCTCATCGAGATCGATCCGGACCTCGCCTACCCGCACTCCCTCGATCTCGCTGATCTCGACAAAGATGGCGATATGGATGCGGTCGCGTGCGGCAAGGAAGCGGACGGCGTAGCGGCCTGGTATGAGAATGATGGAAAGGGAACCTTCACCAAGCACATCATCGGCACCGACCAGGGCTCATACGACACCCGCTTCATCGACATGGATTCAGATGGAGACCTCGATGTGCTCATCGCCGGACACGCCAGCAACAATATCGTTTGGTTCGAAAACACCACGGAGTGAACTTCACTTGCTGAGATATACCCAGGCCGGACTCTTCATCTCCCGGGTTTCACCTCCCTGCATTTCCCGGAACCAGAGCGATACCGGGCGACGGTTGAAATTCCGTTCTGAAATTCCTGACAAAACAGCAGAACTGTTGCGAATAAAGAAAGCCGGTTCCTCATCGACCCAACCCTGGTTGGAATAGACAAAGATGCCCGTCGCATCTGTCACCCCGCCATCAAGGGTCTCGATCAGAGTGCCGGTGCGCTCGGCACGCATTCCCATGATCCAGAGATTGCCTCCACGATTGCGAATCTTGGTTCCCTTTCTCCGGCACGTGATCTGACGGCACCAGGCACTCTGTCCAGGGGTCTGCAATTCCAGATGACCGCAAAAGTCTTCCAGGAAGATATCTCCTTTCCCCATCCCCAGAACTCGAAAGCCGATCGCTGAGCTGACCACGAGCGTCCGGGCCGACTCGCTTTGAACCACGAGCTCCAATTCGCCACCACGAAGTGCTTTCCAGTTCTCAAGACGCTCAATCACCACAGTAGGAGCATCTTCAAGTCCTTCAGGATGCTGTCCGTCAACAAGGCGCCATATCGCACCAGTCTCGGAATGAGTGCTTCCTTCCAGCCCTATGATCCGTCTCACCGGGCCGCGTATCTGGACCTCTCCATCGAAACGAAATCTCGCTCCTCCGGGCAGGTATACCGTGTCGGCGCCGGAATCGATCGCACGTTGGAGGGCCCCGCTGGAATTGGTTTCGCCGGTCGCATCCGCCCCGAAGTCGAGAATGTTGGCCCATTCCCCGTTCGGATCTCCCCAGGGAACAATCGGTGTTTCTTTCACCGGTAGATGCCTCACCTCCCCCGCTGCAGCAAAGGTCGATTCATCGAGATGACGAAACTGGCTCACCACATTGCGATGCGAAGTATCCTCGATGAGGTGAGCGGCTCCTGTCCAGTTCCCCTGGGAACGGTTTCGATCCGAATTCTCAATGGCCCGGTTGTAGCCTGCCACTTCAACATTGCGATAGTACATCTGACGCTGATTGGCGATGCCGGGATCCGCATTGTCCGGTTCCAGACCAATGATCTGGGAATCCATCACCGTCATCGCTCCCCAGGAATCCCTCTCGTTGTAGATCGCCGGCACCCAGTTGTGACTTACCAACCCGCGTAGAAACACCATCTGGTGATAATTCCACCACCCCAGTCGCCGCTGATCCCGCAGAACCACATTTTCAAAAGTGATCGAGTTCAACGGCCACTTGGTCGAGATGCCGTACTCAAATCCCTTCACAGCGAGGTTCTGGACGAAAAGAGATCCGATTTCATCGGTGTAACCGAGGTCCAGCCCGGTGATCCCGGAATCGTCCTCCGCCTCAATCACGACGTTCCTCACACAACCCTGGTTGCTCGCATTGAACTGCAACCCTACGGCGGCCGGGTTTTCCGCTCCAACCGCGATCTTCAAATCACGAACTGCATTCCTGAGGCGGTTTGCTGGCATCGCTCCAGTCCAGATAACCGCTTTCGGCTCCGTTCCCGAAAAGGCAGAAGTACCGTCCGGCACACGAATGACGGAGTGAAGAATACCCGCACCCTGCAGGATGGTCCGCTTTTGAGACTCTCCTTCCTCAGCTCCAACCGGCCATCGCAGGGTATTGCTCACCTCGTATTCTCCGGGCGGCAGGTAAATGATCCGATTGCCGTTGGGATGCGCGTCCAATGCCGCCTGGATCGCTTCGGTATCATCGACCCCGTCATCAGCGAAGGCGCCAAAATTTCTCACATCAACGATTCCACCCTCGTCCGGGAACACGACCGGGGCGGTTAGGTCCTGCCCCGAAAGAAGAAAGGGACAACTCGACGCCAATACTGCGGCTGCCTGAAAAAAACGTCTCACGCTTGCTACTCTCCTATTCTACGAGCCGATAGGCAACTCCCATGAACCACTGATACACGCAGCAGGATAGCCTGAAGGGGCCAGCTTTCCCCGCCTCGCTGAGGGAACAGTTTCGTGATACTTTGTCAGCGTTGAACTGGAAATTCACATGCGTCGCCCTTGCGACATTGGTCCTGACACAAGCTCATGCCATCGAACTGCCGGTATCAGTCGAACGACTGCGGACCGTTGATGAGGTTCGCTTGCTGACTCATGCCGAAGCGCGGATGGCCCCTCCGGTCGTTCTGCGAGTCACCGTGATTTCCCATCTCGACGGAGGATTTGACGGGCAGGATGTCACCGGCGGGCTCTTCTTTGAGATCCCCAACAACCAACTTCCTCCGCTGGGCGAATTTGTCGAAGTCTACGGCAATGTCACCGGAGGGTTCTACGGGCCCTACATTGTTGTCGACGAGATCCGCAGTCGCGGCCCGAGGAATCTTCCCCGTCCGCTGATCTTCCGACCCGACTTCGTTCAGACCGGTATCGGTGACAACCGACTGATCTCTATTGAAGGCCTCATGGTCGACGTGGAATTCGATGAGTCCGGACGCAGCGGAAAGGGACTTATCGTGAACGGCCAAACTGATCTCACGATTCGATTTCGCAACGAGGAGGGCGAGTTCGACGCAGACTCCATGACACGCATGATCGGATCCTGGGTCCGTCTCCAGGGCAGCGGCGCTCCACTCTTCAACGACGCCCGCCAGCGAATCGGATCGGACATCGTCTGCTCGAGCCAGGATTTCATCGAAGTGGTCAACGAAGGTCTCACCACCCAGCATGTGCCTCTCGGCGATATCGGGAGATGGGATTCAAGACGGGCCACTCCCGGTCTCGTTCGTACCATTGGAACGGTCACCTTTGTCGAAAGTCCCAACCAGATCGTGGTCCAGTCCGCCGACAACGGGGCTCGCGTCAAAACTCTCCGCCCCCACCAAGCAAGTCCCGGCGATACCCTGGAGTTCAAAGGTCTCCCCGATACCGACGGCTACTTTGTGGGCCTGCGATATGCGAGCAGCAGCCCGTCGAGCACACTCGTACCTGTCGATGATCCCCTCGAGGACGAAGATGCCCTTTCACGGGAGAATGCCTTTAAACTGGTGACGTTGTCAGGACAATTCATCGGACGCGAAGGTCGTATCCTCAATCTCGAATCCAGAGGCCAGCTTGTCCCCGTGACTCTGCCCGAAGCTTTTCCGGCAGACACTCTGCCGGCCGAAGGCAGCGCCATCAACATCACCGGCGTCAAGATCGTGGACGCCGACGAGCGGGGCGAGCTTCGCTCTGTCACCGTGATGATGCGCAGCCCGAACGACCTGATCGTGCTGGCGACGCCGTCCTGGTGGACTCCGAAACGCTATTGGACCGTCATGCTGATCCTGGCCGGCTGCATTCTCCTGATCCTCGTCTGGACCCTGGCTCTGAACCGCCGTGTTTCCACTCAGACTGCGCTCATTGAAAGCCAGATCCAGTCCAACGCGGCTCTCGAGGAACGAAACCGCATTGCCCGCGAACTTCACGACACGCTTTCCCAGGGCTTCTCCGGAGTCGGTTACCAGCTGGCTTCTATCGACAACCATCTCGAGTCCGATCCCGAAAAGGCACGGACCAAGCTCGCCACCGCCCGTGAAATGGTGGAACACAGCCTTTCAGAAGCCCGAGACTCCCTCACGGGGCTGCGCGTACCGACCGCAGCTGAATCCCTCAAGTTTCCCGATTCTATGCTCGGTATCATGCAGGACCGCTGCCGCGAGGCTTCGATTGATCTGGAGGTCCAACCCAATGGAGATCAGCCGTCTATCGAACTCGAAACCGAGATTGCCTACGCCTGTCACCGCATTCTGCTCGAAGCGCTGACCAACACAATTCGCCATAGCGGGGCCAGAAAAGTCACCGTCAATCTGGGAAAAGCCGACANGCAATGGCAATTTACCGTGCGCGATGACGGCAACGGTTTTGATGCACAAACGCCCGCNGGTATCGGACACTATGGCCTCCAGGGGATGAAAGAGCGGGCCCGCAACATTGACGCTGACCTCGATATTTCCTCCTCAAACGACGGNACCGCCGTTACCCTGACATTGCCTCTCGAATGAGTGAATCCGACAAGCCTCTTTCCATCCTCCTCGCTGACGACCACCTCATCGTCCGGCGCGGACTCGTCAGCCTCATCGACGACGAGCCCGATCTCAATGTAGTCGCCGAAGCCGCTAACGGAGAGGAAGCCATCAATCTCACCGGCAAACAAAAACCTGACGTTCTCGTCCTCGACCTTCGCCTCGGCGACATGAGCGGGATCGAAGTCACTGCGGCACTCAAGGACCAGAAGATCCTCATGCTTTCCAGCTACATGAAGGAGGAAGACGTCCGCCAGGCCTTCGAAGCCGGAGTGCTCGGCTACCTTTCCAAGGACAAGAACAGCGACGAACTGCTCAATGCCATTCGCGAAGTTGGTCAGGGCAACGAATACCTTCCTCCGGAGATTTCCCTGCTCCTCGCCAAGAGCGAATGGAGCGCCCATCTCACCCCGCGCGAGCTGGAGATTCTTAAGAAGATCGCCGAAGGCCGCGCCAATAAAGAGATCGGCGAGTTACTCCAGCTATCGGAAAACACGGTAAAGAACCACGTGAAGTCCATCCTCTCCAAGCTCAACGCGAAGGACCGGACCCACGCCGTCACCGAAGCCCTTAAGCGCGGGCTCTTTCAGCTGGGCCGTTCCTGAGCTCCGCCCCGCCGTTTGGCGGCTCAAAAGGGTCATCGAGCGACGCTCGAAAACGGCATTTTTAGCTTAGACTTCTTAAGGAGTTGATATACCATAATGGCTAGAACCGTTCCGCCTCATGTACCGCTCAACTCTTTTCTGCCTCATCGCTGGCATGCTCTTCGCATGCCAGATCTCAAATGCCGATGATATCACGATTCCTGCCGGGACTACGGTAACGACTGAAGTTACCGTTCCCGTTGGCGACAACCTCAGTTTCAACGGAACAAGCACCGGGAGTCCCACAAACGGTATTAACGGACTGGGCGCCAATCGCATTGAGGTCGGTACGTCCGGACTAATCAGTGGCGCTACCACCAACGCTATTGCCACTCAAACATCAGGCTCCCAAACTACTGTTTTAATCCAGCGTGGAACGATCCGGAATTCGGCTGACGATGCAATCGATCTGGCTCTCGACGGCTCCTCTGTGACGACCGTCCGCAACTATGGGCTCATTGAAAATAGCAATTCCAACGCCTTCAACATCAACCCGGACCAGAACTCTCGGGTCATGGTATACAACTACGGCACGCTTCGAAATTCGGGAAGTGGTGAAGCCTTCGACATGACAACCGGTGATGACACGGTTGGAACCATCTACAATTATGGCCCCGCTATTGGCTTCAGCGATGTTTTCAATATCGACCCTGACGACAACTCTATTGCTCGCATATACAACTATGGGGTTATTCAGAACACGACAAGCAATGCATTCGATTTCGACTCGGACGATTTTTCAACGGCTTACGTTTACAACTACGGAACCATTCGCGACAGCTCAGGAATCGTAATCGATCTCGAAACAGACAACTTCTCAACCATCTATTTCTACAACTACGGAACCATCTTGAACTCCACTAGTGAGGTCTTTGATATCGAACCAGATGATGACTCGAGCACCTTTGTCTACAACTACGGGTTCATATCAAATAGTTCGGAAGGAATTGATGTGGACGCCAACGAACGAACCACCGTCGAGATTCACAACTACGGCACGTTCAACAATCAGTCCGGCGACGGTTTCAACCTCTATGCGGACGACACTTCTGCGGTACGCGCCTTCAACTATGGAACCATCAGCAACTCCGGCGACGATGGTGTGGAACTGGATCCCAACACCAACTCTTCGATTTCATTTTTCCACAGTGGTTACATCTTGAACTCCGGGGATTACGGAATCTTTGTCGACACTGGAATCGCGGATATCACAATCCAGAGTGGTGTGATCCGCGGCAGTGGCAACGCCCAGGCCATTTCCCTCAGCAGCGGAGATGATACGCTCAACCTCTCATATCGTCCCGCTATTGAGAATATCATCGATGGCGGCGCTGACACTGATACCCTCAATATTCGCGCTCGCGGTCTGACCCAAGCCGACATCAACTCGGTCAACGCCCTCAACGGCCCGGCTCAGCAGACCTTCACGCTTCACGGTGAGTCGTTCACCATTCAGAACTTCGAGAACTTCACCTTCGATTTCGAACAATACGCCGACCTGCTCCCATCCGACTGCTTCGGCGACCTTGGTAGCCGCCTCGACAACACCACGGGATACTCGGAAGAATTTCGCCTCTACTACGGCGCTCTCGACATGACGCCTGCCGGCACCATGCTGCAGGACTACGTGAACAATTTCACGGGACGAAGCACTGCCGGCGCCATGGCATTCTCATCCCTTGATGAGTCGCTCGTTTTCTCCGACACCCTGCTTCACCGGGTCTATCCCGCCGCACGGACCGTGGGGCCAGCTAATGATGAAGACCCCTGGACCTTCTGGGTCAGCGGCCGCAACTCCACGCTCGAACAGGGTCGAAACAAATTTCAGGGTGCCTACAGCTACCGCTCAGAAACCGGCACCTTTGGCGCCGACTACCGCAAGTCGGAAAACTGCACGCTCGGCTTCCTCGCTTCCTACACCACGGCCCGCTCCACCACCGACTCATTCGGATCCAATTATGAAGAGGATGTGATGCGCTTCGCAGTTTACGGCACTCACACCAACGGACCGTGGTTCTTCGACGGTCTGTTAGGTTACTCCAGCCATGACTACGATACCGCCCGCGCTATCGGCATTCCCACCGGCTTCTACCAGGCGACATCCCAACTGGGCGGGTCCATGGCCTACGGCGGAACCAGTGGAGACCAGTTCAGTTCCTACATCCGCGCAGGCTACGATTTTGAAATCGGCGAAGGCGACAATCCCTGGGTCCTCACTCCTCTCGCCGGACTGCACTACTACGGTCTCAGTGTGAATGACTTCAGCGAATCCGGCAGCTTCGCTAACCTGCGCTTCAACGATCTCAGCGCCGAATCATTTCGCACTCAGCTGAGCCTTCTGCTGAGCAAGACCCACCACTTCGACAATGGCGCCTGGATTCGACCCAGCCTCTACGCTTCCTGGTATTACGACGCCCTCGATGACCCGGGTTCCTATAACGCCAGCATCGAAGGAAGCGGCCTTGGAAACTTCGGAGTGGATCTCTATCGCGGCAATCGCAGCCTTCTTCTCGCAGGTATCAGCCTGTTTGCAGCCCCGACCGGAAACGACAACTTCAATGTCTTCTTCAACTGGGGTGTGGAATCCGGAGCCGACGACTTCACCAGTCACAATGTTTCCGGTGGTATCCGCCTCCAGTTCGACTGACCGGACAGGACAAGGTCGCGCAGATCACCACACGGAATTGTGGTTGAGGAAAGAATGGCAAGATCGCTCCGCCCTCGCTTAACGTGATGGCATGAGCGAAAGCCCCCACGCCTTCTCCCGCCGCCGATTCCTGTACTCCGCGTCGGCTACCGCCCTCGCATCATCAGCCCTGGCTCAAAACAGCGCCGCCGCTCCCGGCGAGCTGCCTGTCTGTGTGTTCAACAAGCCGCTTCAACACCTCAACTACGAGGAGCAGGCTAAGCTCATCGCTGGGATGGGGTTCGTCGGTATCGAAGGAACCGTTCGAGCCAACGGTCATGTCACACCTGACAAAGTTGCCACCGATCTTCCAGAACAGATCAAGGCACTGCGCGACAACGGAGTCGATATGACCTTGATGACGACCGATGTGAACAATGCCGAAGATGAAATTCATCGCACCGTTCTCAAAACCGCCGCTGACCTCGGAGTGAAGCAGTTCCGCATGGGCTCGATCAAATTTACCTACGACCGCCCCATCCCGGATCAACTCGACGAAATCAAAGCGACCTTCGAGAAGCTCGTCGAGTTCTGCCGACCGCTTGGCATTCAGCCGCTCTATCAAAATCACGCCGGAGCCGGTCGCTTCGGCGCCGGCCTCTGGGACGTCTACGAGGTGCTGAAAGACTACGACCCGAAAGATGTTGGTATTGCTTTCGACATTCGCCACGCGGTCGTCGAAGGCGGCCAGTCCTGGCCCACGGAATTTCACCTGCTCCGCCCCTGGTTCGGCTTTGTCTACTGCAAGGACTTCGAGTGGAAAGACGGCAGCCAGAAGCCCAGCAACGTGCCCCTAACCACGGGACAAGTGGACTACCCGGCCTTCTTCAAGACGCTCAAGAAGAGCGACTACACCGGACCGATCTCACTCCACATGGAGTACATCAGCCACAAGGATCCTGAGCTGCTGGATGACTCGATCGCAGCGATCAAGGCGGACAAGATCGCCCTGGATAAATTGATCCAGGGCTGAGTCGCCGGGCGCTTCGGCCGCTTAGCCAAACAGATCCACCATCGGCTTGCCTTTGGCAGCCATGGTGAACGGACGCATGCTTGGGGAGTAGAGCACCTGGTCGAGCGGCAGGCCGAGGGCGTAGCCGATCGTCGCGTTGAAGTCCGGAACGGTGATGGCATTCTCCACCACTTTGGAACCACGCTCGTCAGTCTTGCCGTAAACCTGGCCACCCTTGATACCACCACCAGCCATGAGACCGGTGAACGCCTGCGGGTGGTGATCTCGGCCTTCGTTGGCGTTGATCTCCGGGGTTCGACCGAACTCAGTCGCGAGCACCACGAGAGTGTCGTCGAGCATGCCACGACGCTCGAGGTCGATCAGCAAGGTAGACAGTGCCGAGTCAAGTGTCTCAGCCTTTTCAGGCACGTTCACGAAGTTCGAATTGTGGGTGTCCCAGCCACCGAGGGTGACCTCAACAAAATTGACACCGTTCTCAACGAGGCGACGGGCAAGAAGACAGCCCTGGCCAAACGGGTTGCGACCATAACGCTCCTTGAGGCCATCCGGCTCCTGGGAAAGATCGAAAGCGGCGAGGTCTTTGCTGCGCATCAGCTTGACCGCGTCTTCGTACATGTCGGTGTAAGCACGGACATTCTTCTGATCGTACTTCTCCACGAACGGAGCATCGAGCTGCATCGCGAGGTCGCGGTGGAAATCGAATCGGTCGTCGTTCAAGGAGGCGTGCATCTTGATGTTCTGCAGACCGCCCTCGGGGTCGCGAATCATGATGGGAGAAAGGCTGCTTTCGAAAAAGCCGGCGCCGGGGTGCGAAGAATCGTTTCCGATCATCACGTTGGCCGGAATCTCCGGGTTCGTCTTGCCATTGAACTTTTGCATCCACGCGCCCATGGCAGGGTGGCGGATTGAGCTGCGAATCTCGTAGCTCGTGTGCATGTAATAATTGCCCTGCTTGTGAGCGCCCTGAGTCGAAGTCAGCGAATTGACCACTGCCAGCTTGTCGGCCTGGCGGGCCATCAGGGGCAGGTTATCGGAAACAACGAGGTCATCCACCTTGGTGCGAACCTGCTTGGTGGGCCCCATCCACTCACCCTTCGGCTTGGGGTCGAAGGTATCGAGGTGAGACATGCCACCGCTCATGTAGAGATAGATGACGCGCTTGGCAGTGGCTTCCTGTCGAAGAGAGGAAGCTCCAGCTCCGGCAGCACGGGCGATGCCGGAAAGGCCTGACAAAGCACTCACACCGAGAAAGGTGTTAGCGGCGCGTGAAACAAAATGACGTCGGGAAAGATCGCTGTCGATTTTCATGGGACTTAACAGATTCGAAACTTAGCGGAGAAAGACGGAGTAAAACGAAGTCAATTGGTTGAAGGGCTTAAACCTCTTTAGTTTAATGTTTGTCAGGGTAAATTACTGGATAAAGAGGAACTGGCGCGTGTTGAGCATGGTCCAGACGATGCCGTTGGTGGTTCCGGATTCCGGATCGGCGGCCCAGGCCTGCTTGAAAATCTTGCGCTCCTGGTCGGTCGGCATGCGGCTCAGCATGGCCATGTAGATGGTGTCGAGTTTCTGGTCGAGGCTCTTACCGGCGATAGCGCGACCAAGCACGGAGTAACGGCTTGTAATAGCGCCGAGGGCCGGACCATTCAACATCGCGAGTGCCTGGGTGATGGAAGCCTGATCGCTGGAGTTGTCGATCAGCTCGCGGTCACTCTGGCCGAACTCACGCAGGAAGTGCCCGGCGGGTGCCGGCGAATTCAGCTCGGAAGCTCGCTGGAGCCGTCGCTCGGCGGTCTGGAAGCCCTTGAAAGACTTCACCTCGGCCGGAGTCTCCACTTCCCAGCTCTCCTTCTGGTGACGCTCGATGCGCTTGTAGTGAGCAGCCACTTCAGCACGCTGTTCTTCGAACATCGCGGCAACGACCTTGTTAACGAGGCCGTTACTGCCCTCGCCTGTAATTTCGTTCATTCCCTCGGTGAAAGAGCGCTGCTCCAGGTCGAGAGTCAGAGCGAGCTGGTTGAGAAATTCATCATCACCGGTTCCGGCGCTGGCGACCTCAATACTGCGGGCCGGCTTGCCCTCGTCGGACAACCACTCGTTCATCTTGCTTTCGAGACCTTCGCGGTAAACGATCTCTTCAATCGAGTTCGTCAGGCGGCGACGAACTTCATTCACCTCCTGGAGGGCTTCCCGAATGAGTTCCGAGTCACCGTCTTCTCGAGCCTTGGCGACTTTTTCCTGGGAAACGAGGATCTCTTCAGCCAGTTGATCCTGCACCTTCTTGATCGCCAGACCGTTCCTGAGGAACTCTTTTGGCGTCTGGTCATAAAGGGCCTCGGCCACCAGCTTCACCTTCGCGATGCTTTCATCCATGCGAAGTTCGCGGCGGGCATCCGGCTCGTCAGGACGATGAACGGCGAGGGTCACGAGAGAATCCCAGATCTGCTCCGCGGTCATGCGACGCAGGATCGGGCCGGCGAAGTAGTAGGGCTTGCCGGGGGTCGGCTCCTCGAGGCTCGCCTCACGCTGGTATGTTTTCGTGCTGTAAAGAATGCGCTGAAACTTCCGGAGATCGTAGTCGAGATCGACCATGAGCTGTTCGAGATACTCCATCAGCTCCGGGTTGGAAGGCTTGGTGTGCTGCTTGATGTCGTCGACAGGCTCGATCAAACCGACACCCATCGCTTTCTTCCACATGCGGTTAGCGATCACCTGGGTAAAACGGGGATTCTCCTTGGCGACAAGCCACTCACCGAAGCTGTCGATCAGCGGAGTGGACGGGCTCATCACCGCTTCATTGCCCATCAGGGTCGCCGGCTTGACAACCGACTTCGGCTTGGCGTCGTCATACTGGTAGTCGTGCGGGAGACGAAGGGCTCGCTCGCGCTCGAAGACGTTGTTGAAACGCACCGGGATAAGAATATTGCTGTAGGCTCGTCTCAGATCGCGGGAGAACTCAGGGTCGAGCTTGCCCTTTTTCTTGGTCAGCTCTTTGATCGCCTCGTTCTGGAGCTCGATGCCATTGGTGGAAACCATGCCGTAGGTGAAAGCGGACAGGTGATAGTAATCCATCTGGGTCCACTCCTCGAACGGATGATCGTGGCACTGGGCACAAACCACCTGAGTCCCCAGAAAGGTCTGGGTCGTCATCGCCAGGTTGTCGAGCGGCATGCCGTAGTCACGAAGGTAGTAGCCCACGGCCGGGTTTTCCCAGGAAGCACCGGAAGCCGTCACGAGCTCGTAAACCATCTCGTCGTAGGGCTTGTTGTCGCGAATCGCGGACTTGATCCAGCGCTCGTAGTTGTAACCGGATTCGGTGCTCTGGCCGTTGCCGGCAATCTGGGTGCGGGCACGGAGCAGGTCTGCCCAGAAGTTGTACTGGTGGGAAACATAGCCGTCAGAACCGATGAGAGAATTGACCAGTTTGGCTCGCTTTCTAGGATCCTCGGATGCGAGGAAGTCTTTTGTCTCCTTCCGCGTCGGAATCCGCCCGATGAGGTCGAGATGAATGCGCCGGACAAAGACCTCGTCAGTGGTCATCGCATTGGGCTTCAGCGCTTGCTCTGTGAGCTGCTTCGCCACCAGTTGATCGATCTTAGCAATGGGAGATGTCTCCGGCTTCGCGAAAACCGCGCCGGTTCCAACCACCATGATCAAGAGTAGAGAAATTGCCGTTTTTTTCATTACTTAGAGGGCTGCTAGTCAGTTAGACACCGCAGAATCGGATTCGTTGAGTTTGCGAACGCAAAATTTACGACCCGCCCCGCAATTAACAAGAGGAGGACAGGGCACAATGAGGCCAAAGCTCACTAGCGCGAAAAGGCCTGAATCCCGCGAACCCTAGCGGTTCAGTTCCGCAAAAATCAGGCGACCGGCACTGGTCTGGACGGCTCCGGCCACGACTACGGGCTGGGTTGTTCCAATATGGGGCTTGCCCTGGTTGACCACGATCATGGTGCCGTCCGGAAGGTAGCCAACGGCCTGGTGATCATCCTTGCCCTCTTTGACCAGCTCCAACTCCAGTTCGTCACCGGGAGAAACCACAGGACGCAGGGCCATGGCCAGTTCGTTAAGATTTAAAACCACGATTCCCTTAAGGCGGGCCACTTTTCCGAGGTTGGAATCATTGGTCAGGATGCGAGCTCCCAGGATATCGGCCAGCTCGACCATTTTACCGTCCGAAGACAAGCCGGAGCGCAATTCCTCATCATTGATCTCCACTTCCATCCCATCGACAGACTTCATCCGGTTGAGACTGTCGAGACCGCGCTTACCTCGGGCGCGCTTCAAATCGTCAGTGGAATCGGCCATTTTCTGGAGTTCCTCCAGAACAAAGCGTGGCACCACCAGGGTTCCGCCCATGAATCCGGCCGCTGAAATGCCGGGAATCCGGCCGTCAATGATGACGTTGGTATCCAGCAAGATCGGGAGATCCTGCAGAGCGTCCTGGCGAAACCGAACATACGGAATCAGCAGGGAAAACTCTTCGCGCTTACTACGCAGGGCCAGCATCACTCCGAGAAAGCCGAAACCGAGGAACATCGCCAGATTGAAGATATTCGCGGCGAGAGGAAACTGCTCCACCCAACCGGATTCGAAGAACTCGATGCTGGTAACTAGCCAGGCACAAAGCAGCCCGATGAGGAGACCGAAGGTCCCGTGAGAAAAGGCCCGAATCGTGACGTGGCGCAACATCAAGTCGAGCACGATCATCAGCGAAGCAAAACCGAGGCCAAAAATCGCGCCGAACCAACCGGCATACCAATGATTCTCCTGATTTTCGCCCAAGGCGACGGAAACGCCGATAAAGCTCGCCAGGAGCAGGAAAAACATCCTGACGACGTTAAGTACGGAACCAGTATTCATGGATAAACAAGCGGGAAAGGAAGAACAATATACTACGGCCTCGCCGATATGCGAAAAGGGATCTACACGATACGGCCCCGATCAGGGCTTGTTCCCGTGAGCGGCAATCCATTTACCGCGCCGCTGGAAGTCTGCCAGAGGCAAACCCGCTGATTCGGCCCGCTGAGTGACGGAACGGGTCTGGGACGTCAAAAATCCCGACACAATCACGTCGCCGCCGGCTAAAAGATTGTGCGGGAAATGCGGAAACAACTGGATGAGCAGGTCGCTGAACAAGTTCGCGGCAACCACCTCGAACTGCCCGAAGACACAGGCCGCTGTCAGGGCAATCGCATCACCTTCGACATACTGGATCCTGTCGGCAACTCCGTGCCGCTCCGCATTGAGACGGGCATATTTTAAAGCGAGGGGATCATTTTCCACAGCCACCGCTTCCCTGGCACCCATCAGCACCGCCGCCACGGCAAGGATGCCACTGCCGCAACCCAGGTCGAGCAGGCGCCACTCCTCTCCCTCTCGAGTTTTGGCCGCATCAACGAGGAACCTCAGGCAACTCGCCGTAGTTTGGTGACCGCCCGTCCCAAAGGCCAACTGGGGTGGAAAGCTCAACACAATGCGATCAGGAAACTCCTCTTTCACGCTGGCCCAGACGGCTTCGTCCTCGGCCTCGGTTACCACGAGAGTGTCGCGTATCTTCAATCGAGTCTTGGCACCCACCTCAGCCGCCGGCTGCCAGTCGTCGGGGCGAACCTCGGTGACACCCCCGCCAAAGAGCGCTCGAAGTTCGTCGGCATGCTCACGGGTTGTCGAGTAGCTCGAGATCTGCCAGTTCTTGCGGTTAACCTGCTTCTCCACCGTGTAGACCACCTCAGCCATGATGAGCCGGGCCTCCCACTCCTCGAGATGCTCTTCATCCACAAACTTCGACCAGCGAAACAACGTTTCCACAGAGATAGATCCGACTTCCCCGGCCGAGAATCAAGGCAGATTGCCGGGAAAGAAAAAAGGCTCACGATTTCTCGTGAGCCTTTTTGGGGAAATTGATGGAGCGGGTGAGGCGATTCGAACGCCCGACATCAACCTTGGCAAGGTTGCGCTCTACCCCTGAGCTACACCCGCATTCCGCTGCCCTTGGGCGGCGGGGTGGGTAATTTGGATAAGAACGTCACTTTTTCAACAAGAAATTTATAAATTACGCTGGAAGCCCTCCCTCAGGGGGCGTATCCATGCCGCCCGACCTTTGAAGGCGGGGAAAATTACGATGAAGACTTTTGGAAACAAGCTCGACGAGATCATCGCAGACAAGCGAATCGAGGTGGAAGCCCTGCTTCCCCGGCTCGACGAACTCAAAGGCGCCGCCCGCGAACGCGAGGATTTTCGGTCCTTCTTCACCGCCCTGGGCGGCACGCTTCGCGACCAGGAGCTGGGTGAGGGCTATGGAACCAACGAACTGGCCGTCATTGCTGAGGTGAAGAAAGCCTCCCCCTCTGCAGGAATCATTGCCGAAGATTTCGACCACATCGCCATTGCGAAAGCCTACGAAGAAGCAGGCGCCAATGCTCTCTCCATCCTGACCGACGAGAAATATTTCAAGGGTCACCTCTCCTACCTAACTGAAATCCGCGAAGTGGTGGATCTGCCCCTGCTGCGAAAGGATTTCATCATTCACGAATCCCAGATCTACGAAGCTGTTGTGTCTGGAGCCGATGCTATTCTGCTCATCGTCGGAGCGCTGGAGCAGGAAGAACTGGTTCATCTCCTTGATGTGGCTAACCAATGCCAGCTCGATGTCCTCACCGAAGTCCATGACCTCGAAGAAATGGAACGTGCCCTCGAGACTGAGGCGAATATCATCGGGGTGAACAATCGCAACCTGCGGACCTTCGAAGTCGATCTCGGCACGACCGAGTCTCTCAGCGAGGAAGTCACCGGTGAGTGCATCCTTGTCAGCGAAAGCGGAATCTACACCGGCGAAGACACCGCCAAAATCCGAATGTGGGGTGCTGATGCCATCCTTGTGGGTGAAGCCCTGATGCGATCCGAAGACAAGTCCGCACGCATGGCGGAATTGAAGGGCAGTTAGAGTTGGCAAGACGCCTTCATGCGCTCTACCTTCTGAGACGCGCATGAAGATCTCGATCGTTACCCCATTCTACAACGAGGAGGAAGGTCTCGATGAATACTTCGAGACGGTGGAGGGCGTCCTGTCGGATTACGACTACGAGATTGTCTGCGTCGACGATGGCAGCACTGACCACACGCTGGTTGGCCTGGTAAAGCGACAGCAGGAATCAACGCGGATTCGTGTCGTGGAACTTTCACGGAATTTTGGAAAGGAAGCCGCGCTCACCGCCGGATTAGCCTCATGCAGCGGTGACTGCGTGGTCATCATCGACGCCGACCTCCAGGACCCTCCTTCGCTGATCCCTTCGATGATCAAAAAGTGGGAAGAGGGAGCCGAGGTGGTCCTCGCTAAAAGGAGCTCACGGGACACTGACACGCCCATGAAGCGCCTGTCCGCTGAATGGTTCTATGCCATCTACAACCGGTTTGCTGATCAACCGATTCCTGAAAATGTCGGAGACTTTCGACTCCTCGATCGCAAGGTGCTCGATGTGGTTAATTCCCTGGGTGAATCCAACCGCTTTATGAAAGGCATCCTGAGTTGGCCCGGCTTTTCGACCGAAATCATTGAATTCGAACGACCGGACCGGGCATCAGGGCACACGAAGTGGAACTACCGCAAACTGTTCAAGCTGTCGGCTGACGGAATCTTTGCTTTCAGCACGGTTCCTCTTCGCCTTGCCACTCTCGTCGGAATTCTCACATCAGCGGCCGCCTTCATCTATGCCTCCTTTGTCATCATTAAGACGCTGATACTCGGTGTCGACGAACCGGGATACGCTTCTCTGATGGTCGTCATTCTCACCCTTGGAGGAATAATACTGATCAGTCTGGGACTACTCGGAGAATACCTCGGCCGCATCTATAACGAAGTGAAGGGTCGCCCGATCTACGTTGTGAGAAAGGTCCACGAAAATGCTACCTCCATCAGTTCCACTGATTAGATGAAAATTCTAAAAATTTCTATCATTAATAATATACCCTGAAAATTATTAAATAGACTTTATAGTGGACTCAGCGCCGTTTGTTGACGGTTCAACCAATGACTCAGGAGACTCTGTCAGGCTCAATGTCCACCAAAGATTCCGATCACAGCTCCTATTCGGATGACCTTCCCCGTATTGTCGTACTCGGTGCGGGTCCTGCCGGATTGTCCGCTTCTTGGAAGCTCCTCAAGGGAGGCATCAAACCCGTCATTATCGAGCGCAGCCCGTTTGCCGGCGGTTTGATGCGCGGTATCCAGCATGGAGACTTCACCGTCGATTTTGGCCGGAAGGAAATATACAACCGCACTCCCGAAGTGACCGCCTTCTGGGAGGAACTGCTCAGAGACGATTTCATCGAATACACGCACCGGATCGGATTACTCTATCAGAACCATCTCATTGACTACTCTCCTGAGTTCAGGGGGCCGCTACGGGGTATCCCGGTTTCCCTTCTCGGCTCCTGCCTCGCCGGATTTCTGAAAGCGCGACTTTCATCTCTGAAAGCTGCACCGCCGAAAAACTACGAAGAACGCTGGTATCAGTCATGGGGCAAACCGCTATCCATGATGGCTTCGCAAGGCTTCAGCGAGAAATTCTACGGCGTACCCTGGAAAGACCGTCCCGTGGAATTCGATCTTCGGCGTCATGATAAGCACAAGGGTTCAAAAAGTGTCGGTCAGCATCTCAAGGCACTGCAAAGTCAGATCTTCGGCAATCCTGACGCCAACCGAACGTGGCGCCATCCACGGCGCTCAACCCAGCAGCTCGTCGATAATGCAGTGGAAGAGATTCAGAAGCTCGGAGGCATCTTTCATTTCGAGACCGCAGTGACTTCGCTCACCAAAGGCGATAATGGCATCAGCGAAGTCACCGTAAAACGCGGGGACGAAACGCAAGTTCTCAAGGTCAAGGAGCTCGTCAGCACCATTCCCATGCTGGCCCTGGCAGATCTGCTGGGACTCGATAAAATCTCAGACCCTATTGCTGATCGAAACGAAGGACGGGAATCATTCTTCCTCTATCTGTTCCTCAACCGGCCGGCTCTCTTTCCGCAGGCGTGGTTGAACGTTTCGAGCCCCGACCTAGCCCTGGGCCGGGTTGTTAACTATGGGGCCTTCGGTGGCGATATGGTGCCGGAAGGCAAAGGCTGCGTTTGCCTTGAACTGTTCACCCGAAAAGGCGAAGGCTTCGCTGACCGCGACAACGATGATATTGCCGCACAGCTGATCGAAGAAGCAGAGGGCGCCTCGCTCATCAATGCCTCCGACATCATTGACCGTAAAATCATTCGCATTGCCGGCGCAGAGGCTTCCAATGAGTTCCAGACCTGGCAGGACGAAAAGGTTCAGGGGCTGCTCCGAGAGTTTCGCACCTACTCCAACCTATACGATGCCAACCGGGCCGGGATCGATGTGGCCTGTTTCGCCGGCATCTGCGCCGCTGATGCCGTTCTGACCGGTAACCGGGAGCGATTTGACCGTGAGGCTTCTCCGGAACTGTCTCCGCAGTGGGCTTCGTCCGCGGCTAATACGCCTCAACCATAGCCCCGTCGATGAGGACATTCTGTCCCGTCAGGTAGGCATTCGCTTCGGAACAAAGAAACGCAACAATTCGCCCGAAATCAGCGGGTGTTCCGTAGCGCTGCATCGGAATAGAAGCCTGCGACCGGCTGCGCTGATCTTCGTAGCTGATCCCGGCCTGGTCAGCCCAGATTGTGTCGAGTTGTTCCACCCGCTCCGTGTCGATGCGACCCGGACCAACCGTGTTCACCAGGATCCCCGAAGGTCCCAGTTCGCGAGCCAATGATTTCCCGAGACCGACCAACCCTGACCGAAAAACATTGGAGAGAAGCAGCGAATCAATCGCTGTTTTTGTCGAGACCGACGTGTTATTCACAATGCGCCCTCCTCCAGCGGCTTTCATTGGAATCAATGCCGCCCTGATCGCCCTGACATAACCAAGCGTGGTCAATTCAAAGGCAGACTGCCAGGCCGCGTCGTCGAAATCCTCAAAGCCCCCCGCCGGCGGGCCGCCCGTGTTGTTGAACAAGGCCCAAAGACCGCCACACTCGGCCACCGTCTTCTCAACGACCATTTCCACATCATCGGCAGACGTGATATCTCCCACCATGAACAACGGCCGGTTGCCCGTCTCGGATTCAATCGAGGAGGCCGTCTCCTCCAACTTGTCTTCGGAGCGCGCGAACAACATCACGCGCGCTCCCTCGCGAGCCAGTTCCATGGCCACGCCGCGACCAATGCCGCCGCTGGAAGCCATCACGAGTGCCCCTTTATTCGCCAGTCCGAGATCCATGGTTTGAGTTTACGGAAGCGCCCCCCTGACTCAAGCCTGATACCCGAAACGTGAGCCGGGAATCGATGCAGGATCGATCCCGAGATCTCCCGGTGCCGGGAGGTCGGCGATGTCGTTGGTGCATCGACACATCATGTAAACGGCGAAAGGCCAGAGGAATGGCAGTTGCACGAAATTGCAGATAATGGCGGCAAGCTGGAAACCGCTGTTGGCGGGAACAATATGATCGGCTCCCATCTCCTCGATGTAGCGGTTGTAGTCCTCGGCCCAGCCGTAGTAGGCGATGAAGACCCAGTAAAGATTAAAGAACGGGATGAACAGAAACCCGACCGCCTTTCCCGGGGTCGTACGGGCAAGCCCGATCTCCTGGATATGGGACCAGGCCCGGTGCAGGATGACGAGTCCAATGATCGAGTTGATCACGAGAAACAGCAGCGCGAGTCCGAAAAGGATCACCACAATGGTCTCCAAATCGTCAACGGACGAGTATCCCAACCGGGGTCCCCAGGCAGAACCAAACGAAGTCACGCCGAGAATCAGAAGAGGCATCACCGCCGTCCAGATCCATGCACCAAAGCTGACCCGCTTCCGATACCTCTCCGGAACGGTTTCCTCCCGCGGCACCATGATCACTCCCGGACGGGCCAGGGCCGGTTCCTTCACGACGACTGAGCCGTCATCCATCACCGGATTGTTATAGGCCGCATCAGTCGCAGCATGAATACCTGCGGCGAGCTGCGAAAATGCAGTGACCGGCAACCATTCCGCCATCCCCTCGGTCCAGACTTGATCCGTTTCGGACAAATAACCCTGATGCGCGAGACGCACCATCTCGTTACCGTCGACGGGCCCGACCTGCTGGCCGTTAGTGGTGTAGAAGTAGTGAACTCCCTGAAGAATTTCCATGGTTCAGGAACCAGTCGGATCAATCCTGCCTCAATGCAAGAATGCTCCGATAAAATCACTCCCGAACCTTCAGCATGACGAGGTGCTCCCTGATTTCCATGCGGCAACCTGACACGAGTGCTTTGGCGTCCAGAGCAACAGAAATACTAAATAGCAAACAGACAAAATTTTTCCGGGTCCGCCAGTTACTACCGCCTGATCCATTTGTGGAACCGGGAGAAATCCACACATCAATACTAATGCCGCAGCAATTTTCACTGCAGCAACATCTACGTCACAGCGACAGATGGCCTGTCGATAGGATACAAACAAGGCGATATCCGCGAATGTCTAAGCCCCGAGATTCTCGATCATACGGCCGAGTTCATCCGCGCGTTCCTGCCAATCCTGCTGGCGATCCCGCATTTCCTGAACCACTGCTTCGGGAGCACGAGAAGTGAAGTTCTCATTAGAGAGCTTCGCGTTCACCTTCTTAAGTTCATCTTCCGCCTTGGCCAGTTCTTTTCCGAGGCGCTCTTTCTCGGCCTCGACATCGATGAGCCCTTCGAGCGGCAGGTAGATTTTTCCAATCGCCGTCAGAGCGGTCGGCACGCCTTTCTCTGCTTCGAATCCGGGCTCAACCACGATCTCACCGGCGCCGGCGAGAATCTGGAAAACGTCGGCTTCATCAAAGCTGCCACCTTCCGGATCGATGATGAACTTCACGCCCTTGTTCGCCGAAAGACCGTACTCAGCCTTCAGGTTACGGGCGCGGCCAACGGCTTCGTAAACTGCCTTAACGCGAGCCTGGGCGGCTTCGATTTCAGAAGTCTCTAGATCAGCCAATGTCGCTTTCCCTGCCAGCGTTGTCTGCATGAGGAATTCCTCACCACCCTCTTCACCGCAGCCGAGTTTTTCCCAGAGTTCTTCTGAGATGTGAGGCATGAACGGATGAAGCATGAGAAGGAATCGCTTCAACACCAGGTCCATCGTCGCGACCGTCGAAGCCTTGAACGCCGGATCGGCATCCTCAGCGAAAGCGCCCTTGGAAGACTCAAGATACCAGTCGCAGTACTGACTCCAGAAGAAGTCATAAAGCTGCTGAGCCAGCTCGTTGAATTTGTAGTCCTGGTAGGACGCCGCCATATCGCGCTCGAGCTGGTCAAGCTTGGCGAGAATGTCGATGGAGTAGATCGACAGGGCCTTGGGATCAAATTCTCCGCTGCCTTCCTGCATCTGGCGATAGCGGGCCGCGTTCCAGAGCTTGTTAGCGAAGTTCCGTCCCTCCACGATCTGGTCCTCATCAAACTTCACATCCGTTCCGGTCGGAGCAATCCGCATGAGGCCAAAGCGCAGGGCGTCGGCACCGTACTCGGCCATGAGGTCGAGCGGATCAGGTGAGTTACCCAGTTGCTTGGACATTTTCCGTCCACGCTTGTCGCGAATGATGGAAGTGAAGAACACATTCTTGAACGGCAACTTTCCTTCCCAGCGGTATCCGGCCATGATCATGCGGGCGACCCAGAAGAAGATAATGTCAGGGCCCGTCACGAGGTCAGTCGTCGGGTAGAACTTCTCCGGCGTCGGGCTGCTGTCTTCGTCGCAGTTACGCATCGTGGCGAAGGGCCAGAGCCAGCTGGAGAACCAGGTATCGAGCACGTCTTCATCACGTACCCAGTTTTCTTCATCGGCCGGAGGCTCGATGCCCACGTGGAGATCGCCACCGCTCGTTTCGGCATCCAGGCTCTCGCGACCTTGAAGCTCATCGGCCTTTTCTTTGCGGTACCACACCGGGATCTGGTGACCCCACCACAGCTGGCGACTGATGCACCAGTCCTGGATGCCTTCCATCCAGTGAGCGAACGTTTTCTTCCACCGTTCGGGACGGAAATGAATCTCGTCATTGGCCACGGCATCGGCCGCTTCCTGAACGCAGGGATACTTGAGGAACCACTGCATCGAGATGCGCGGCTCAATCGGTACGTCAGCGCGCTCGGAGAAGCCCACGTTGTTCTCGTAGTCTTCCACTTTCACGAGCTGGCCCATCTCATCGAGTTTCGCAGCCGCTTTTTCACGGGCGTCGAAGCGGTCCATCCCTTCAAAGTCAGGACCGGCATGTTCGTTCAGAGTGCCATCCGGATTGAAGACATCGATGATTTCGAGGTCGTTCTTCAAACCGATTTCAAAGTCAGCCTTATCATGCGCCGGAGTGACCTTGAGCACACCAGTTCCGAATTCCGGATCGATGTGTTCATCCGCCACCACCGGGATCTCGGCCTCGGGGAACGGGCGCAGCACTTTCTTGCCCACGAGGTCGCCATAGCGCTCGTCTTTCGGGTTCACGGCCACGCCTGAGTCACCCATGAGTGTCTCGGGGCGGGTCGTCGCAATCTCGACCCAGCGGCCGGATTCCCCCACCACCTTGTAGCGCATGTAGTAGAGCTTCGACTTCTGAGGCTTCATGATGACTTCCTCATCACTCAAGGCCGTGAGCGATTTCGGACACCAGTTCACCATGCGCTTGCCGCGGTAAATGAGGCCCTCTTCGAAGAGGTCCACGAAAATCTTGGAAATCCAGCGGCTGTATTCCTCATCCATGGTGAAGCGCTCGCGATCCCAGTCGCAGGAACAGCCGAGTCGCTTCAGCTGCTGAATGATGATGCCGCCGTGTTCTTCCTTCCAATCCCACACTTTCTCGAGAAACGCGTCACGGCCGAGGTCGCGGCGGGTCTTGCCCTCATCCTTGCGCAGCTTCTGCTCCACCTTGGACTGGGTAGCGATTCCGGCGTGATCCGTTCCCGGAAGCCAAAGCACATCTTTGCCCTCCATGCGGGCGCGGCGGGCCAGGATGTCCTGGATTGTGTTGTTGAGAACGTGCCCGAGGTGCAGGATGCCGGTCACGTTGGGCGGCGGAATGACGATGGAATAGGCCTCTTTTGAACCGTTTTCATCGCCGCGAAAGCAGCCGGACTCGACCCAGCGGTCGAACCACTGAGTTTCTACGTCGCCGGGTTGATAGCCTTTGGATATTTCTGTCGTCATAGGGACCTCCCAATTGATGGGGGCGAAACTATTTCTTGATTGCGCCAGTTTGTAAAACTGAAATCCCCATTTCACCCATTGCGTTCGTTCTCGAAATCGCTTAACTTTTCTGTTCTATTTGACGAGCCCCGAGGCTCGACGCCCCCCGGCACATCCCTTATGCGACCCTTCGCACGACAGTCCCATCCCGTGAGGATGCCGCGCGTTATCTCCGCTTCCGGCCTGAGTTTTCTGGCAGGCGCGATCCTGTTTGCCGCCTTTTCAGCCTCTGCCGTGGCTAAGGACTGGGAAATCTACCGCCTTGGCGGACGGGAGTATGTTTCCGACGAGAATGTGGCAAAATTCTATCAGTTTCAACGATTTGCGAAGGAAGACAAAGACCGTCTTTTCAAGCATCCCAGCCTCGTAATGACCTGGAAGATCGGCTCGCAGTCGATCTACGTGAACAACATCAAGTTCAATCTCAGCTTTCCCGTCATTGAGAGCGGCGGCAAGGCGATGCTCTCCACCACCGACCTCGCCAAGCTGGTCGACCCCGTGGTTCGTCCCAGCTATATCAAAAAACCGATCAGTTTTGACACCGTGGTCATCGATGCGGGCCACGGAGCTCACGATTCGGGCGCCAAGGGCATTTACGGCTACGAAAAAGATTATGCGCTCGATATGGCGCTTCGACTCGAAAAGGCCCTCCAGGCGAGGGGTTTCAAGACGATCATGACCCGCCGCACCGACACTTTCCTCACTTTGGGGCAGCGGGTTGATATCGCCAACCGGACCCGCAACGCCATTTTCATCAGCCTGCACTTCAATTCATCCGGCTCCAGCACAGGACAGGGCATTGAGACTTACGCCCTCGCCCCGCAAGGCACCCGCTCCACCAACGGTGGCAGCCCCTGGAGCTCCCCGCTAAGCGGAAACGTGCGCGACGCCGAGAACATCGCGCTTGCTACGTCAGTTCACGCTCACGTAATCCACAAGCTTCGTCCGATCGACCGCGGCATCAAGCGGGCCCGTTTCAACGTCCTGCGAGGTATCAATAAGCCGGCCATCCTTTTCGAAGGTGGCTTTGTCACCAACCCGACCGAGGGTAAGCAGATCCACGATCCCGCTCACCGCCAGCTGATCGCCGACTCCATCGCGGACGCGGTGGTGAAGTTCAAGAGCGCAGTGAGCAAGCGATAGGCGCGCGAAGCGCGCCGTCACGAGTCAGCAGGCACGAGTCAGCAGGCACGAGTCAGTAGGCGCGAGTCAGCAGGCACGAGTCAGCAGGCGCGAGTCACGGAGTGAGCTCCATATTCAACATCTTAATAGTCACACTTTCAGGTAAAGTGGAGTTCAAATGCAGGAGAGAAAATGAACTCGATATGGCCCGAATTAAAAGATTCTCCGACGAGGCTGATCGAAATGACTATCGCGCCTACAACTTTGCGCTCGAGTCGTACATTGTCGATGAGACTGCAGCTGAGTTGCCCGTGAATGTAGAAGCCACCGCTCGAACATTAAGGTAGAACCAGGGTAGCTGAGTTGATTGAGAAATACCTCAAAAGCGAATCTGAGTGGGTAAAACAGGCCGCCCACTTTGCCAATGAACCGGTCTTCGAATCGGACTAAACGGTAGGGCGGGGCGTCCCGACCCGCCGCCATCTAATCAATTCGCAACTCTGACGAGTTTCGCTACTTTGCCTCGTGACTGATGACTCGTGACCAGTGACGGGCCGCCACGCTGCCATAGGCCTTAGTTGGGCCCTACACCCACGCTCCCACGCCGCCGCTTTTGAGGAACTCATCCGACACGCGGTAGGACTGTCCGGCTTCCAAGGTCACGCGATGGCCATTGGCACGCCGCACCTCTATCTGAAGGGGACGGTCCCCGGGGAACTGCTGGGCAGCCGTGCGAATCATCTCAATCGCTGACACGGTGTCGCGAACCGAATCCAGGTGCAGCAGCACTGGCGTCGCGAAAGGCGGCTGATCGTGGTGTCCGTTCGAGCCATTTCCATTGGTGTGCCCATTCGTTCCGTTCGCTTCGCCGCCGTGCGCTTCCATCATGGCGCGCTGTCGAGCCAGCGGGTCGACGGAGACGGTCGCTGCGTCGGCACCCGGGGAAAGCTCCCGGATCTCATCTGCGGTGAGACGGTTTTCCTCGCTGCGATTGTCCTGTTCCACCTTGGCCTTCAGCTCAATCACCCTTCCTTTATCGAGGTAGGGATTGCACTTCTGGTAGGTTTCATTCCACACCATCACCTCCGTGTGGCCTGAGAAATCCTCCAACCTGAGGATCGCGAACGGTTTTCCTTCGCGCTTGGTGTACTTCACCGTCGATTCAGCGATCAGTCCGGCAAAACGTTGACCTTTCTTGCCCGGTTTCATCTGGGGCAGGTCTTTGATCTCCGAATACTTCGCTTTCTCGATCACACTGCGGTATTCGTCGAGCGGGTGACCTGTGACGTAGAAACCGAGCAGGTCCTTCTCGTGAGTGAGGTATTCGCGCTGGTTCCACTCGACCTTGTCCTCTTCGATCACATCCGGAGCCGGTGCCGCTGACATGAGCTCGTTCATATCGAACAAAGCGGCCTGCCCGGACTGACGATCCTTCTGCGCGGCACTGGACCCGGCGATGACCTGCCCAACGCGGGAGAACATCTCGTCGCGACGCTCCAGGGTGAAATCGAAGGCACCGGCCTTGATCAGGTTTTCGAGAATCTTCCGGTTCACCGACTTGCTGTCGAGACGGCTCGCAAACTCTTCGAGCGACTTGTACTCGCCGTTCGCCTTCCGGTCGGCAATGGCAGTTTCCATCGCCGCGCCACCCACGTTCTTGATCGCGGACAGACCAAATCGAATCGCGTCTTTTCCGTTGGGCAGTTTCTCCGGGCGGAATTTGAGGGCGCTGCGATTTACGTCCGGCGCCAGGATTTCAATCCCCATGCGCTGACACTCAGCCACGAAGATCGAGATCTTATCCATGTTGTTAATCTCGTTACTGAGAACCCCGCACATGAATTCGACCGGATAGTTCGCCTTCAGAAACGCCGTGTGATAACTGACCAGACCGTAGGCCGCTGAGTGCGACTTGTTAAATCCATAGCCGGCGAATTTCTCCAGCAAGTCAAAGATCTCGTTAGCCTGCTTCTCAGGGATCTTGTTAACCCTGTCGCAGCCTTCCACGAACTTCTTGCGCTGCTCGATCATGACCGAGAGCTTCTTCTTACCCATGGCACGACGGAGAAGGTCAGCCTCACCGAGTGAGTAGCCGGCCAGCAGGTTGGCAGCTCGTTGCACCTGCTCCTGGTAGATCAAAATCCCGTAGGTTTCCTCACTCGCCTCCTCCAGCAAGGGATGGAGGTACTTGACCTTCTTCTTCCCTTTCTTTCGGTCAATGAAGTCCGGAATGAGGTCCATCGGACCCGGACGATAGAGCGCGATCAACGCAATAATGTCTTCAATCCGATTCACATCAAACTGGCGACAGAGGTTCATCATGCCACCGGATTCCAACTGGAACACCGCGGTCGTTTCTCCGCGGTTGAGAAGATCAAAAGTCGGCCTGTCATCGTAGCCGTCATTGTCGATTACGAAGTCGGGGGTGTGCTCGTGAATCAAGTCCACCGCATCCTGGATCACGGTCAGGGTTTTGAGACCGAGGAAGTCCATCTTCAACATGCCCAGGTCGGTCAGCGGTGCCATCGCGTACTGGGTCACCACCTCCCCTTCCTTGCCTCGGACCAGCGGCACATAGTCGGTCAGCTCGCGGTCACCGATCACGACACCCGCCGCGTGGATACCGGTTCCCCGGGTCAAACCTTCGAGGTAGGTCGAGTACTTCCACAGCTCGGCGATGGTCGGATTGTTCTCGAGCTCTTCCCGCAGTTCCGGATTCTTTTTCCGGGCATCTGCCAGGGTGATATTGAGCTCGTTGGGAATCATCTTGGCGACCCGGTTGCCCTCCGAGTAGCTCAGTCCCATAACCCGGCCCACGTCCCGCACCACACTCTTCGCTCCAAGAGTCTGGAAAGTAATAATATGAGACACGGCTCGCTCACCGTACTTGCGGCGCACGTAATCGATCACCTTGGCTCGTCGCGGCTGGCAGAAGTCGATATCAATATCCGGTGGCGAGACACGTTCCGGGTTGAGGAATCGCTCAAAAATCAGGCCAAATCGGATCGGACAGATATCGGTGATCTCCAACACGTAGGCGACCAGGGAACCCGCCGCCGAACCACGACCCGGTCCTACCGGCACCCCGTTGTCCTTGGCCCATTTGACGAAGTCCCAGGTGATCAGGAAGTAGGAGACAAAGCCCATCTTCTCCATGATCCCGATCTCGTAGTCGAGACGCTTGCGGAGTTCCTCATCCGTGTCCGCCCGATCACCGTAGCGCATGCGCAGGCCTTCGAAGCAGACCTTTCGGAAATAGGCTTCACGCGGGCTGCCATCGGGAGATTCGAACTGCGGGTACTTCTCCGAGCTGGTCGAGTCCAGATGGATGTCCACGTTGCACATGTCAGCGATGTGCAGCGTATTCGAAATCGCTTCGGGGATCTCCTTGAAGAGCTTCCGCATCTCGTTGGTGCTCTTGAAGTAAACCTCGGGGGAATACTTCATTCGGTTCTCATCCATCTGGAGCGAACCAGTGCCGATGCAGATCATGACATCGTGCGCTTCATGATCCTTCTGATTGAGAAAGTGCACGTCATTCGCGGCGACGAGGCCGAGATCAAACTCCTTGCCGAACTGCACCATCTGCTTCGTACACATGGCCTGCTCGGCGAAACCGTGGTCGTGAACTTCGAGAAAGAAATTATCGCGGCCGAAAATATCAATGAACTCCCCGATGCTTTTGCGGGCACCGTCGAGGTTCTCGTTCTGGATCATCTGATTGACCTCGCCATTGATACACCCGCTCATGCAGATGATGCCCTCGGAGTGGGCCGCAAGGGTTTCTTTGTCGACCCGCGGCTTGTAATACATGCCCTCGAGGTGACCAATGCTGGTCAACTTCATCAGGTTCTCGTAGCCCTTCAAGGTCGAGGCGAGCAAGGTGAGGTGAGAATTGCGCTTTTTCTTCGCCTTGCTGCCGACCGTCACCGCTTGAGCCTTCTTCTCCGTGAGCTTGACTCCCGGAGGCGTCAAATACATCTCGCAGCCAATGATCGGCTTGATCCCGGCAGCCTTGCCGGCCTGATAGAAGTCGATAGCCCCAAAGATATTGCCGTGGTCCGTCATCGCCACCGCCGGCATCTTCGCCCGCTCGGCCTTTTTCATCAGGTCCTTGATCCGCACCGCCCCATCGAGGGTGGAGTATTCAGTGTGCAGATGCAGGTGGATAAACGGGTCGGTTGGCATTGTGCGGAACGGGCGAAAAGGGGCGGAATTCTCATTCTAGAGAAAGCCCAATCCACGGCAAGAAGAACGAAAGATTTCCGCACAAATTGTCGACACAATCCAGTTCCCCGAATCAGCGACCCTTCAAAAAGTTGGACAAAAGGGACGAGGGCCTTGTCCTGACGATCGGCGCAGAAGCCTAACTGTGCTTGTCTGCCCCACCCTGTTCCAGCCGGGGCTCTGCCGCCGGCTTATCAAACCAATTTGACTTCGGAACGATCAGGTCCTGCTCCGGCTGCTCGCGGAAGTGGGGGGACATGATCTGAACTTCGTATTCGTTGAACACGTCCTGGATCTCTGCATGCAGGCGTGAAAGGACCGCGGGTCGGCTGGTCGGCTCCTCGATATAGAAAACCAGCGTGTACTCCGCGTAATGGTCGAGAAGGCCGGTCTGGAGAACCCGTGGTTCGGGATCCTGTCGCAAGCCCGGAGTCCGCTCACTGGCGAGCTTGAGCATCGCATGGACCTGGCGCCACGGCGTGTCATAGCCAATGGTTACCGAGGTCGAGACCACCGCTCCATTCTCGTCGGCGAGACGCGAATAGTTATACGTCGGATTGGAAACCAGAATCGCATTGGGGACTGAAATGAAGTCACGACGCGGCGTCATGATCTTCGTTGCAAGCAGTCCCATCTCCGTGACTGTTCCCTCCATTTCACCGACCCTGACATACTCACCTGTTCGGATGGATCCGGAGTAGAGCATCACGAATCCGCTCATGATCTGGTTAATCATCCCGGATGATCCCAGCGAAATCATGAGACCAAGCAGCATACTCATGCCCTGGAACGCCACTGATCCCGACCCGGGGATGTACGGGTACGACATCACAATGGCAAACAACCAGATCGTTGCCCCGATGATTCGGCGCGTCGCCCGGGCTGTATCGGCACTCATTAAGCTGCTCGCCGATTCACTTCCGAGCCCTCGAATGAGATGATCTGAGAGACGGGACAACCAACGAGCTATTAGAAAAATAAAAGTCACTATTCCAAGACCCGGCAGAGAGCCTAGAACGCTCGAGCCAACCTTCGACGCGAATTGCCCCAGCGATTGCCCCAGGGCCGCACCCCAAGGCGCCGTCGCCGGAAACTGGTAAAGGCAGGTGGTCAACCAGACGTAACCGAGGAAGAAGATCGCGATCCCTTCAAGCAGCCCGACCGCCTTCTTCTCCACGACTACGATGTGAGGGCGGAGGTCAGCCCGCTTGATCTTCAGCTGACGAATCCGGTTAATGAATTTTTCGAGCCGGCCGCGAAGCCAGCCTCCGACCCGGCGGATCAACCAGATCCCCAATAGAAACAGGGCTGTCGTTCCAACGACCACGCCAATTCCGAGAGCAATCCGCTCCGGCTGAAACTGCTCCGCCCGCGCATCGAGGGCATCGTTAATCTGGCTGATCGCCCGCTTGCTGGCTTCCCGCAACGTTTCTCCGGATAGCTCGTTGAGGTCCGATTCGAGGATTGTGAAAAGAAATTCACCTTCAGAACTGAATCTCACCCCCGGCTCCTCGTCGTCGCCAACTGTGATATCCACGGTATCGATACCGGATTCGAGAAGAGAATCTCCGGCCGCTCGAATCCGCCGGGTAGCGTCGTCGACCCGCTCCGCCGGGGAGAGTTGAGTGGTGTCGGATCGAAATACCACCACTTCCCGATTGAGTAGCTCCAATCGCTCCGGCTCAATTTTACCGGAATCTTCTTCCGCCGAAAGATTGACCGCTCCCAATGCAGTTGAAAGCACAATACCAACGACAACTCCTGCCACTCTCAAATTGCCGGGAAGAAAGAAGCTGCCGCTCATAGGGATAATCTCTAACAAAAACTTTCCCGGACATCAACGCAGGAGAACAGGATACTTTCGCGCGGTAACGAAGGCACTATCCCGTCGTCCGCAACCCGCTCGCGATCGCACTGATCGAAAAGATGATCTCGCGAGGAAGGTCAGAATCGCCTTTACGCCATTCTCTCAAAAGTTCCACCTGTTGCAGGTGCAGGGTGCGTAGAGGCTCGTCCCGCAGAGCGAGTGTCTTGGCGTAGCGCGGCCGACGCTCCCGGATCGGAGTCGGAAACAGATCTGCGAGACGGTCGGAGAGCAGCTGGTACTCGGACTCGATCTTGCCCATGAAGCGTTCGCAAATTTCCTCATCTTCCACGAGGGAGGCATAGGCTCGCATCAACTCCGGACTGGAGCTCATCAAGTTCGTCTCAATGCTGGTGAAAACGTAACGGGCGAAGGTAGACTCGCCAATCGACCCGGCGAGCCGGGCAAAATCATCGGGCTGCTCCTGCTTCAACGTTTCGAGAGCCGTTCCCGCGCCGTACCAACCGGGGAGATAAAACCTCGCCTGGGTCCAACTGAAGACCCACGGAATCGC
Source organism: Verrucomicrobiales bacterium (assembly GCA_013213905.1). GTDB lineage: Bacteria > Verrucomicrobiota > Verrucomicrobiia > Verrucomicrobiales > DEV007 > Arctic95D-9. The sequence goes on along the minus strand of JABSSQ010000025.1, from coordinate 11,379 downwards.
TCTCAGGTCATCAAGCGTTGCGCCACCTGTGCGTCTCGAAGGCCGCGAACCCATCTGGTTCTGCTCGAGCGCATCGATCGGAGTGGCCTGACGATAGAACTTCATGAAGTCCGGTTCCTCCAGAAGTTGGCGGTAAGCCTTCATGCTGGTTGCTGACAGTGTCGGAAACAGATCAATTCCCGGATCCTCTGGAACTTCCTCTCTCAGGTGTTTCACGGTGGTCCGAGTGACGCAGGCTTCGAGGCTTTCGAGGTGATAGGCCGCATTGTCAGGGTAAGCATACTTGCGGGCAATGGTCTCGCCCTGCTCCGTCATCCGGAAGTCTCCTGACAAGGAACCATGAGGCAGCGCCCGCATGAACCAGTTCGTCGGACCGGCTCCGCGACTGACGGTACCGCCGCGACCGTGGAAAAAACGAAAGGCGACCCCGTGTTTCCTACCAACTTCGGTCACGGCACGCTGGGCTCCCTGGAGTCCCCACTGGCTGGCGAGAATACCGCCATCCTTGTTGCTGTCACTGTAGCCCAGCATGATCTGCTGAACCGGACGCTCCACGTCAGAGGCGATCGAAAGATTCCGTTTCGTCACGGGATGGCTCAGATACTCATCCACGATGCCAGCCGCATTTTCGAGGTCTTCGAGAGTTTCGAAGAGTGGGACCACCTGCAGCACGCAGGTCGTTTTGCCGTCCACCATGTCAGTCAACCCGGCCTCGCGGGCAAGGAGGTGAACCGCCAGCAGGTCGGAAAGTTGGCGCGTCATGCTGACGATGAGACTGCCGAGCCCTTCGCCTCTCTTGCGACGCTGTTCGTCGAGAACCCGGTAACAACTCCTCACGGCATCCGCTTCGCTTCCGGCCGACTGATCCGGGTGCAGAAACGGTCGGGGAGACTCGAGCTCTTCACTGAGAAAAGCGACCCGTTTGTCTTCCGACCAATCACCAAAGTTTTCGCCATCTTCCACGCCGGCAGCCTTCAGCAATTGAGACATCGCCTTATCGTGGAACTCACTGTTCTGGCGAACGTCCAGTTCGGCGAGGTGGAGGCCGAAAGTCTTCAATTTGCGGATGACCGGCTGCACCACCCGCCCGGCGAGGCGCTTGGCTCCGATCGCGACGAGCGAATCATCCATCAACTCGAGATCGGCTTCCAGTTCTTCAACTGTGACTGCATCATCGTTCTCCAGCCGGGCCCTCAGCAGATAGCCGAAAGCACGCCAGGGTTCCTCGGGGTTACGGCCCAGAATGTATTTCCCTTCTTCACCGAGAGAGTTAGCCAGCTCATCGATGCGATGGGTCAGGGATTCGGAAGCCGGGTGCGCCGGAGCCGAAACCGTCAGCTCCTGGGCGACGGCGGCCAGTTCCCGGCGGAAAAGCTTCACCGCCTGGAGTCGAAGTTCCTGGAGGGTAGCGCGGGTCACGTCCGCGGTGACAAACGGGTGACCATCCCGATCCCCGCCAATCCACAGACCAAATCGCATCTTCGGCCCGCCGCCGGCTTTCTTCAGCGTCTCCAGTGAGAAGCCAGCCGCTTCCCACGACCACTCCAGTCGCTGGCCAATCCTCTCAACCGTGTCGGGAAAGACTTCACGCAGGTAGTAGAGAGCGTTGCGGAGTTCGCGCTCCACGGTGGGTCGCTCCACATGAATTTCTCCGGTGTTCCAAAGTGCCTCGAGCGCTGTCAGGAAGTCTTCGCGGGCAGCGACTTTCTCTTCCGCCGTCAGATCGTTTTCCTCCATTCCATGGAGGCGGTCATAGAGGTCTCGATGACGCTCACGCACGCTGGGTCGCTTCGCTTCCGTCGGGTGCGCCGTGAAAACCGGCTCGATTCGGACGTGGCTCATCGCCTCCGCGATTTCCTCCTCGGTAAACTCCTCTTTCTTGAGTGCCCGGAGGCAACGAGGCCACAGCCCTTTCTCGGACTCAGGCCCCAGTTTCGCTTCACGGTCCCGTCGAAATTCGAAGCCCACCCGTTCTTCAACCATATCGAGCAGTTGAAATGCGATGGAGTAGACCTCCGCGATATCACCGGCTTCGGCCAGTGTCGCTGTTTCCTTCGAGTTATTCAGCCATGGGAGAAGCGCTGCGAGGTGATGCTGCCCCGCTGACTGAAGGACATCGCGAAGTCCTTCCATGGTTTCACGAAGCTCAGTCTCAATCGAGGCCATGCCTCGTTCCCGAATGCTTTGGTCGGAATCTGCGCTGGTAGTGTCCTGGTTCATCTGCTCAGTAGGGAGACTCATGCTTCCGCCTTAAATAAGGCAAGATACGCAGAATTTCTGCCACTTTTTAGACAGACCGTCCCGGAGAGACACAAAAAAGCTCCTCCCGGGAGTCATCGTCCCCACAGGAGCCTTCGTCCGCTCGAACAGAATGAGCCAGAACCGACCGCCAAGAGCCGTCGGATCAAGGTCAAGAACCGCTACTTCTGCTGCATCCGAGGCGGCTCATAGCCCTCCCAGTTCCCGCTCATAATGAAATCGCCGGTGCTCTAATCGTCTGACCATAACGCTTTTGATGGGCAGATGTGACATCGGGCGGCAGGACATATTTATCGATGCTCGCCATGCGCGCGGTTATCTGCGACTCCGCGACGTTGATGACCTGAAGATCACGGGCCATGAGCGAATGGTAATACCGTTCTTTTTGGAGGCGATTTCGTTCAATTGCTTGAAGTCGAACTCGTTGATCTCGACTTTGGCACCGGCGTCGGGCAACGCGCCGCTGCGGGTCTGTACGCCCGTGCACAGGCCCTGAGGATACCCTATGCGAAGGTCCTTTTACCCAGCACAGGTGGAGATCTGCCGAGGTATACCAACAAACAGCGGATCAATCAAGCCGACTTGCTCGCAGCTGCCGAGGGAAGGTGTTTCTTGAGCTCGGCCTTGGTGATCCCGAGCAACTTGGCCGCAGCGGAATCATCATCTTCGACTTTTGCCAAGGCCACCTGGACGAGTTCCCGCATCGCCATTTCCACCGGAGTGATCCCCTCTTCCTCCGCCGCATTGATGAAACGACGGGCCGCGCGCTCGAGCTTGGAACGCTCTTCTTCTCCCGGTCCGGCCTGATCAAACGGCAGGTCGGTGGGAAGGAGCACGTTCCCCGACGCCAGCACGCAGGCACGCTGAACGAGGTTTTCCAGTTCGCGCACATTACCGGGCCAGTTGTAGGACTCCAGCGTTTCGATGGCTTCGCGGGAGAACTGCATCGCGCGGTTCCTGCCCTGGGCCGTTTGCTTCTGAAGGAAATATTCAGCGAGAAGACGGATGTCCTCGAAACGACGACGCAACGGCGGAATGTGGATCCTCACCACATTGAGTCGGTAAAAAAGATCTTCGCGGAAAGTGCCGTGTTCGACTTCCTCTTCGAGTTGTTTGTTGGTGGCGGCGAGAATGCGCACATCGCTCTGTAGCGTCTGGTTGCCACCGACCCGGGAAAATTCTCCGCTTTGCAAAACGCGGAGCAGCTTGCTCTGAACTTCGAGAGGCATGTCACCAATCTCATCGAGAAAGAGGGTGCCTCCGTCGCACTGCTCAAACCGCCCTATCCGCTGACTGACCGCGCCAGTGAAAGCTCCCTTCTCGTGTCCGAAGAGTTCGCTCTCGAGCAGGTTACTCGGAATAGCGGCGCAGTTGATCGCGACATACTCGGACTTGGCGCGACGGGAGAATTTGTGAATCGCGTTGGAAACCACTTCTTTACCCACACCACTTTCACCAGTGATCAAAACCGGTGCATCAGCGCGGGCGACGCGGCCGATAAGCTTGTAGACGTCCTGCATCGCCGGGGAATTACCGATGATCAAATCGTCAGGCGATTGAGGCGGCATGATCACTCCGGAGTCGGAAGTGTCCGCCGCTACTTTCATCTGCTCGGCCGAAGCGAGCGCCTGCTCAGCGACCTGGCGAAGCTCGAAGTTGATAGACTCACGACGGAGCACGTCAAAGGCGCCCAGCCGCATCGACTCAATCACAGCGTTCGTAGAATTGATGTGGCCATTGAGAATGACCATGGCGTTGGGTTCGGACAAGCGGATCTTTTTGAGCAAATCAAGACCTTCGATCGGGCGAAGGTTGAATTCGGCGATGAGGAGGTCCGCTTTCTTTTCTTTGAAAAGCTTAAGGGCATCGTCCGACGACGTTGTCGTCACGATGTGAACGGAATCCGCCTCCAAATGCTTGCAAGCCCAGTCAAGAAAGTCGGGATCGTTATCGGCGATAACGACCGTTTGTTTCTGGATATCTGCCATAAAGGGTTGAAATTCAAAGTCCTGACGAAAACGGCTACGTCTCCCCCCGGACTTCGGGGCGGAACTATACCACAATCCCTTGTTTTCACTGAAAATTTGCCCATGAAATACCGGTCAATTCCTTCGGATCTATTTATTTCCAACCGTCGCCGATTAGCTCAAGAGCTGCCCGAAGGCTCCGTCGCCGTGTTCCATTCCTCGGAAGTTCCTTGGCGTTGTGCCGACGGATCGACCCGCTTTATTCAAAACAGCGACCTGTTCTACCTGACCGGCGCCGACCAGGAAGAAACCATCCTCTTGGTCTGTCCGTCCCACCCCGATCCGGAGATGCGGGAAATTCTTTTCGTTCGCGAAAGCTCAGAGCTGCTCGCGATCTGGGAAGGACACAAATTGTCGAAAGAGGAAGCCACTAAAGTCTCGGGTATTCTAAACATCCAGTGGACCACGGAATTCGACGCTTACCTCCGCCGCCTTACCCGCCAGAACCAGATCATCTACTGCAACGCGAACGAATACTCCCGCTCCTCGGCGCCATTGCACATTTCCCGCGACGCCCGCTTTCGACACGACTGCCAGGAACTCTATCAAACCCACGAATACCGGAGACTGGGCCCGATCATGCACCGCTTGCGCCAGGAAAAATCTCAGATCGAAATCGACCAGCTCCAGGAGGCCTGCAACATCACCGCGAAGGGATTCAACCGCATCCTCGGTTTCGTGAAACCCGGCGTCATGGAATACGAAGTCGAAGCGGAATTGATCCACGAGTTTGTGCGTCACGGCTCGCGCGGTTTTGCCTACGAGCCCATCATTGCTTCCGGGGTGAACAATTGCGTTCTCCACTACCTGACTAATGACCAGGAGTGCCGGGACGGCGATCTCTTGCTGCTCGACGTCGCGGCCGAGTATGCGAATTACAATGCCGATTTGACGCGGACTATTCCGGTGAGCGGCAAATACACCCCGCGACAACGCGCAGTCTACGAGGCGGTCTTGCGCATCTTTCGACTCTGCATCGACGAGCTCATCGTTCCGGGTAAACCGATTCGGGAAGTTTATGCCAAAGAAGTGGCCAGGGCGACCGAGGACGAACTGATTGCCCTCGACTTACTCAACCCTGACGTTGTCGCCAAAGAGCGCGAAGACGATGAACTGCCCGAAGAGAAAAGAGCTTATCGCAAATACTTCATGCACGGTGTTTCCCACAGCCTCGGTATTGATGTGCACGACGTGACTTCGACGGAAAATATTTTTGTCGAGAACATGTGCGTCACGGTTGAGCCGGGAATCTATCTTCCCGAGGAAGGCTTCGGCGTTCGCCTCGAGAACGACATCATCGTGCGCGCAGAAGGCAATCTGGACCTGATGGCAGATATTCCGATCGAAGTGGATGAGATTGAAGCGCTGATGGCGAAATAATACACTTCAACGTCAAGGCACTGACCCTGCCGTTCATTTGTGCCCATTCGTGTATCATTTGTGAAAATTCGTGCCCCAAAATTATTAAACACGAATGGAACACAAATGCGCTGCGCGCTCACGAATGACACGAATTGCTTGCCCCAAAAGCTAAAAACTAATTTCTAATTTCCAATGTCTCGAAACGCCAAAGTTCGCGAGGTCTCCCTCCACTTCATCCCCGTCGAAATGCGGGTGCCGCTCAAATTCGGAGCGCAGGTCCTCGACTCTGTCACCTGCGCCCGCGCGCGTGTTGTCGTTGAAGGAGAAGACGGACGCACCGCCGAAGGCTGGGGCGAAACGCCACTTTCCGTCGCGTGGGTCTGGCCATCGACGATCGACTACGAGGATCGCCACGAGGCACTGAAGCAATTCACCGTCAACCTGGCCGCGGCACTCAATGAATTCGGCGAAGCCGGTCACCCCATCGAATTGGGGCACGACTTCATCGAACATCGACTTCATCAGCTGCAGGATGAATTCAATGCGACCCGCTCCGAAGAAGGCGCTCTTCCTCACCTCGCCGCCCTCGTTTGTTTTTCGCTTCTCGATATCGCGGTGCACGATGCTTACGGTCATCTCCACGAGCGACCGATTTATTCGACTTACAACAGCGAATTTCTCTCCCGCGACCTCGCTTTCTTCCTCAAGCCCAGCGCGGAACACGTCAGCTTCGACGGAGTTTTTCCCAGTGATTTCCTGAGTTCTTCACCGCGTTTGAAATTGCCGGTCTGGCACCTCGTTGGCGGACTCGATCCGATCGGCGAAGACGAACTCACCGGCGATGAACCCGATGACGGTTACCCGGTTCTCCTGCGCGACTGGATTCAGCAGGACGGACTCGATTGCCTTAAGATCAAACTGCGCGGCAACGACGCCGGGTGGGACTACGACCGCCTTTCGAAAATCGGCCAGATCTGCAAAGACGAAGACGTTACCTGGCTGACGACGGACTTCAATTGCACCGTGACTGATCCCGCCTACGTGAATGACATTCTCGATCGCCTCAAGATCGATGACCCGGTCACCTACCAGAAGATTCTCTACGTCGAGCAGCCCTTCCCCTACGATCTCGAGGCCAACCAGATTGATGTACACAGTGTCAGCGCCCGCAAGCCGCTCTTCATGGACGAGAGTGCGCATGACTGGAAATTTGTCCAAATGGGTCGCGAGCTGGGATGGACTGGTGTGGCTCTGAAGACCTGCAAAACGCAGACCGGTGCTTTGCTCAGTCTCTGCTGGGCCAAAGCTCACGGAATGACCCTGATGGTCCAGGATCTGACGAACCCGATGCTGGCCCAGGTTCCCCATTTCCTCCTCGCCGCACACGCCGGAACCATCATGGGCGTCGAGTCCAACGGCATGCAATTCTACCCGGAAGCGAGTGCCCCGGAACGGGACGTCCACCCCGGCCTCTACCGCAGACAACAGGGTATCCTTGATGGCTCTACCCTGTCCGATCGAGGTTTCGGTTATCGTGTCGAAGAAATTGAGCGAACTTTGCCGGAACCGGTCTATGGATAACGCATGAATCCTTTTGTCGTTGTTATGGGCGTCTCCGGTTGTGGCAAAACCACGATTGCTGAAGGACTCGCTGAAGCGCTCAGCGGCACTTACCTCGAAGGCGATTCTTTTCACACTCTCGAAGCCAAGGCGAAGATGGGAGAAGGTATTCCGCTGACGGATCATGATCGCTGGCCTTGGTTCGATCGAATGATCAGCGCTGCCCGCACCGAAGTCGATCATGGTCGCATCCCGGTGCTTTCCTGTTCCGCGCTCAAGCAAGTGTATCGCGACTACCTGCTTGGAGATTTTGAGGAGCCTCGCCTGATTTATCTCGAGGGCAGCTTCGAACTGATTAAAGGGCGCATGGACGCTCGAAATCACGAATACATGACTTCCGATCTGCTCAAGAGTCAGTTCGATACCCTCGAAGAGCCGTTGGAGGGAGATCGCGTGCTTTCGCTCTCAATCGAGGAGTCGCCCGAGAAATTGATCGAGGCGGCTTTGACGTGGTTGAGAGAATAGGTAGCTGCGAGCGGCCCGCTCGCAGAAAACGCTTTCAGCTCATTCTTGGCACACGAACGAACATCTGGACGCCCGGGCCGGACGTCCCTACCCGCGCTACCGCGCGAAGTTTGCATCGTAGCGGTGGCATTCCTGCCGCCGCATTGATTTAACACGAACGCGCTTCGCGCTTTCGAATTTGTGGGCCCTGAGAAAAACTAAGAACTAAACACTTCATTGACCGACTGCGGATTACCGACCACCGATTACTGCAACGATGGGTAAATTTCTCTTCATCCGCGGCGGCGCTGTCGGAGACTTCATTCTGACCATGCCGGCGATTCAACTGGTTCGTGATCAGTTGCCCGACAACGAGATCGAAATTCTCGGGTACCCCGCCATCACCAGCCTGGCCACGTCCACCGGCCTTGCGGATCGGACGCGGTCGATCGAGGACGCCCGTCTCGCCGCGTTCTTTGCTCCGGGAGCGAAACTCGATCAGGAATGGTGCGACTACTTCTCGTCCTTCAACGTCGTCGTCAGCTACCTCTATGATCCCGACGGCTTCTTCGGCGACAATCTCGAGCGCGCCGGCGTGCAGACGCTCCTGCGCGGCCCTTTCCGGCCCGCTGACGAAGCGCCCTTCGTTCCCGCCGCCTCACAGCTTGCCACTCCTCTCGAAACGCTGGCGCTCTTTCTCGACGATCCAGGAATGACGCTGGACTACCGGGCCTCTTCCGAAGCCATCGAAACACCGGTTCGCCCCCGCGTTGCCATTCATCCCGGGAGTGGAAGCGCGAGCAAGAACTGGTCGTTCGAATCGTGGGCCAGCGTCCTCGCCGAACTCCATCGCGAACTGGACATCGAGTATGTCGTCACCAGCGGAGAAGCGGAACACGAAACTATCGGGCAATTTCTCGCATTGCTCAATGAACGCGAACTTCCCTACACGCATCTCAGTGGACTCGCTCTACCGGAGCTCGGAGCCGTCTTCAACGATGTCGACTTCTACCTCGGACACGACAGCGGCGTATCTCATCTTGCCGCAAGTGCCGGAGCGAAAGGTCTCCTTCTCTTCGGGCCCACCAATCCGGAGATCTGGGCACCGGTGTCTACCGACATGAAACGTCTCGTCTCAGAGGATCAATCTCTTGGAGGAATCCAGGTGCAGGAAGTGCTGAATGAGCTCCGGGATTGGAGTTCTTCACATCCTAATAGAAGAGATTAATTTTATAAGGAAATGATTATTTATTATTCTACTCGTGAATAACTCTGAATTACGAATAGAAGCATTTGTTCCTCAATGACTTAAGTGTGATTCGCTACTGTGAAGAACTGATCTGAACAACCTGAGCAAGCGATCCTCAGTGGGAATAACTTAACAGTTTCCCACATTGGCTCACACTTATTGCAGAGTTATTCACCCTTTTTAAAGCCCTCCCAGACACGCTTCTCGAGGGCTTCAACGGCAGCTGCGGTTTCCGCTTCTTTCTTACTCGAACCGGAGCCGCGACCTAGCTTGAGTCCTTCCCAGGTCACTTCGGATACGAACTGCTTCTGGTGGTCGGGACCTTCCTGGGAGATGATGGCGTAGGACGGGCTTGTCGGCGAAATGGACTGGAGATGCTCCTGAAGCTCGCCCTTGGGATTGTTCTCTTCCGGCTCGGCGGCGATCTCTTCGATGAACTCCCGGAAATTATTGAGCAGGAATTGTCGCGCCGGTTCGAATCCGCTGTCGAGGTAGATGGCGCCGGCGAGCGCTTCGAAAGCATCGGCGAGGTTGGAGGGGCGTTCGCGTCCGCCGCTGGCGTCTTCGCCTTTTCCGAGCATCAGGTAAGTACCCAGTTCGATCTTGTCAGCGTAGCGGCAGAGTGCGTCGCGTGAGACGAGTCGGCTGCGCAACTTGGTGAGGCGCCCTTCGCTGAACTTGGGAAAGAGCTGGTAGAGTTCGTCCGTCAGGATGAGCTGGATCACGGCGTCGCCGAGAAATTCGAGACGTTGATTGTCAAAATGCGGACGCTTGGATTCGTAAGCGAGGCTGGGATGCGTCAGCGCCTCTGCGAGAAGCAGAGAATTGGCAAACTTGTAATCGATACGAGTTTCGAGCGAGTCCATGGGATGTGGGTATTGCGACGTTGCCAAAAGCAAGGTCGGGGGAATCCCAAACTTCCGGAGCGATTTCGAAACGGGGAGATGGGGTGGCTGACGGGATTTGAACCCGCGACAACCGGAACCACAAACCGGGGCTCTACCCCTGAGCTACAGCCACCATCTATCTGCTGAAAGGCACGAGGCCAAATCGGCAGGGGCGGAAAATATAGCATCAATTTCGTTTTTCCAGTGGAAAATTCACAGGTAACGCGCCCCCTTGCCAAAGCACCATCGGCATCCATGCCGGCGAAAATGTTAAGGTAAATGAAGCAGTTCGATCCTGAGTGGCGCCCCATCGCCTTCAAAGAGTGGCAATTGGTGGCTCAGGCGTTGGTTCGTGGAGAGCAAACCGTGATTTTGCGCAAGGGCGGGATCTCTGAGGGCAAAGCCGGATTCCAATGGCTCCACGACCGGTTCTTTCTCTTTCCCAGCCTCTTCCACGAGCAGGCCAACCAGGTGAAGCCAAACGACGACGGCTCACCGCGGACTCTCGACAGCGACGGTCGGGTCGGCGGCAAGATTGCGTTCGGGGTCTATGTCGAAGCCCTCGCCACGGGCCGACTCACTGAATGGGAAGCAGTGCAGCGCCTCGAACCCTTTCACATCTGGACCGAAGAAACGGTGCGGGAACGATTTGAATGGGGCGATGAACTCGGCATCTCCTACGCCGTGGTGCAGCCGCATCTGCTTAAGGAGCCGTGGCTGCTCGAAGACCGTGACACTTTCGGTGGGTGTCGGTCCTGGTTCGGACTACCGGCAGAGGAAGGTGGTGATTGGCGCCAGATGATTCGCGAAGCCATTCCAGCCGCACCAATCTGTGGTCGTCCGGATTGGTTGCTTTGAAGCTATGTGAATAACCCGTGGAATAACTGTGAGTAAGTCGTGAATAAGTCCCCGCTGGTTCAGCACGCCGTTCGCGAGCTTTTACCTTTTACTTTTCACCTTCCCACCTTTTACTTCTCAGACATCCTCCCGAAACACGAAACCGCATCATGCTCCCAGAAGTCGAGAAACTCGTCCGCGTTCAACATCACGATCAGAAACTGAAGGCCCTCGAAAAAGAGCTGGCCGGCATTCCGCTCGAGGAAGAAGACATTCGCGACAAGCTCGTGGCCGATCAGAAGGCGCTCGATGAAGCCAAGACTGCGTTGCAGCACGTTGAGGTCGCGATCAAGAATCTCGAGCTCGATGTGGAGACACGGCGTGACAGCATTCTTAAACTGAAGACCCAGCAGTTTGAGACGAAGAAGAACGAGGAGTTCCAGGCGATGGGGAAAGAGATCGAACGTTACGGCGAAGAGATTTCTGATCTCGAAGACAAGGAGATCGAGCTCATGGAGCGGGCTGACGAGCAGAAAACAGCGCTCGATGCTGCTCGCGCCAAGTTCGATGAAAACGAACAGTCGGTGAAGGAAGAGATCGAGGATCTCGGCGAGCTCAAGATCAAGCTCGAAGGAGATGTCGAAACCGAAAAGGCCGCCCGCGCCGAGCAGGCCGCGGAGGTCGATCCTGATCT
>JABSSQ010000249.1 GCA_013213905.1 Verrucomicrobiales bacterium | reverse complement strand
GCGGCTGATCTTGTGGGATGGGATGTCGGGAGCAGATGGAAGCTCCGAACGTGGCGCCAGCAGACCTCGGGCCTCCCTGAAGCGGAGGCGTGAGGGGGTGAACCACAAAAACAACACGCCGAAGGCGCAAGCAGGCCGGCCCACCACCCCCTCACGCCGCAGCGCCGGAGGTCGTCGCGGGTGGCTGGATGCTTGCAGCCAGGTAGAGCCCGTGGCGGCCGGATACAACACAGCGAAGGGAACGGCCTCGGCTCTGGATCGCCGTGGGCAGCGCAGCAAGCCGGTGGCCAGGGCATCGAGGCCCAGTGACCGCCCTCCGAACCACCAGCACCAGAGCGACGGCCGCGGCATGTGCTTTAGCAGATGCCGTGACGGGAGCGGTCGATTGCAGAGTTGACCGGTCTGCTCGTTGAGACGCGCGACAGCGGTTTGGTGGGCAAGTTAGGCAGGAAGTGTTGATTGTTGTCACCTGACCCCATTCACCATGATTGATTGTTGTCACCTGACCCCATTCACCATGACCCCATTCACCATTCACTCTAAAGATTCTACCTTATCGGCGAATGATCAACTCTCCGCCGATTAGGCGAATCAACGGTTTGCCGTCGACCTGCAATTCCTGCCAATTTCTCGGCTCATCCGATTCGTGATCATTTACCAACCTGATCTCAGGCTGGTCGCTTGAATCTGCAACAAGTGGAACCTCGCACACGCGCGCAGTTCGAAAAATTTCAAATGATTCGCACAATCGTAGCTGGCCAATAGCAGTATCAATTCGATTGAGCAATCCGATATGCAAAGCCTTCTCCTCGACACTAGGAAAATCCACAACCTTTTCGAGTTCCTCCTTCCAGCATGCTAACTTTTCAATCACCTCATCCATCAAATCAGCAGGTTGCCTTTTTGTGCTCCAAGGGTTCATCGAGCGAATTTGGATCATCAATCATAATTGTTCCCTTGGTTCCGTCAGGGAATTTGATGTTGTAATGAGGCCCTTTCTTCCCCTTGTGATCTGGAGCTTGATTAGGATCTTTCTTGTCAATTAAATCGCCTCGATATGTTCCAGGCGGATCATAAGGTGTTTGAATCTTATGTGGCTCACCCACTGAATCTACAGGATAAGGTGAATTTGTTCCCGGTGATATGTCAGGCATTTGATCTATCAACCCCCGCGCTTTTTCAACTGAGCTAACGGTAACATCACTACCTCCTCGCAATATGTCGATATCGTCTTTATCACCGTTGTGAACTAGGACGCTCGAAAGTCCTACAAAGTAGTTGTGCTCCTCAGCCACTTCAAAATTAAATGTCGATTCAGCCTCGGCAATCTCTCTAACATAGGTTCTAAGAACCGTTCGAATTTCTCCATCTTCTTCCCGTAAAGTCATTCCAGGCTTGAGATTGATCGCAGCAATCCAATCGCCCTCACTTTCAACCCAAAAGCGATGACCTCGAGTTGCTGTGACGGTTTCGACTCCAAAATCAATATCCACCCAATAGTGAGTCGTCCCCCTTACCACCTTTATCACTTCGCGTGCAACTAATTCACCCGTCTCTTCATCGTAAGCGACAACAAACTCACCTTCGTCAACGTCTTCAATTTCTTCGTATCCTTCAGGAGTCAAGACAAGTGTCCCCTCTGGAAAGCACTTCCCGCTTCCTGACGGTCCCGCTCCATTTGACGGATCCCCTCCATCTGCACCGCCACCCTTCTTATTCCCTCCAGGCAGTTTACTCAGCATCTTCGCTTTTGATGCTGGAACGGCTGACTGCAATATCCCACCAATAACGTTCCCCTGCTTCCTCGCATCGCCACTAGCAAGGTCACTCCCTGCTTGTTTCACTCCATTCCATGCTCCTTGCGCAGTTCCTTTGGGATCACTTGCCATCGCCACGACGCCGTCCACGACTGCACCCGGATTCGTTACGGCCTCCCACGTCCCTGACGCGGTTGATGCAATCGAATCGCCATAACCTTTCCACACCTCGCCCACTTCACTAAAGTAATCCCCAGCGGTATCATACCCAAACAACTCTAGTCCGTAAGGATCGTAGTAGCTCCAAGGGTTCTGCCTGACGTAGGCGTACAAGTTTGGACCTACGTCCACACCTAGCCCGAGATCGTAGCCCCACAACTCGAAGTCCCGTTGCAGTTCAGGGACTAAGAGCGGATCGTAATAGGCGCGTTTGTTAGGATCTGACTCCAAAGACCCCGACGCGGTTTTTTGGAGGGGGTAGACAGCTCCCTCGACGCGTTCGACCACGCTGCAGAGCAGTAGCAAGACGAGGAGGAGGCTGGACAGAACGCGGTTCACAGTGTCCAAAGTAGCAGCCCGGAGCGGCTAAGGAAAGAAGGTATTTAAGCGGCCGGGTGGGTCCGATCGTGTACGTCCTGGAGCAGCTTAATCGAGACTTCGGTGTAGATCTGCGTCGTCTCGAGCTTCGAGTGTCCCAAGAGTTGTTGGATCACTCGGATATCGGCTCCGCGCTCGTGCATGTGAGTCGCGCAAGCGTGCCGGAGCAAGTGGCAGCTCCCCCGGTTCCCGATGGCCTGGCGTACGGTTTTGGTGACGAGGTTGCCCAGCGAGTTCGGGCTAAAGCCTCGGCCGTAGCCGGTCAAAAAGAGCGCCTGTTCGCCCATGTTGATCATGAGTAAGGGCCGTGTCCGGTCGAGGTATTGTTCGAGCCAGAACAGGGCGCGTTTTCCGACGGGCAACACGCGATCTTTGCTCCCCTTTCCTTTGCGGACGAAGATGGTCTTTCGGTCGGTGTTGAGGTCGCGTAACTCGAGGTGTGCGATTTCAGCGCGACGAAGAGCCGTGGAGTAAAGCAGTTCCAACATGGCCCTGTCTCGAACGCCTAGCGGGTCGTTGATGTCGGGCACGTTGAGCACGGCGGCCACTTCTGCTTCGCTCAAAGTGTCCTCGGGCAAGCGGTGTTCTTCTTTCGGCATTTCGAGGTGCGCGGCCGGATCCGCATCTAACCAACCTTCTTTGCACAGCCATTTGAAGTATTGTCGGACGGCGGTGAGGCGGCCGATTTGAGTTCCGGTCGCGAGCGGTTTTCCGTCTTTCTTCCGGTAGTGCCAGAGGTGCCGCTGATAGCTTTCCAGGATGGGTTTGGTGATCGCTTCGGGTTGCTTCAGTTCTCGTTCCCGGGACCACTGAAGGAACAGTGTCAGGGCATATTCGCGAGTGTCGACGGTGCGCGGGCTGAAGTTCTTCACTTCGAGCGACACGAGATAGGCGTCCATGAGAGCGGCCATGCCGCGCGGGTCGCTCCGGTCGAGGCCGTCGGGTTCGGCTTTCCGGCCACTCTTGGGCTCGTGGCCTCGCAACAGTTTCGCTCGTTCGTATCCGCGCTTTCGTTCCATGGCTATGATGTCGTTTCGGGTTGGGCTCCAGATGTGCGTTTCGGAGAGGCCGAGAGGTTCGCCCGATGCCCCGCCCTAAAAGGATTCAACCTCTCGGGGGCCATTCCGAGAGGTTGCGACAGGTGGACTTTCAGCCCGACAGGTGAACGTCGTAGGCTCATTTTCTGCGGAGCTTGCCGGTGTCGATCAGGCCGACATGGGACAGGCCTTCGGGTTCGTGGCAGTCGACAAGCAGTTCGTAAACGAAGGTCGCGCCCATGCTGCCGTGTCGAGGCGTGAGGTATTCCAGCTCGGTGAGTCGGTCGAGGTGGTGCTTGATCTGGGTCGCGCTCCAACCGGTCGCTTCGCGGATGTCGCGACGCGTGAACCGGGCTTTGTCCTGGTCGAGTTTGCGAACTTCGCAGAGTTCGGCCACATGGGCTTTGATCGCTTCGAGTAACCGCCTTGTCTGCGGTGGCAGTTCGTCGAGCGATCGGCCCAGCACCTCCGGAGCGATCTTGTTGGCGGCCTCGATGTCCTCAACAGTCACGGGGATCATCTCGACGGTTTGCCCGGCCACCTTCTTCTTGATGGGCTCGCGCTGGTGCTGGTGAAGCAAGGCGATGGTGTCGAT
>JABSSQ010000248.1 GCA_013213905.1 Verrucomicrobiales bacterium | reverse complement strand
GGTGAGTTAGACCCTAACATCATGTTCAGCTGTGGTGGTGACCGCAATTTCCTCCGCACCCACGATATCGCGCCTTCTGATTTTCTCCGCGCCGTCTGGGCAGCCGGAGACGACGACAGCAAGATCGTCGACTTCGTTAAGAGTTATTCCAAAGCATGAAGCTTCCAGGATCGGCCACCGCACTGGCACTTCTCGGATTGACGGTATGGTTCTCCCACACGGAGTCAAATGCCGCAGAAAGTCTGGCCGATCTTGAATCCTACCGCGCCGGTTGCCAGTCGCTCAGCGATGGCCGCTACGAAACCGCGGCAACTCAACTACTCAGCACCTGGGAGTTGCTCCAGGAAAGTGGCAGCGGAGATCTCGAACGGGATTTTGTTACTTCGCGCCTCCTTGAGGCCCTGGTTCGCAACGGAGACACCTCCAGCGCGACCAAATGGTTGGACGAGCACCCTTTCGTTTCGCCTTCAGCCCAAACTCTACTCTGGGCAGGCCTAGCCTATTACGAGGAGGAACGTTTCGCCGCTGCCGCCAACGCTTTCGGAGCACTGGAGACAAATCACGGAATCGAGAGCCGCGACATCACCCAAAGATATGCGCGTAGCCTGGCTCTCAGCGGAGCCAGGCAGGAAGCTTATGTGCTGATTCTCGAGCTTGAACAGCTGGTGAGAGAAAAAGAAGACGCCCCTTTCAGCGACGAAGAAAACCTCGAACTTGCCCGGATCGCACTGCTTGCTGATTACGGCCCCAAGGCGGAAAAACTACTCCAGCGAGTCAAAGATCCTGAAGCCAACCTTTTGCTCTACACCCGACTGAAGGCTGCGCTCGGAAGACAACGGGGTCCGGGTGGAGGCAGGAAAGCCCCCCTGTCCCTCATTAAAGGCGCGAAGTCCCGTGAAGAAGCCTACGTCTACTTTCTCATGTTGGAAGAAGCTCTCGATGACCTCGACGGGTTTCACTTAGGAATTGAGCTGAAGGAACTCGCCGGGCAAAAGGACCATCCGGCGGCCGAAGCTGCCAACTTCTTTCGGCAGGCGTTCTTTCTGCAAGGCGAAGAGCAACTCGCCTTTCTTCAGGCAACTGCAGACGCGGACCCGCCAGATCCGTTCGCAAATGAAGCCCGCTTGAGACTGCACCTGCTCGACGCAGACGGAGATATCAACTGGCTTACCTCTAACATCGACTTCGAACACATTCCTGGTGGCCTTGATCGCCGGGACTTCATCACCGCCTCTTCCGCCTATCAGAAAGAAGATTTCCAGAAAGCCGCCCGACTCTTTCTCAATCAATCGCGCACCCAGACCGGAAACGACCGCATCCGCAACGAATACAACGCGGCGATTTCTTCGCTCCAGTCAGGGGACCTTGAAGGCTTCGAAGCTGCGCAGGCCGCTTTAAAACAACACAACCCGGAATCCTCCCTGAACGCCGACCTCAGCTACCTGGGCGGCCTCTACCAGGCCTCACAAGGGGCTCCCAGTGCCTTCGAGGATCTTCAGAACTTCATTCGAAATTACCCGCAACACCCCGCAACCGTTGATGCGCGACTGGCACTGTCGGAGATCCACCTCAACCAGGTTCCGGCGCGCCCTCAGGCTGCCCGTGAAATCTTCCAAGAACTCAAGACACAGCCCCTGACACTGACACAGAACGAACGCCTCGATTACACTTCAATCTGGGTCGAACGCATCGATAACAATTTCAGCGACCTGACAAAGCAGGCGGAAGACTTTCTCACCAACTGGCCCCACTCGGATTACCTCCCCGAGATTGCCATGCTGTTGGGCACGCAGCACCTCAAGAACAACAACCTCGAAGCGGCGCGGGAGAAGTTCGACATGATCGTCCAGCGCTTCCCCGATTCAACTTATGCCGACGCGGCCAGGTTCTTCGCGGCCAAGGCCGGCCCCGACAGCGAAGAGGCCCTCGCAGGATGGCAGGAGATCGCCGCGAGCGAAAGCCGGTTTGCCGACCAGGCCCGCCATGAACTTGCCCTGCTTCTGCTCTCGCAAGACCAATACGAAGAGGCCCGACTTGAAATGGAGGCCTTGATGGAATCGCTGCCGGAAAAATCGGCGCTTCGGTATGCTGTCCTTGCCGACCTTGGTTATTCCTACTACCTCGAGTCCCTCAATACTGAGGACAATCGTGTGCCATTGGAGAAAGCAGCCGAAACGTTTGCCCGCCTCTCGAACATTGAAGCGCTTCCAGTCGCGGCGCGCTACAACGCTGCGGTTCGCCGGGCCAAATGCCTTGAAGCCCTCGGCAGACCTAACATTGCGCTAGAGATCTATCGCTCCATGATCGCAGAAGAATCCGGCGGCGACATTCTTGGAAGCGAAGTCTCCCTCGAAGAAAACGAGTGGATTTTCAGAGCAGGCTTTTCGGCAATCAATATTCTCAAAGAGAACAAAGACTGGGCAGCTGCGATTAAGATTGCAGACACGCTCTCACTGAAGGAAGGCCCTCGCGCGATCGAAGCCGGCAACCTGGCCGAACAACTCCGCCTCAAGCACTGGGTTTGGGACTGATTCTTTGCAGTCTTGTCAGGACGCAGCAAACTCACGCGCCACGCGAATCAGTTCAGCAGGCTCATCGATGCAGTAAGCTGGTCCCTCGGTTTCCATCGCCTCGCGCTCGTTGGCTCCCCAGCAAACTGCCAGCCCGCTGACCTTGCTCTTGCGGGCGGCCTCCATATCCCTGGTCTCATCACCAACGTAGATGACCCGGTTTGGATCCGCCTTTTCCTTTTTCATCACATTGAGGATGCGTTGTGGTTTGCCAAACAGGCTGACCCCGGCCTCGATGAATGAAAAACAACCGAGCAAGTCACACCGGCCTAGAAAAGTCCTCACATTATCGGCGGAGTTCGAACTCAGGATTCCCATCTGGAAACCGTCTTCGTGAAGTTCCAGAACCGCTTCGCGAATCCCGGCAAACAACTCCACATCCTCCATGCGCTCGTGAAGCACCTTGCGGATGTGAGCCGCCAGTTTCACCGCCATCAATCGTGAAATTCCCAACTGATCCAGCAAAGCTCGCGTGTTCAGTTTTCTCAACTCGCGGGCCTCGTCCGCTGTCACCGTCTTGAGGTTATAACTCTCGGCGAGCTCGTTGAATATCTCGATTCCGGTCTCAAGCGTGTTCGCCAGAGTTCCGTCAAAATCAAAGATCAGTAAAGGCTTGGAAGAAGCGGGCATTCCCATCAAACTTTCCCGTCCTGCAAGAGAATGGCAAGCACTCAATGAGATTCGATGAGAGTTACATCGGTAACAGACGCAATCCTGCCAACCCGCTGCCTTGATCGAATTTACAAACGCCCCACCTTACGGCGCTTCCAATTCCTAGAATTATGAAAACCATCAGCCACCTATTCTCTGCCGTTGTCGCTATAGCAATGGCCCCCGGCCTCTCGACCGGCCAGGATACTCCGGTCTTTCCTGACGCCGATGCAGAAACCGTCCCAACTGACCTTTTCGTCGTCCCGGACGGGTTGGAAGTCACTCTCTGGGCCACTTCTCCCAAGCTTTACAACCCCACCAACATGGACATCGACAAGGATGGCCGTATCTGGGTGGCGGAGGGCGTTCGCTATCGCAAACACTTCGATCGCCAGCCCGAAGGTGACCGAATCGTTGTGATCGAAGATACCGACGGAGACGGAAAAGCCGATTCCAGCCACACTTTCGTCCAGGAAGAACTGCTCATTGCACCGCTCGGCGTGTCCGTCATCGACAACAAGATCGTGGTGGCCCAACCGCCCCACCTCCTCGTTTACACCGATGTGGATCGCGACCTGAAATTCAATCCCGACATGGATAAGCGCGAGATTCTCCTGACTGGTTTCCAGGGACAGAATCACGACCACTCCCTCCACTCCACCACGGTAGGTCCCGACGGGAAGTGGTATTTCAATTTCGGAAACTGCGGTGCCAAGTTCACCGACAAATCCGACCAGACTTTCACCGTTTTCGGCTCCTATCGCCCCAAGGTAATCGGGCCGTTTGAATTTCCTCACGATGCCCGCGAGCTCGCCGGAAAGCCCAGTCACGACGGTCATGTTTATGTCGGCGGCGCCACCGTCCGCATGAATCCTGACGGCACCGACGCTGAGATCATCGGCCACAATTACCGCAACTCTTACGAGCAGGCCGTCACCTCTTTTGGCGATGTTTTCCAAAACGACAACGATGACCCGCCTGCCTGCCGTGTCAGCTGGGTCATGGAATACGCCAACTTCGGCTTCTCTTCCAATGACGGCCAACGCACCTGGAAAGCCGACAAGCGCCCGGGCCAAACCACCCAGGTGGCCGAATGGCGCCAGGACGACCCCGGCATGACACCCGCCGGTGACGTCTATGGCGGCGGCTCTCCCACTGGCGTTGTTTACTACGAAAACGGGGCTCTCGGAGACAAGTGGATCGGCACCTTCCTCGCCTGCGAAGCCGGCCGAAACGTGATCTTCAGCTACCAGCCCGAACTGGAAGGAGCCGGCTTCAAGTTGGACCGCTCGGACTTCATGACGAGCAATACCTCCGGTCAGTTTGCCGGCTCCGACTTCATTGGCGGAAACAATTCGGTCAATAAAGAGGCACACACCCTCTTCCGCCCGTCTGACGTCGCCATCGGCCCGGACGGAGCGATCTACGTGACTGACTGGTATGACCCCCGCGTCGGTGGCCACCAGGATCTCGACGAAACCTGTTCCGGTGCGATCTATCGCATCGCCCCTAAAGGATTCAAATCTGTCGTTCCGGAGATCGATCCGGAAACCATCGAAGGACTCATCACCGCCCTCAAATCCCCTGCACCCAACGTGCGTGCCATCGGATTTGAAGGCCTCAAGGCGAAAGGACGCCCCGCCATGGAAGCTGTCGCGGCTCTCCTCGACGACCCGAACCCTTACATCCAGTCCCGTGCCATTTACCTTCTTTACCAAATGGGTATCAGTGGCCCGCGCATGGCCGGCTACCCGGCCGACCAACCGACCACTCAGCGAAAGATCGCCGCCTACCGCGCCATGCGTCGTGCCGGCCTCGACTTCTCCGCCAGCGCCCTGCGCCTTGCCACGGATGAGGATCCCGCCGTCCGACGCGAGGTCGCGCTCTCCATGCGCGACGAAACCATCGAGACTTCGAAGGAAATCCTCGTCGCGATCGCTTCCGGATACGACGGCCAGGACCGAAGCTACCTCGAAGCTTTCGGAACCGGAGTCACAGGTAAGGAGGAGGAAATTTTCCGCGCCGTCAAAGGCACCATCGGCAGCGAGGACTTCCGCACCTGGACCGAAGCCTTCTCCGGCATCGCCTGGCGCCTGCATCCGGCCAGTTCCATTGAAGACTTCCTCGCTCGCGCCAAGCTCGATGGTCTCCCCATGAATCAGCGCCGCATGGCCATGGATGCGATCGCTTTCATCCCGACCCGGGCCGCCTCGCAGGCGATGCTGACGCTCGCTCAGCTCGACACCCCGCTCAAGGCTGACGCCACCTGGTGGGCGATGAATCGCGCCAACAACCACTGGAAGGACTTTGATCTCCGCACCGAGTTGAAAGAACGCGGCATCTACGATCCCGACAAAGTCGTCATTCAGGAAGTGGCCACCCCCGAGCCTGACCCGACCGTGGAAACCCTCAAGATCGAGGACGCCCTGGCACTCAAAGGTGATGCCGAGCGCGGAAAGATCACCGTTTCCCGTTGTGTCATGTGTCACGAAGCCAGCGGCGTTGGGGTGCAATTCGGACCAGCCCTCGACGGTTGGGGTAAGACCCAGACCACGGAGGTCATTGCCCGCTCCATCATCGAGCCGAGCGCCGACATCGCTCACGGATTCGACGGTATGGAAATCAAACTGAAGGACGGCAAGGTGCTCAACGGCCTCGTCATCCAGGATGGCGACCCGACCATTATGATCAGCATGGGTGGTCTCACCCAGATGATTCCCAAAGACCAAATCAAAGGTCGCTCCAAGATGAAGCGCTCTCTCATGCTGAGCGGCGCCCAACTCGGCCTGACCCCGCAGGACGTCGCCGACCTGATCGCCTATTTGAAGGCCAATTAAGGGCCGGAAACACCCCTTTTTTCCACTCAACAGGGTCAGGTGTCGCACCTGACCCTGTTTGCTTTTCAAGAACGCTCAAATCGCTCGCTCCAATCCCCACAAAAACCATCCTTTTTGACCCGATTTTCGCCCCGAAATCGGGTGTTTTTTTGCCAATTTTCGGGCCTTTTTCAAGATCCTTCCAAAAAGGTCACAAAAAGTGAGTTTTCATGCCTCAAAAGGGCTTCAAATCCTTGATATTTCGGGGGTTCTGGCGTATCTAAGGGCTTCGGAAAATCGCTGTTTTCAGGGGGATTTTTGAGATCGTTCTGAAGGGTGTTTTCCGATCCATTCACCCCTCAGACTTTTTCTATGTCAGACGCTGCTGAAGCCAACGAGCCCCCGAAGCCATCCGGAGAGTATGATGCCGGACAAATTGACAAGCTGGAGGGCCTCGAAGCGGTCCGAAAGCGTCCGGGAATGTATATCGGCGATCCCGCCACCGAACGAGGTCTTCACCACACCGTTTTCGAAGTGTTGGATAACTCGATCGACGAACACCTCGCCGGCTTTTGTGACGTCGTCACGATCACGATCCATGCCGACGGTTCCATCTCGGTGGAAGACGACGGTCGAGGCATCCCGGTGGACATGCACCCGAAGTTCGGCATTCCTGCCGTCGAGCTCGTGCTGACCAATCTGCACGCCGGCGGTAAGTTCGGTCAGGGCGCCTACAAATTCTCCGGTGGTCTCCACGGGGTCGGCGCCAAGTGTGTGAACGCGCTTTCCGACTGGTTCACTGCTGACGTTTATCGTGACGGCAAGATTCACCACATCGCCTTCGAGCGCGGCGCCACCACCAAGCCGCTCGAAGTGGTTGGTGAACTGAAGGACAAGTCGCAGACCGGCACGAAGATTTCGTTCTTCCCCGACACCACGATTTTCACTGCGGGTATCGATTTTAATTTCGATTACCTCACCACCCGTCTCCGCGAACTCGCCTTCCTTAACCCCGGCATTCGCATCAACCTGATCGATGAGCGCAACGAGTCGACTAAGAAGAAGGAGTTCTTCTACGAGCGCGGCATCGTCGAATTCGTTGACCAGCTTTCCGAGAACAAGGAGCGCGTCCACGAAGAGCCTATCGAACTGACCGGCAAGCGCATGGTCGAAATCGATGACGCCGGCAAGACCGTCGAAGACGAGTGCTACGCCGACATCGTGATGCAGTACACGACTGACTATCACGAGAACATCCTTTGCTACGCCAACTCAATTCCCAACGGCGACGGCGGCACCCACCTCTCCGGTTTCCGTTCCGCCCTCACCCGCGCGGTCAACACTTACGCCAAGGCGAACAAGCTGCTCAAGGACAAGGACCCGGCCATCACCGGTGACGACTGCCGCGAAGGTATTATCGCGATCATTTCAGTGAAGCACCCCAACCCGCGTTTCAGCTCCCAGACCAAGGAGAAGCTGGTCAACAACGAGGTCGAGGGTGTGATCAGCTCCATCGTCTACGAGGGCATCTCCGAGTTCTTCGAAGAGAACCCCGTCCTCGCCAAGAAGATGGTCGAGAAGATCGCCAATGCGGCCCGCGCCCGCGAAGCGGCGCGCAAGGCTCGCGAAACGGTTCGTAAGTCCGCCATGTCCGGTGGCGGTCTTCCCGGCAAGCTGGCGGACTGCTCTTCCCGCGACCCCTCGGAATCCGAACTCTACATTGTTGAGGGTGATTCCGCGGGCGGCTCTGCCAAGCAGGGTCGTGATCGACGCACCCAGGCAATTCTCCCAATCCGCGGTAAGCTGATCAACGTGGAGAAAGCCCGCCTCGACAAGGTGCTTCAGAACAAGGAGATCCAGACCATGATCACCGCGATCGGCGCGGGTATCGGCGATGGTGACCAGGAAGGTGCCTTCAACATCGAGAAGGTCCGCTACCACAAAATCATCATCATGACAGATGCGGACGTGGACGGTTCTCACATCCGAACGCTTCTGCTCACCTTCTTCTGCCGCCAGATGCTGGAACTGGTGAAGCGCGGCGACGTTTACATCGCTCAACCGCCGCTTTACAAGATCACCCGCCGGAAGAAGGAGCAATACGTTCAGGACGATGGCGAGCTCAGCCAGATCCTGATCCAGCTCGGCGCTGACGATGTCATCCTGCGCAGTCTCAAAGACGGCGAGGTCGACAAAGAGATCGACTCAACTGACCTCAAGGACATCCTGCAGAAGCTGGAGAAACTCAACCGCTACAGCGACATCATCACTCGCAACGCGGGCGACTTCGAGGAATACCTCAGCCACGGCGAGGACAGTGAACTCCCCGAATACCTCGTCCAGGTTCGTGAGGGCAATGAGGTCTTCGTGAAATACTTCCTCGACGAAGCGGCTCTCCGCGATTTCGGCAACGAGAATCCTGACCTCGACCTCTTCGAGCGGGAAGACGCTGACGAAGAAGAGTCCGAAGACGAGCAGCCCGCCGCCAAGGCCGAAGGCCCCACCCGTCGGGCCCGTCTCATTGAGATTCACGAAGCGCGTTCCATCGCTAAGCTCATCGCCGGACTCGAAGAGAAAGGTGTCAGCATGGAGAAACTCTCCGACGACGATCACCCGCTCTTCGAAATCGCCGAAGGCGAAGGTGACAACGCGCGGACGCATCCCGTCTTCAGCGTGCCTCAGATTCTCGAGACCGTGGTTGAAATCGGACGCCGCGGCATGCAGATCCAGCGATTCAAGGGTCTGGGTGAAATGAACGCGAAGGAGCTGTTCACCACCACGATGGATCCTCAGTATCGCAAGCTGCTTCGCGTCAAACTCGACGAAGACAACCAGGTCGAAGCCGACCGGATCTTCACCATCCTCATGGGGGATGTCGTCGAGCCAAGACGTCAGTTCATCGAAGACAACGCGCTCAGCGTTCGCAACCTCGATATCTAAACAAGTTTAAGTCACGAGTCATCTGTCAGCAGTCACGGGGTCCACATTGAAAGCGTCTAGTAAAATGGATGTCGAGGACCTGGAGATTTACCAAGAAGCCATGCGAATCGGGGAAGAAATCTGGGGACAAGTTTCCCGCTGGGACTTCTTCGCGAAAGACACCGTAGGCAAGCAACTGGTCAGATGCACCGACTCAATCGCAGCAAACATCTCTGAAGGCTACGGGCGATATCACTATGCCGAGAACAGGAAGTTCTGCTTTTACGCTCGCGGCTCACTCGAAGAAACAATCACCTTTATCAAGAAATCAGCATCACGGGATCTCATTCCCGCCGAGCTGGCCCAGGAACTCGAAACTAAACTGATCACTCTTCGGAAACGGCTCAATGCCTACATCCGCACTCTCGGTCCGGCTCCCCGTGACCAGTGACTCGTGACCCATCTACTCTCATGGCAGACGAACCTGAAACTCCGCCCCCATCTCACAGCGACATCGAGCCCATCAGCGTGGCCGATGAAATGTCGAACTCGTTCCTCGATTATTCGATGTCGGTCATCATTTCGCGGGCCCTGCCCGATGCCCGTGACGGCCTCAAGCCTTCTCAGCGACGCATCCTGCTCGCCATGAATGACCTCGGTCTCGCTCCGGGGCGAAACTATCGTAAGTGCGCCAAGATCTGTGGTGATACCTCCGGTAACTACCACCCTCACGGTGAAGCCACCATTTACCCGACGCTGGTGAACATGGCTCAGCCCTGGACGATGCGGGACATCCTCGTCGACGGCCAGGGTAACTTTGGCTCCGTTGAAGGTGACCCGCCCGCTGCGATGCGATACACCGAGGCCCGCCTTACCCACCTTGGTCATGTGCTCATGGCCGACATGGAGAAGGAGACGGTCGACTTCGTTAACAACTACGACGAAACCCGCCAGGAGCCTGTCGTTTTCCCCGCCGCCTTCCCTAACCTGCTCATCAACGGCGGCACCGGTATCGCCGTGGGTATGGCGACCAACATCCCGCCACACAACCTCGGCGAGGTCGTCGACGGCATCTGCGCCACGATCGACAACCCGCAGATCACGGTTCAGGAATTGCTCGAATACATCAAGGGCCCCGACTTCCCCACCGGTTGTACGATCCTTGGAAACCGTGGCGTCTACGACTACGCCACGACCGGACGCGGCAGCATCAAGGTTCGCGGCCGCGCCACCATCGAAGAGGACAAGAAGGGCCGTGAGCAGATCATCATCACGGAAATCCCTTACGCAGTGAACCGCGCCAAGCTCGTCGAACGCATCGCCGAACTGGCCAACGCCAAGATCCTTCCCGAGATCAGCGCCGTTCGCGACGAGTCTGACGAAAACACCCGCGTCGTGGTCGACCTCAAGCGGGACTCACGTTCCCAGGTCGTTCTCAACAACCTTTACAAGCACACCGCGCTGCAGTCGTCTTTCTCCGCCAACATGCTGGCGATCGACAACCGCCGCCCGCGCCTGCTCAACATCAAGGACGCCATCGTCTGCTACATCGAGCATCGCCGCGAGGTGATCCTGCGACGCACCCGCTACCTGCTTGGCAAAGCCGAGGAGCAGGCAGAGAAACTCGAAGCCTATCTGCTTGCCCTGGGCAATCTCGATGACTTCATCAAGATGATCCGGGATTCCAAGACCCGGGACGAAGCCCGCGACAAGATCAAGGCTTATGACTTCAAACCGGAAGAAGCCGAGGCGCTCGGCATTCTCCTGCGCGACCAGCCCAGCCTGCAGCTGAAGCCGGGCCGCTACACCTTCACCGACAAGCAGGTCGATCACATCCTCGAGCTTCGCCTCTACCAACTCGTTGGTCTCGAGCGCGAGAAAGTGAAGAACGAGTACGACGAGTTGCTCGAACGCATCAAGGACCTGCTCGACATTCTCGCCCGCGAGGAGCGCGTGCTCCAGATCATCAAGGACGAGCTGCTCGAAGTGAAAGAAAAGTGGGCCACCCCGCGCAAGACTGACTTCGGCATCGACGACGGAGAAATTAACGTGGTCGACCTCATTGCGAATGAGTCTAACCTCATCACCATTTCCCACCGCGGCTACATCAAGCGCACGCTTGCCAGCGAATACCGCACCCAGGCTCGCGGCGGCAAAGGACTCAAGGGCATGGAAACCCGCGAAGCGGCGGACAAAGACGACGAAGACGACTTTGTCGAGCACCTCTTCGCTGCGACCGCGCATGACTACCTGATGTTCTTCACCGACACCGGTCGTGTTTACGTCGAGCGCGTCTTCCAGATTCCGGAAGGCAGCAGAATTGCCAAAGGCCGTTCGATCAAGAACCTGCTCAACCTGCAGCCCGAAGAGAAGATCGCTTCCGTTCTCCGAATCGAAGCTGTCGGCAATGAAGATAAAGACGCCACCTTCGTTGAAGATCGCTTCGTCCTCTTCGCGACCCGCTCCGGCAAGGTCAAGAAGACCAAGCTCTCCGACTTCCGAAACTACCGCAAGGACGGCATCATCGCGATCAAGATCGAGGAAGGCAACTCTCTCATCGATGTGAAGCTCACTGAGGGTGACGACGAAATCTCGCTCGTCACCAGCCAGGGCTACGCCGTTCGCACCAGCGAAGAAAACATCCGTCCGATGGGTCGCCCGTCTGCAGGTGTTGCCGGCATTCGCCCCGGAGAAGGTGATTACCTCGTCGCTCTCGCCGTGGTCGACAACTCCGAGCAACTTCTCGTGGTCAGCGAAAAAGGTCTTGGAAAGCGGACACCTTTCGAAGACTACCCCACCAAGGGTCGCGGCGGAAAGGGTGTCATCACGATGAAAGTCACTGAGAAAACCGGTCGCGTCGTCAAGGCGCTCCGAGTGGCTGCCGAAGATGACATCATGCTGATGACCGATACCGGACAGTCGGTCAGGATCAAAGCTGAGAGCGCCCGTCTCACCGGACGTAACGCTCAGGGCGTGATCCTGATGAAGACCAAGGACGGTGAAACGATCCAGGATATCGCTCGAGTCGTAAACGAAGACGACGAAGGAGAAGACGCCGAGGGCGCTGATGCTGAAGGAACGACTCCTCCGGTTGAAGAGTAAGCGGTGTTCAGTGGTCGGTATTCGGTAATGGGACTCGATGGCTGACTATGTTGAACACAATCGCGACTTGCGGGTATACCAAGCCCAGAGACAATTGTCTCTGGCGGTGTTTGAACTTTCCAAATCTTTTCCAAAGTCTGAATGCTATTCGTTGACGGACCAGATTCGTCGTTCTTCCAGATCTATTGGCGCTCAAATTGCTGAAGCTTGGGGAAAGCGCCTCTATCCCAAGCACTTCGTTAGCAAACTTTCGGACGCCGATAGTGAACAATTAGAAACCCAGCACTGGCTGAAAGAGGCTGTTGATTGCCAGTATATTTCTCAGGAAGAATTTCAGGATCTCACAACCCAATGCGAATCCATCGGCCGCATGCTTGGTACGATGATAAAAAAAGCTGACTCCTTCACATGCGGTTCTTCCAGAGTCCGCGAATCTGACCTACTGTATCTAACTGATACCGACAACTGAAAACGGAGTACTGATTTCTGACCACCGAATACAGAATACCGCTCGCAACTATATGGACTCTCAAACCGAATCCTTCCTCTACGAGTTACTGAACACCCCGAGCCCGACCGGTTTCGAGGTCAAGGGCCAGCGGGTCTGGGCCAATCGATGCCGCGAGTTTGCGGACTCCGTCGACAGCGATGCCTACGGCAATGCCTGGGCCACCATCAACGGTGCCGAAGGGGCACCGACGGTGATGATTGAAGCCCACGCCGATGAAATTGGCTTCATGGTCAAATACATCAGCGAGGACGGCTACCTGCGGGTCGATCGCATCGGTGGTTCCGACTGGGCTACGGCTCGCGGCCGCCGTTTGTCTTTGTATGGCGACAAGGGGGAAGTTCTCGGCATCATCGGAAACACCGCCATCCATATCCGTGATCGCAAAGACGGGGAAAAGGCGCCCGAGGTTCACGAACTCTATGTCGATATCGGGGCGAAGGACGCTGACGAAGTCGAAGAGATGGGCATCCGGGTGGGCCATCCCGGAGTCTACGCAGACAGCGCCGTTCCTTTCGGTAAGAACGGCATCGTTGGCCGCGCCCTCGACAACCGCATCGGCGGCTTCATCATTTCCGAAGTCACCTGTCGTCTTTCCTCCGAAAAACCGACCGCTACCTGCATTGCACTCAATGCCGTTCAGGAAGAGATCGGAGGCTACGGAGCGACGATGGCTTCATACACACTCAAGCCTGACATCTGCATTGTTCTCGACGTGACGCATGCAACAGACAGTCCGGACATCAAGCATGCCCAGCATGGCAAAGTCACTCTCGGCGGCGGACCGTCGGTAACTCACGGAACCGCCAATCACCCACTGATTGTCGATCGAATTATCGAACTCGCGAAAGCGAACGATATCCCGCTCCAGCATGAAGCCTCGTCTCGTTTCACCGGAACCGATACGGACTCAATTTATCATCAGCGAGGTGGCATCCCCAGTGCTTTGATCTCTCTGCCGCTCCGTTACATGCACTCCATCGTGGAAATGGCGGATTTTGACGATGTGAACTACGTCATCGACCTGATGACCGCGTTTGTCAGATCCGTTGCCGCCGACGAATCATTCAAGGTCGAGATCTGAGTGATCCACTCCGCACTGAACCGGCGTAACCTCACACAACCAAGGTTCGCCATGAGTGAGTCAGCCAACGAAGATCATCAGGAAACCCCGCCTTCTCAAGAAGAGAAGGAAAAGTCTGTCGACGCCAGCGAACTCTCCCCGGAAGAGCAGATGGCAGCTTTCGAAGAAGCGCTCAAGAACTCAGACTGGGGTCATCAGCCTTGCTGAGCCAGTCATTCATCCCAACTCGCTCAAGCGCTTCGCTACTACCTCCGGATAAACACGGTGCTCCAATTCGTGGATCCGGTTTTGGAGTCTTTCAGGAGTGTCTCCCTCCAGGATTTGAACCTCTTCCTGCCGCAGTATCTCCCCGGTATCCATCCCAAAATCGACGAGGTGAATCGTGCATCCTGAGACAGCGTCTCCTGCT
>JABSSQ010000247.1 GCA_013213905.1 Verrucomicrobiales bacterium | reverse complement strand
GAACCCTTTTCCACTCCATCCGCCGCTACCAATCGCAAGCAGGTTGTTGTAGGCGCTGTAGGCTTCATTGAGAACGTCTACCTCTTTGCCCTGGAGCATCTCAATCTGGGTCGTGATCCGCTTCTTCTGGTATTCCTTCAAACCAAAGTAAAAGGCGAACGGCAGGAACATGGTGACCGTCAGAATGATGACGATGAGATATCGGAAAGGCACATTGCCGATCAACACCATGGCTCCATAGACTGGCACCCAGACCAGGGCCGATCCAAAGTCACCCTGGAGCAGGACGAACCCAAATGGGATCAACGCAACGATTCCGCTGACCAAGAGCCTGACAAAAGGATTCCTCAGTGACGGATGGAGAGTGTGCAGCCGGCTCAACACCAATGCCAACAGGATCAAGCCCGCGGCCATCGCCAGCTGAGACGGCTGAATCAAAACGCCTCCTCCGAGTGACAACCAGGCACGAGTGCCGTTAATCTCGACACCGTTGAAAGTCGTAAACACCAGCATCCCGGTTGCGACCAGGTAGACCGGAATGCCGAGATACTTGATCCATTTGTAGTCCACCAGGCTCGCGACAAAGAAGAAGATCAGTCCGAGGATAATCCAATACACCTGGTCCCGCCATTTGGTGGCGAGAGCTTGATCATCCCGCATCCAACAGGCACTGTAGAGCGCGAACACTCCGAAAATCAGCAGCGCCAGCATGTTGGCAAACAGCAGCCAGTTCATGCCAAGGAATTTCCGAAAAAGAGGAGTCATTGTGCTGGTCAGATCGCGCCCGGCAGGCGTCACATGGAACAACTCACCAGTCGCTTCGTGTAGTCATGCTCCGGGTCGCTCGCCACCTGCTCGGCATTTCCGAGTTCCAACAGTTTCCCCCGGTGCAGGACCCCTATATCATCGCCCAAATGGTGCGCCACTGCAAGGTCGTCCGTGGCCACCATCAGGGTGAGGTTGAGGTCCTCTCTCACCTTCGAAGCGAGGTTCAAAAGTTCAGCTTCCTCGACAACATCCATTCCCCGGGTGAAATCATGGAGAATCAGCATGGCGGGTTTCGGCAGCAATGCCCTCGCCAACGCCACCTGCTGACGTTCCACCGCATCCAGTTCCGACGGATACAACACGCGGATCGCTTCCGGAAGCTGACAAGCTACCATGACCTCTTCAATCCGATGGCGCCACTGCTCACGTCCTTCCTGCCGATACCATAACGCCAGAACCTCCCGGAAACTCTCATCCACCGTCATCGTAGGCGTCAGCTGGCCGAACTGATCTGAAAACACCGCCTGGATCTTTTTCCTGAGGCGTCGAAAATGTCTGTCCCCCAGCAGCGTTGTTTCAACCTCGGCAAAGTGGATGGTTCCTTCCGAGACCTCATGCAGTTTCATGATGGCAAGACAAAGCGCATACTTGCCGCTGTGTTCCTCTCCCACGAATGCGAGGCTCGAAGCCTTTTCGATCGAAAATGAAATACGATCGATCAGCACTTCCTCCTCGAGTTGATACTGGAACCAGCGCCGACGGCGTTGCTGGCGCAGAAGAGTGAGGTTCTCGACGGAGAGAAGCGGCATGGGTTCTTCATCGTAATCATTCGCTTCCTCACCAGCAACCTGTTTTCCTGATCACGTTCATGCATTGCCGGCGAAATTTTCATTCGATATATGACGCAGAATGTGGAGAATATAGGTTAAACCTCCCTCCCTGCTATGGCCCGAAAGCTGTATTACATCCTGCCTGTATTGCTACTCACCTTGGTGGTATGCAGCTGCCAAACCGGCCCCCAGGCCCGGATTGAACATAATCCGGCCATGTATAATAGGCTCAGCGCCAAGGACAAAGAACTCGTTGCCCGCGGAGATATTCGGGAAGGCATATCCAAGGACGCTGTCTACCTGTCATGGGGCCCTCCCGCAATGGTGCGGGAAGGAAGCAGCGGCGGTTCTGCGACCGAAGCTTGGGCCTACATGACTTCCGCTCCCATTCCCACCTCCTCTCTCAGCTACGCGAACGTCTATCGTCCCTACTACGGACGCTACGGCGTCCATCCCCGCTACGGATATAGTCGGGGCTCCGGCTGGGCTCTCGAAACCGGCACTGATTTCGTGAGATACGTCAACAAGACCGTGAAGTTCTCCGGTAACCGGGTCGTATCCTGGGAACGAGTGCGCTGATTTTCAATGGAAGACCGTTTTGGCCATCGTATCAGCTACCTGCGTGTCTCGATCACCGATCGGTGTAACGAACGCTGCCAGTATTGCATGCCTCTCGAAGAACAGGACTGGCTCCCCCGTGAGGAAGTTCTCAGCTACGAAGAGATTCTGCGCACGATCCGGGTTGGTGCCGGCTTGGGCATTTCCAAGATCCGCATCACAGGAGGCGAACCACTCACCCGCCGAAACGTACTCTGGTTCTTTGAAGAGCTCAACCGCATCGAGGGGATCACTGATGTCGGCATCTCGACCAATGGAACCTTACTCGGTCAGTTGACTCCAGCGGGTATCACCACGGCTCAGGCGCTCAAAAATGCCGGCGTCCGCACCGTCAATGTCTCCCTGGATACCCTTGATCGGGAAGCGTATGCCGAAACCACCGGGCGCGACATTCTCGACCGCGCGATCGAAGGCATCGATGCTGCCCGCAAAGCCGGTTTTGCAAAGATCAAGATCAACACCGTGCTGATGCGCCACCGCAACGAGCACGAACTCTGGGACCTCATCGAGTTCGCCGGCAAGCGTGACCTTCTTCTGCGCTTCATCGAACTCATGCCTGTGAGCACGACCCAGGTGCTGACAGAGGAAAACTTTCTTCCGGCCGGAGAAGCCAAAAAGCTCATTGAATTTCGTCTCGGAGAACTCACCCCTCGCCCTGACTTTCGCACCAACGGCCCTTCCAGCTACTACGAGCTACCAGGCACGGGCCAGCTGATTGGTTTCATCGGAGCGATGACAAACCTTCACTTCTGCGAGACATGCAATAAACTTCGTCTCACCAGCGAAGGGAAGCTACGGCCCTGCCTCGGCAGTCATCTCGAGTTCGATATGCGCGAGGTCCTTCGAAACCCGGAGATGGACGACAATGATGTCGCAAAGTTCTTTCTCGAAGTCGTAGATAGAAAGCCAGAACAGCACGAATTTCGCGAGAACTATCAGCCCGGCCGCAAGATGATAGCGATTGGAGGATAAGGCATTATCACGTCATCATGATGCAACACCTGGAATCAGGCTCAATCCTCCGCCATCCTCTGCTTCTCGCTGTTTATCAATCCTTCGTCAGGTTCCCCGTCGAACACCACATAGCGAAACTTTGAAATATAGGGATCTCCGGGAATGATCTGGAAAGACTCCTCTACCATGGGTGTATAAACGAAGTAGGGTTTGTTCGGATGAAGGCGAACCCATTGCGGATTGCGGAAATTGGATTCGGCTGGAATGACCGCCACACCGGCCTCGCCGCCTTCCTCCACTGGCCCTGACATCGCCACCCATTTCGGACGGCTATGATTACCTTCGATACGGTCGAGCCCCTCATCGGTCACAATACTTCCGGGAGGAGAAGCTCCCTTTTCGTCCGAATACCAGGTATCGGGTCCTCGTATGGCCATTCCACCGTAGTGATACTTTTCAATGGTCAGGGGCTTGTCGCCCAGCATCTCCTGGATCGATTCAATATCTAAGACGTGACACTCCTTCCCAACATCATAAACGGTGACCTTCCATGTTTCCTTCATTACCGGGACAGGACCGTCAGGAGCCGTCAAATCCTCCCAGAGATGCTCAACAGCAAAGGAGCCCATGTCTTCGCTCGAGACAATGGATCCATCAACCACGCCCGTGAATGAAATCCTTCCGGCTTCAAGTTTCTGATTCCAGAATTCCGGATTTCGCTTCTGAAACTTCGTTTTTGTCCAGGCAAAGAACAAAGCGTGCTGGTGCTTATGATCAGCCGGAAAATCGCCCGTTACCACTTTGCCTGACGGAGTATAGAGAGGGTGAATGTAGCCGGAGCGGGTAAAGTGCAGCTCGTGCTTCGAGGCTTCATCCGTCGCGACTTTGTTGTAAACAAGCACAGGATTGGAACGCCCGGCAAGGGTAACAGTAATAGTCTCGTCGCCATCCACGACGCTCACTGGTCCACCTTGACCATGGGCGCTCCAGCTCATCCCAAGGAATACTGCGAAAAGACTACCTGTTAAACGGGCATACGAGTTATGCATGCATCGTTTTTACCTTTCGCAGACGCGGATTTCACTCTTTAGTTCACCATGAACGAGCCCCCTTCTCTTACGCATCTTCGCGAAGATGGCAGTGCTGCCATGGTCGATGTATCCGGCAAGCCGATAGTGCGGCGGGAAGCTGTCGCAGAGGGCTTCATCTCTCTCCGGGAGGAAACAGTCAGCGCCATTGCAGACGGTCAGATGCCTAAAGGTGACGTCCTCGCGGTCTCGCGCATCGCCGGCATCCAGGCCGCCAAGAGAACGGCGGAGCTCATCCCGCTTTGTCATCAGCTGCCTCTGACCAAAGTAGCGGTCGATTTTTCCGTAGAAAAAAAAGGGGTGCGTATCACCTGCAGCGTGCGCACCGATGCCAAGACCGGCGTGGAGATGGAGGCTCTCACCGCCGTTTCCGTAGCCTCGCTCACCATCTACGATATGTGCAAAGCGATCGACAAGGAGATGGTGATCGAGGAAGTAAAGCTTCTTCAAAAAACGAAAGAAGAGCCAGCCCCTCAGTAGCAACCGATGGCAGTCGGATCAGTTCGCGAGGCGAACCGCCACCAGATCGCCCGCCGCATTGCGGGCATAGAGAACCCCGTTGGCTAGCACCGGCGGCGTCCAGCAACGTCCCCCGAGAATCCGATTCACTACCCTTGCCTTATATTCCTGTTCTGAAGCGCGCCCCATAGACAGAACACCCTCCTCGGTCAGAACAATCAGATCCTTTCCGGCACCGATCACGGAGCCGTATTTCATTCCCTCGAAGTGCCAACGCTTCTCCCCGGAACCGGGATCGAGACAGGTAAACTCAACTGGCCGCCCCCGATGCGCAGTTCCGTCAAACCCGTAGAGCAACCCGTCAATCATCACGGAATTCCCCATGTGATTGCACATGTTCTTATTTTCGTAGAGTTTCGTCAGGGCTTGCCCGTCGAATGAGAATAAGGCGCATCCCTGATCGTATCCGGTGGAGATGAAGATTCTTCCCTCGCTGATCTCCAGGGGAGTCGTGGAATTGGTCTGAAAACTGGTCCGCCAGATCGAGAAGCCGAGAGTCTTTCCTGTCTCTGCATCTAGAATCACGAGGCCGTCCGTTTTTAAAACCGCAATAAACTGCCTTCCGGCTACTGAGAAAACATGGGGAGTGCCGTAAGCAGGACGGTAGACTTCGCTGCGCCAACGTTCTTCACCGGTCTTGAGATCGAAAGCGAACGTAGCCCCCGCTTCTACCAGCACGAGATGCCCCATTACAACCGGCGAAGCCGAAAAGCCCCACTCGGGCACCTTCCTCAAACCGGACTCTTCCATCATGTCCTTTTTCCAGATCACTTCTGAAAGATCTTCGTCGAATGCATGGAAAAGCCCATCTTTGCTGATCGCGAAGACGCGCCCGTCCGCCACGGTCGGCGTGCTACCGGGGCCACCCTCATGAAGATTTGGCATCAGTTCCGCCGCATAGGTATAACGCCCCTCAACTTCCCCGCTCTCTGCTGACAACTTCCAAACGGTTTCTTTCCCGTCACGATGACCCATCGTGTAGACGGATCCGTTGGCGACGGAGATTGAAGAAAAACCGATGCCGACATCCACCTTCCACACCGGCGCACCGATG
The DNA here is from genome assembly GCA_013213905.1 of Verrucomicrobiales bacterium. Lineage (GTDB taxonomy): Bacteria > Verrucomicrobiota > Verrucomicrobiia > Verrucomicrobiales > DEV007 > Arctic95D-9. The sequence continues at coordinate 2,353 of JABSSQ010000247.1, read as the reverse complement.
GTAACATCGTCAGGCAGGATCTCCCCGCTCACTCCGTCCTTATTGGGCCCCAGCCAGTTCGGCCAGTCAGCTGCGGTTGTATGAATTGTCGACGCCAGAAACAATGCAGCAGAAACCGGAAAATGACTTTTCATTAGGCTCTTAAAAGAATGAACATCGCGCAGCAGATTGTTAACGCGATTACCCGTAATAACAAGTCAAACGCCTTCATCATGACAGAGGCGCATTTTCTACCACAGAGCAGGGTTCTGCGGCAACTCAACTAAGCAAGATGAACCTATCACTCTCCCCAGGCGACCGCCACCTGGCGGGACTCGCCCAGTCCGTCGATGCCGAGTTCGACCACATCGCCGGACTTGAGGAAACGAGGTGGATCAAAACCCAGACCCACTCCGGGAGGAGTTCCCGTCGACACGATATCGCCGGGTTCGAGAGTCATGAACTGACTCAGGTAGCTGACGAGATGAGCGATACCGAAGATGAGCTTGTTGGAATTGCCGTTCTGAACCGTTTCGCCGTTCACCTTGAGCCACATGCCTAGGTTCTCCGGGTCGGCGATTTCATCTGATGTCGCGAGGAACGGTCCCAGCGGTGCAAACGTGTCGCAGCTCTTGCCTTTGACCCACTGACCGCCACGCTCGATCTGGAATTCACGTTCGCTGTAATCATTGTGCAACACGTAGCCGGCGACATAATTCAGTGCTTCAGCCTCATCCACGTAGCTGGCCTTCTTTCCGATCACAAAAGCAAGCTCCACTTCCCAATCAGTCTTTTCGCTGTTTCGAGGAATGACAACATTATCGTTGGGACCACACATGGCACTGGTGGCTTTAAAGAACACGATCGGTTCTTCGGGAATGTCCATTCCAGCTTCCTCGGCGTGATCCGAGAAATTCAATCCGATGCAAATCAACTTGCCGGGACGAGCCACGGCAGAGCCTAACCGCACGTCTTCTCCAACCTTAGGGGCAGAGTCACCGTTAGCTTCGAGCCAGGCCGCCAACTTCTCCAGGTTTGCCGGATCAGCGAAAAACGCTTCGTTCCAGTTCATCCCGAAACCGGAGGCATCAATGCGGGTGCCATCTTCCAACTGCAGGCCGGGTTTTTCGTCACCGGCAGATCCAAAACGAAGCAATTTCATGGCGCGACGGTAATGAGCATCGTCGCCGCCGTCAACCGGCCGTTCCGCCTCCGCGCAAAGAGGCTATTATCTCAGCGACAACGTCGCTCCGTCCGCTGGCTTGACAGTCGGAACACTCTCAACCGGAATGTAGCGCCACACTTTCGGAGAAAAGTAATCGTTGTTGAAATCCTGAGGATGGGCCGTCGTGTAATACATCCGCTCGCGGTCAAAAAGCTGCTCCGGTTTGTAGAACGCTGAGGCAACCTTCACATCACTGAGGCTGTCTTCGGTGATCTCACCCTGCAGAGTTGACTCAATCACATACTGGCGGTCCGCAGTCTGGACAACCACCCAGGCATGCTGACCAATGTTGCCGTTCCATCCGATAGCAACCCGCGCATCGAATCCGGCAGAAATCAGGGCGTCGGCAAGCAGGATCGAAGTGTCTTCGCAATCACCTGCTTTCTCAGCCCAGGTTTCGCGCGGTCCTTTCCAGACCTCGCGCGTCTCCGAGGCGTGGTCCTGATCCAGTTGGTATTCGCAGCGCTCCGCCACCTGGCGCCAAAGTGCCACGATCCGTTGCTCGGACGTCAGTTGATGCCGAGCCACCGGATGCTCATTCAGGGAAAATCCTTCAAAGAAGTCAGTAGCCCTCCGGATCCGTCCACTCGTGTCTGAGGCGAGCACATCGAATGGAAGCTCGCAGTGAGGGCAGGACAGAATCAGAGTTCGTGACTCCTTCTCGATCTCGAGCGCGTGGACTTCATCGCAGTGAGGGCACTTGTTGAAAAAGCGCCCACCACGGGAATTGGCTTCGCGCAGAGAGAAAGCAGGGATTCGGCGGGACATTACTCCAATCACCCCCACTTGTCGGCCCGTTTGAAAAACTGCCGTGTTAATTGTGTCGAAGTCGTCGTTCGCGGCCGCGCTCCAACCTGCCAATTCGTTCAGGAGCGACTCGCGATCATTTGAAGTTACGAGGTTGGCCGCAAGATATTGAGCCCCCGGGAATTCATGCTGAAGGGCGTCGAACACTTCATTCAGAGTCAGGGAAGCCGGCTCCTCTTTGGAGTCGATAAACGAATTCAAGAAAGCCTGAAGAGGTTCGTCTCCCCGAACCTCACCCACCTGGATCGAATCACGGACCTGGTTGATCCGCACCATCGCATCGGAACGGAATCCGCGTTGGTAAGCCTCCCCCATCTCGGGGCGCGGACGCAAAAAGCTGCT
>JABSSQ010000246.1 GCA_013213905.1 Verrucomicrobiales bacterium | reverse complement strand
GGCGACAACTTTTTCCTCACTCTCCGCGCAGTCGGCAAACTGACCCACGAGGACTACCAGACCATCACACCCATGCTCGACTCGGCGCTGGAAGGTGTGACGGCGCCAAAGATCCGGGCGCTCATTGACGGAACGGAACTTCAAGGCTGGGAACTGCGCGCCGCCTGGGACGACTTCAAGCTGGGCCTCAAGCATGGTAAAGAATTCGAAAAGATTGCTATCGTCGGAAACAAAGACTGGCAGGAGCTCGCTGCTAAGGTCGGCAACTGGTTCATCTCCGGAAAAGTTAAGTCTTTCGAGGACGAGGGCGAAGCCCTGGCCTGGCTCCAGGGGTAAAAATTCCCACGAGGATAATTTTTTGACCGGCTCACTCCGAAGCTGGTGATCCTGTTCCTGGCTTCCATGAAATTCTATCTTGCCACCATACTTTTTCTCAACTCGCTGGTTTCCTCGGCAATTACCGTCAACGCCACGGAACCGCTCTTCGATATGGAAGCGATGCGCGACGCTTCCACCCTCGAGGTCGAAGTCATCCAGGACTGGCACCCGGTCGGCGGACAGGTTCCCTCCCGCCAGAAGCTCATCAGTATCAACGTCGGCGAAATCTGGCCGGGACAGGACTACCGCATGCCGGTTCGATTTGTGGTTCCGGCAGAAGGCAAGGCGACCGGCTTTCATCTCACTGGCGGCAACAATCCCGAACGCCTGCAGCAGGACACCAAGGTGAGCAACATCGATGCTCTCCTGCTTGAGCAAGGCGTCGGCCAGGTTCAAACCGTAGTCCAGGTTCTGCAGATGTCAGGGTTGGGTAAACTTGGTCTCGAATCCGAGCAGCGCTTCGCGAAATCCCTCAATCCCCGCGACAAGATCCAGTACTGGGCCTGGCCCGCCACGATGATGAGGGCCATCACCGCCGCACACGCGGAAACCGATCACTTCACTCCCGGAAAGGTCGCCATGTCAGGCGGCTCCAAGAACGGCGCCACTCCTTCTCTAGCCATTCTCCATGACGAACGCATGACCGCAGTCTTCGCTACCGTGTCACCCATTTGGGATTCACCGCTGCGACTCTGCGACCGCGCTGCCTGGGATTCACTGGAAGCGGATTACGGCCCTATGACCCACGCCTTCCTTGGCGGACACTACGGCCCCATCTTCAACCGCCAAGCCCTCAAGGCGGGGCGAAGCTGGGAGGACCTGCAGCAATTCACCGCCGAAGTCTCTGCCGGTGTCTTCGTCGCCCGAAACCTCGAAGCCCTCCGGTCTCGCAAAGTCGACCTCTTCTTCGAACCCGGATCTCACGACTTCGTTGCTTTCGACCTCGCCTGGGGTGGCGCCCATCATCCTGACATTCCTTTATATATCGGCGCAAACACCGGTCACGGCATCAAGGACCGACACCCTGGCCTTGAGCGCGGCACCAGCAATCGAACCGCCTTTCTGCTGAACCACTTCTTCAACGAGGTTCCCCCCCTGCTCCCGGCTCCGACCATTACCACCGAGATTGCCGACGGCATCCTCTCTATTCGCACCTCTTTTCCCCGCGGGGAAAGCGCCGAGTCCGCCCGCTTGTTCTGGATCGCTAACCGCCCACCCGATGGCAGCCCCGGCTACATCAAGGAACTGATCCCTCACGAGAACTGGAGCGAAATGGAATTCGTAGACGGAGCCTGGCAGGCAAGCATCCCTCTTCCCTCCGATGTGACGCACATCGACGTTTTCGCGAACCACGAGAAAACAGTTTCTTATCAAGGAACCCATCTCTCGACGTGGACCTCAAGTCCTTACACGAGGATCATACTGAAGTGATCCTTCGTCCCAGTGCGGGGCATTGACGCCTTAGCCATTCCGTCGTTTCGCCTCACCTCGGCAACGCTTGGAGCAAAACTTCACTTCCTCCCAGCAACGCTCCCATTTCTTTCTCCAAGTAAAGGGACGCTGACAGTGTTGGCACACTTTGGTGGGAAGATCTGACTTACGCCTCATGTCAGTTCCTTCAACAATGGGTGTTTTCTCTGAAGCTTCTTCCAGAAACCGAAGAAGCCTGCTGTCGCCAACGGAACCCAAACCTCGTCCGCCGGCTTTCGAATGAGGCGGAGCTCAATACCCGACTTCGAAAGGCGCTCCTCCATCTCGGGCAACCGATCGCGAACCGGACCCACCCAGGGCTGATAAGCCACAATGGTTTTCAGCTGATGCCCTTCAGCCCATTCCACAAGGGCCGCGGCAGTATCATCGGCACTCAAACATTCAGCCCTGTCTCCCAAACGGGCCGCCGTTGCTGCTGAAGCCGAACTGATCCAATCGCATCGCAACGGTGAGTAGCGATGCTCATCTTGCAGATCCGAAGAAATCACCACAGCCATCCTGACTGAATCACTGATACAATCCAGTTCCGGGCTCAAGTCATCCTCATGAAGCCAGAAGCCAGTTTTCTCCCCGAGCGGCTCTCCATATGAGAGGTCAGGCAGGGAGACGGGTGGAGGCGCTCCTTCGTTGGTTGGCTCAAATGCCGGGGCGGGCTGGCGAATTCGTTCGAGGCCGCCGCGATTCACCTCCAGGATTTCCGGCGCGAGATACTGTTCCAGATTGGAAGCACGGGCGAGATAGTTTTTCCCGGCCGTGTGAAGCCCTGCGACCCACCGCCACGACAGCGTGTTCGAAGCCGGATCCCCGTCGAGCAAGTACCGATGAAAGAAGTCCGCCCCGAGTTGCCAGGGGAGTTTGAATTCATGAATCCAAATCGCAGCGAACCACATCCGGGCATGGTTGTGAAGGTAACCCGTGGAGATCAGTTCATTTGCAAAGTAGTCAAAGATCTCAATACCGGAATGGCCGCCAAGAACTTTATCGGCAGCACGCCGGGCTCCCGATCCAAACTCAGTTAGATCCTCTCGGTAACTCGACCAGACCCCGGGGCGGAGCTCCAGCCAACTCTTCCAATAGTATCTCCAGTAGACTTCCTGAACGAACTTTTCGACCGCCCCGAACCCGTGGTGCTGGAGCGCGACCGCCGCCACTTCATCCTCAGTGATCAAGCGGTGACGAATCGCCGGAGACAATCGAGACACATTAGTATGACCGGGCACAACCCTGTTTCGCTCCCCTGCATAGCTCACCATGCGGGGAACGAAGGCATCAAGTTGCTCCAGCGCCTCTTCGCGAATCATCGCGGGAGGTTACGTGCTCGAATGAGAGCCGGTTGGAGCGATCTCTCCTACCACCAACTCTCCAGCTGCATACCGAAGGACCAGCCATCCGTGTAGAAAAACCTCGTTCTCGGAGCAACGAGCCCCTGCCAGCTGTCAGACCAGAAGGAATAGGTAGCGAAAGCTCTCAGAGCCGGACGAACGAAGTAACCGCGACCGGGTTTCAGTTGGGGCGCCACCGTGAACTTGTAGAGATTCCCTGACGGATTACCCAAAAATTCGCTGACGTGGTCCATGCCGGCCTCAAACGCGATACTGGCATGGTCGGTCAGGTTCCACTCGGGTCGTATTCCGAAGCTTTGCCAGCTGATCGTGGGATCGCCACTCTGCAGGCCGACATCCCCTTCGTTCCAGACAAAGGTACTGGCGAGGCTGAGCGATTCGCAGGGCTCGATCACAAAGTCATCGACAAAGCGGAACTGCCAGGCATCCCCGAGGTCAACAAAGGCAGCCGGACCGGTCATCGGCACATTGAGGAATGAAAAATCCTCCACCGTGGACCGGAAGTTCGCGGCACCTCCATAGCCATACTGCACCATAGCAATGTTGCGACCGCCCCAACCAAAGGGATCTTCCACCTTGTGCTGGAAGCCTCCGGCGACACCGGTCGAACCTTCGATGTTCAGATTCTCCCCGTTGGGATTGTTGCGCGACTTGGACTTGGCCACATCGACCCAGATCATGCCCTTACCACCCGGCACATCGATATCCTTCAATCGGATATCGAGACTGTCCTTAGCATTGACCGAAGCATCCTCGCCGCTCGCATTGGAATTCAGACTATCAATGCTACCACCCAGCCAGGCCACCGCCAGGTTACCAATACCAACGTCAATATCTTCAACACCACCCCCGAAACCGCTCATATCGAGGTAGTAGAAGTCAGTCATGTGAATGTCATAGCGATCATAGAATCGCTGTCCCGCCCAGAACTGCGCGTTCGGATTATCATCCCAGATGCCTCGCACCGCGCCGAAGGCTTCGCGCAGGGTAACATCCGTTGAAGCATTGCTGAGCGAGTTCGGCACAAAGTAGGCCGGGCGAACCGCCACCATCCATTCGGGACCATCATTGCCGAGCTCGGGGAAGTTGTATTGAAACGCGGTCTCGAGATAGATCTCGGTCTCGTTACCAAGGCGGTATTTGGAAAGCGCACCCGGTGCCTGGAAGGCTTCCATCACATCGCCGTTGGAGGCGAGTCCGTAGCCGGCCCGGAAGTAGCCGTGAAACTCAAATCCGCGCGTCACATCACGCTCGTCGAGGATCTGGTCCAGTTCATGACGATAGACCAACTCGGAGTGCACTTCCTTACCTCCTCCCAAGGGGCTCTTCGGTGACGGCAGGTTGGACCCGTTATACTGGGGCGAAGACTGTCGTGATGCCGTCGGTATCGCCGCGACTCGCAAGGCATTGTTCTGCGAAACTTCCCGTGTCGCCGCCAGCTCCTGCTTGAGTTCCGCTTCGCTTTTCTCCAGAACAGCGAGCTTGTCTTCGAGTCGCGAGATGCGCGTCTCGTAGTCATCCCGCATTTCGAGAATCATTTTGCGCAGCTCGTCGGTCTCAGACGAAGCGGCCCGCAGCGTCGTTTCCGCCAAACCGTACCAGGCGATACAAAAAGTGAACAAGGCGCTGATCCACCGCCGTCCCGGCGGTTGGAGGTCGAGGAAAGCTTGAGCCATTTTCATTGGTCTGTTTCCAGACAAACGAAAATCGCCCGTTGATGCAATCATTACTGCCGGCTGCTCCCGGCAGACCAACGTGACTGATCACCTAAAACTGAGGCAGCTCGGCAAAGAACTTCCCGCCCTCATCGTTGAAAGCATCGCTGGCTCGAACCACCTCAATCGCATCCACTTCGACAAAGGTTCCTTTGGCGCCGCTCAAGCTCACTTCCAGAGATTCGATCTTCCCATTCCAGGCCGCATTGCCGTTCAATGGAATCAAGACCTCTGCGTAGTCGTCACCCGAAGAGACGGCCTCTGCGTGACCCAGTGACTTACCGTTGGCGAAGGCCTGCACCTTGATGTCGCCCTCGGAGCGCACCTTAATGAGCAGGTTCCGGTCGGCGTCACCGGCGGTCACACTCAAACCGTCGCGGATCAACTTGCTCTTTTTCCCGACGGTGAATCCCAGCGTGCCCTCAAAGCCGGCAATATTGTCGTCGATTCCCTTAGAGGCCCAGCCTTCGGTCTGCCATCCGCCACAATCGAACTCATAGGCAAGGCGCCCGTCCTTCGGATCGCGGCCATTGATCGTCTCCCACTTGTCGGAAAGCCCATCGCCATCTGAATCAGGGCGATTGATTTCATACTCGGGATTCACGCCGCGTCCGCCCTGCCAATCATCACCGTTGTGGCGCAATGCTTCGGGAGCCTCTTCGCCTTCACCGGCATCGCCTTCAGCGAGCCAGTCATCGAGCAACTGACGGTGGTGTTGTACCTCTTTCGCATACTTCGGATCGTCGATCAGATTGTGGACCTGGGCCGGGTCATTGACGACATCATAGAACTCTTCCTCAGGGCGCTCGCCGAAGTAGATTCGAGTGAGATCTTCAGAGAGTTCGCCAGAGGCATAGAGCTCCTTGAGATTCTTAAGATAATCCTGATTGTCGCGGTACTGCGGTTGGAGCAGAACCCGGTCCAGCTTGTAGTTTCGGGTGTAGCGAAACTGATCGGTCCGAATGGTGCGAACGCGATCGATCGTGTGATCGAGACGATCCTTGGCTGAAGCGACCCACTCGCGAGGCTCAAAGTCAGCCGCGAAAAGATCCTGACCTTCATACCAATCCGGAATCTCAATCCCGGCCCAGGCCAGGGTCGTCGCAGACAAGTCGAGCATGTCGACCAGGTCATTACGCTCACCCTGCTTCGGCACCCAGGCCTCCGGACCCATCACCACAAAGGGCACATGAAGACCGCCCTCGGTCGGCATTTGCTTGTGACGCACGAGATGGTTGGCACCGTGGTCGGAGAAGTAAACAACGATGGTGTTTTCGGCCAGGCTGGAGTCTTTGAGACCAGCCAGGATTTCGCCGATGAGGTCGTCGTCGGTTCGAATGGAATCGCAGTGTTCCGCGACGACTTCGCGATAGAGTTGGTTCTGCGGATAGTCCGCCGGCACCGTCACGGAAGCCGGATCCGTTTTGCGATCCTTTGGGAACTTGGCCGTATTGTTCTTCCCGCCTTTGGTCTGAATCTGAAGAAAGAACGGCTGGTGCTGCTCCAGCACATCCCAGCTGTCCGCCTTCCCTTTCATCTTGAGATTGGAGTAGGTCGCGTTTTCGTCCCACACAAAGTTGTAGTCCGTCTTGCCGTGATTGTAAGTTGCGTAGCCATTTTCCTTCATGATCTGCGGCAACAGCTTGACCCCATCCGGCAGTCGCAACTGAGCATCCTTGGCCCGGGAAGAACGATGTTCATGGGACCCGAGTCGAATCTGGTTGGCGCCACCCATCATGGCGGAGCGACAGGCGGAGCAGACCGGCGCCGGAACATAGGCGCGGTTGAATTGCACCCCCGCCGCGGCAATGGAGTCGATATTCGGCGTTGCCAGTTGATTGGCTTCATAGCCGTAACAGCCCATCCAGGGCGAGGTATCTTCGGCAAAAATCCAGACGATGTTGGGACGGTCTTCTGCGCCTACGGCAGAGAAAGCCATCAAGCCGGCGAACAGAGTGACGAGAGTTCTTTTCATGGTGAATGAAAAGAAAGCCTGAAATCCGATCAGGAATCAACGGCACAATCTGACCGGATCGCGCCGTAACTACCTATCCAAAAACATCAAGGTCGGACCCACCGGAAGGCGATGGCGCCAGTAATCCGCAGAGGCATCAAACCAGGTCAGGATCGGCGCTTCTTTGCCCTCCTGCAGAAAAACGCTCCGCTGAATCTTTACCAGCGGATGGGTAATCGGGGAGAGCCCATCGTAGCTCGCTGGATCGTGTATGTGATCTCCGTCCCGGTTGCGGGTCGTCATGGTCAGCCGATAGGTCGCCCCCGGCTTCAGTTCCACACTTTCCTCCAATGGCAGGTAACGAAACTCGCCAATCAAGTTACCCGGAACGTCCGGCGTCAACTTCACTTCGGCGATCACCTTGCCCTTCAGCGACAATCGCACCGTGTGGCTGGCTTCCAGCCCGCGCCCGTCAGATCCTTCAAGGCTGGGTCGCTCGGTGATCCAGTCGTTCGGCGCTTCATCGGCTCCACGGATCGGCCAGTCCTTGAAATGATCGTCCCACATTCCAAGCTGCCCGACCTCCATCGGCTCCGTAACCTGAAATTCAAATCCGACTTCGCCGTGGAAGTCATTTCGAAGATTGTGCCAACCATCGTCCTCGATGAGTGCGCTGCCCTTTGCGTCTCCAAGCGCTCTCGCGTGCCCCACGTTTCGCAAACGCAATGCTTCTTCAGCCAACTCTTTCACCCGCGATTCGTTCTCCGGACTGCGAAGATCCTCAGACTCGGTCACATCAAAGTCGAGTCGGTGATATTTCTCCACAGTCACAGCACCCGCTGCCCCGTCTTTGATCGCGGGTTCACCGAGACCTCCGTTGATGATGATCTTGTGGGCGCCTTCCCGCAGTGACATGGCATCGTTGCTGTAGGGCCGCCCGAGATGGCAGAACTTGAGGCGTGGCCGAGCATCTTCGTCCTCCGCCTCGCCCGTCCAGTGATCCCACACATCGTAACTGTCGCGTGCGTCATCGGCGCCGAGAGGATGCTCCAGTATCCGGGCAAAGGTGGCATAGAGATCCGTCAGGGCGAAGTGAGTGCGATTCACCTCTCCCCCTTCGAAATGACCTTTCCAGTAGAGCAGGAAAGGAATTCTCAACCCGCCTTCGGTGATACTCGCCTTCTTGCCCAGCAATCCACCCGACTGGTAACTCGTCGTCCCCTTCTCTCCCTCGTTGGGACCGTTATCGCTCGTGAAGATGACAAGGGTGTTGTCGATCAACTTGTGACCGGGGTTTCTCGGATCATCAAGGGTCTCAAGCAACTTCACCATTTCACCAAACGCGATATCATTCTCCAGCACCATGTCAGCGCGTTCGCCGGCCGGCTCGCCATTCGTCAATTTCGCCGCTCCTTTGACCGGCGTTCCCCGGAGGCTCTCAGGAATGTAGTAACGCCCCTCTTCACCGAGGTTCTGGTGATTGGCATTGGGAACGTAGTAGAGAAAGAACGGCGCCTCGCTCGAGGCCTTGCGCTTCAAGATCGCCTCCACTTCATCCAAGTAGGTCTCGCCGATATGGGTCAGGTCCCAGGAGGGATCAGCGAGCACTTTCCCGGCATGCTTGTTCCAGCCGCCCATCATCATTCTGGAACGATCCGTCAGCTCCCAGCGATCGTTGCGGATCAGGATTCGCGGCTCGGTATCGAGCGCATCTTCGATGTTACCGGGAACGCCTAGGAATTCGTCGAAGCCCTGGTGAGTGGGGCCGTCGAGCAGCGGCTTGGTGAAGTCGACATCCTGATGATAAAAATCCCGCGCCGGTTGCCCCTGACCATTGTCGAAAGCCATCCCCACGTGGTACTTGCCGACGCAGGCCGTTTCATAGCCATTCGCCTGGAGCATCTCCGGCAGGGTGACCAACTCCGGTTGAATCATCGGCAGATTCGGGCCGTGAGGAAGCCAGCCCTGTCTTTTTAAATAGGGCCGATGCCCGAATCGCCCCGTCATGAGCGAGTAGCGTGAAGTCGAACACATCGATCCCCCGGCATGAACATCCGTGAAAATCATCGAACGCGCCGCAAAGGCTTCGAGGCTGGGCGTCACCTGGGTGAGCTCGATGGGAGTACTGTTCTCTGAAAGAGATTTCCCAAGGTAGGCACTGGTGTCACCGATGCCCATATCGTCCACCATCATGAGAACGATGTTAGGGCGCGGGTCCGCCGCGGCTACACTGCCAATCAGCAGGAAAGATAGAACTAGAGTTCGCATAGAATCCGCTACCCAACGAATGGGTCAGGCTTTGCTCTTCTTTTTGGATGCCTCTCTCTCGGCGGCGCTCTTCCGCTTCTTGCCACCACTCCCCTGACGCTCCTTGGCATTCCACTCCGTCTCATCGCCGAGATCTCCCTGGTCTGCCATCCATTTGTCCAACTCCTCCGCCAGCCCCCGGATCACATCAGCGTATTCAGGGTTCTCAGCGAGGTTCTTCTGCTCGAGCGGATCAGCCTTGATGTCGTATAGTTCCAACGGTGGACGATGATGATAGGCATCCACCAGACGCTTCGCTTTCTTAGAGCCTCTCTCTGCCTTCGCGACCATCGACAAGAACAGCTCCGACTTGGTGCAGGCATTCGTGAACTTCGTTTCGTGATGCAGATTCACGATGAGTTTGTAGTCCTCGCTTCGAACCGAACGGATTCCATACGCTTCTGATCCATTGATGATGCCCCGCGTTGTCATGATGCCGTAGACGAAGTCCTTGTGATGATCGGTCTCTCCCTTGAGCACCGGCACGAAGGACTTGCCGTCGAGCTCCTCGATAGGCTCACCACCTGCTACATCCACAAAAGTGGGAGTCACATCAACATACTCCACCATCGCGTTGGCCACCGACCCGGCTTCGACCTGCCCCGGCCAGCGCACCACCATGGCCGCCTGCAATCCATGATCGTAGAGCGTCCACTTACCGAAGGGAAAGGCATTGCCCTGCTCAGAGACCACCATCACAAGCGTGTCGTCTGAAAGACCATGCTTTTCGAGCAGATCAACCACTTGCCCCACTTCACTGTCGAAGTAGGTAATCTCGGCGAGATACCGGCTGAAGTTCTCCCGCACCACCGGCGTGTCGACGATGTAGTTTGGAAGTTCGATATCTTCCGGCGGATAAACTGAAGGATCGCCTCTGTTCCACGGGGTATGTGGCTCGTTGGAGCAGACAAACAGGCAGAAAGGGTCACCGCTCCCAGCTGAGTCCTTCATCAGTCCATCGATTTTACCCATATCGGGCGCCTTGCCGTCGCTCAGCTTTTCAAATGGAAACACCTCCTCCGGCTTGATATGCGTCTTGCCGGACAAGCCGACCCGATAACCGAGTGGCTCGAGGTAATGCACGATGCTTTTCACATGATCGTAGGCAAAGGTGTGGTTGGGATAAGCCCCGCTCTTCACCGGATAAAGCCCGGTGTAGATGTTGTGGCGGGTTGGCGAACACATCGGCGCCGCCTGGAAGCAACGTTCAAAGCGCATCCCTTCGCTCGCGAGCTTATCAATATTCGGAGTCTTTGCCTGCCCCCCATAACAACCGATATCACGAAAGGTGCAATCGTCGGCGATGATGAAGATCAGATTCGGTTTTTCTGCCGCAGACAGGTTGATGCAGAATGCGGAGACGAGAACAAAAAGGCTGAGGAGTTTTTTCTTCATATGATTTTGGAAATTTTGATGCGTTCGATCGAGGCCCACGGTTCTTCGGATCCGACCTCAACTGTCATGCCCCCTTGGTAACTCACGTTATCCGGAATCAGCACCGCGATAAATTCGAGTTCCACCTCACCGGAGTTGTAGGTCGCGTGCACCACACCTTCCGGGACATGGACCGCGTCGCCCGGCCCCAGCAGATGCTTCTCGCCCTCGATCCATTGCGTCGCCATGCCGGAGAGCACATGGAGCACTTCCTCCATCGGGTGATAATGAAAATCATGACCCTCACCCGGAGGTAGCACCACCCTGACATAATTCAAACGCTCGGTATCAGTCAGCCCAGGCTTGGAATACCAGAAGTGCGTTTTGGAGCCGACAGACTCCACCTCGGCCTCGTTCTTTCGAACGATCTTCGGCAGGGCACTGGAAGCGGTCTGGCTCATGGGATGCAAACGGGAGAAACTACTTCTCCGGCGTGACCCACTTCACCGCGCGGCGCAACAGGGTCTTGTATTCGTCCTGGGTGTGAGTGTCACCGTCATGGCCGAGGGTCATGCAGAAAATTCGCGCTTCGGGATGCTCCACCGTCCAAACCGTTGGTCGCGTTCCTTTGCCCTGCTTACTCGTTGCCTCGGCGAGCACGTGAATGCCCGTCGCCTCAGGGGCGACGTTGTGATAGTAGAGCTCGTCGGTGACTTCGAAACTGGCAGCAAAGCCTTCGGTAACAGGGTGATCGGTATCAATCACTTCGACGGTGAAAGGCCCCAGCTTATCATGCCCCTTCGAAAACCCGCCTACGAAGCGATCGTAATAGGTGGGCCAGTCATTCCAATTGCTCCACACTGCCGCGTGGACGAGCAGCAATCCGCCACCCCCGTCGACAAACTCCTCGACCGCTTTCTGCACCCGGAGATTAATCGGCTTCTGATTGAGCGAGAGGTAAAGCACATCGACGTGCTCCAGGGCCGGAGGAATATCCTGGGGTCGATCCGTGTAGAAGATAGAGTAGTCCCCGTCCTCCATCAGCGTCTTCGTATCTTCCTGATCAAACCAACGATCAAAATCATGTGATGCATGACCACCCACGATCAGGACACGCGTCCCGTCGCCCCACTCAAACTCTCGCGGAGGCAGGTGGCTCGTATCAGGCACCACCTTCTTCGCTTTGGCTTTCGCCTCCCCTTGATTCTGGCCGCCTTCCTGGGCATTAAGCAGCGACAGCGCTATCCCGGCGATGATAGCGACCACCACGGTCAGGATAAGCGGAAAGCGGAAGCTCATCGGTCAGGTCAAAGGGATGCGTTTGAATTCCTCCGTCAGCGCAGTCAGTGAAGCCTCGACGCCCATGCGCTCCAGGCTGGAGGCACCGACAAAACCCTGGGCATCGCTGTGCTGATTCACATAGGCCGCATCATCCGGTGTGTTGATCGGCCCACCGTGAGAAAGCAGGAAGATGTCAGGATTCACCGCCCGGGCCGCTTCAAAGATCGACTGGCAGCGGGCCACCGCATCATCCATCGTGCAGACCGCTCCGGTCACGCCGATCGACCCACCAATCGTGGTTCCGACATGACCGATCACAGCGTCGGCTCCGGCCTCAGCCATCGCCTTGGCCTCTTCGGGTTCAGCCACATAAACGACGCTGAACAAATCCATCTTCGACGCCAGGGCCACCATCTCGACCTCTTTCTCGAAAGGCATCCCGGTCTCCTCCAGCACCTGGCGAAAGTGTCCGTCGACGATGCAGTGAGTCGGAAAGTTGTTCACTCCAGAGAAACCCATTTCCTTCACCTTAAGTAACCAGTGCCACATGCGACGACGAGGGTCCGAAGCGTGAACCCCACAGATGACCGGGATCTCTTTGACGACGGGTAGCACCTCATACTCACCGATCTCCATGGCCACGGCATTGGCGTCACCGTAGGCCATCAGGCCCGCCGTCGAACCGTGCCCCGACATGCGAAAGCGGCCGGAGTTATAAATGATCAATAGATCCGCTCCACCCTGCTCGATAAACTTGGCGGAGATGCCAGTGCCAGCACCGGCCGCGATGATCGCCTGATTTCGATCCAGCGTTGCCTGCAGTCGGGCTCGCACTTCGTCTCGGGTGTAAGGGTTTCCGATTCCGGTCCAGGGATTGGGCATGGGTTTAGGTGTTAGAGCTTCAAGTTCGGCAGCGACCCGGTTTCAGTAAGGTGACGGAAGGCCAAGCTTCTTGGCCTCCTCGACGAGTTCCTCTTCCGTCCACATGAGGTTGCGTCCCGAGCTTTGCGCTCTCGCTTTGGCAACGTCTTCGGGTCGGGTCGAAGTTTTCCAGTCACGCTTGTGCCAGCGGTTGCCGATGTAGTTCATCACATCAGCGATTTGCTCGTCCGTGTAGACGGACTTGAACGGGACCATGACCCCTTCCCCGTAGGTCTTGCCGCGAAGAGGTCCCATCATACCGTCGAGCAACACGCGCGAGACCAGAGGCTGGAATCGTCCGCTGTTTTGAAACAATCGAGAATCAATCAGGCCCGGAGCGAGCAGTTGGTTCTCAGCGACCACTCCCCTGCCGTCCTTCCCGTGACAGGTGATGCAGATTGATTCGTAGATGACAGCGCCCCGCTTGGCGGATTCGCCCATGGCGGCAACGGCCACTTTTTCGGCAGCCCGTTTTTCAATGGCCAGAAGAATGGCGTTGTTGGAATTCCGGGATTTGAGCGAGGCAACCAGCGCTTCATGACCGGGAGGCTGACTGCGATTGAGGCTGTTGATTAGTTGAATCACTTCATCATCAGAAAGCTCCCTGTCGGCAAAGGTTTGCACCGCGGCGATCATCTTCTTGCCGCCAACTTTCAGAAAGGCTTCCGACAGGCGGATCCCGGCGAGGCGGACCTCCTCTGAGTCCGAATTGAGGGATTCAAAGATGTAGTCGGGATCAAGCGCCTCGAGTCCCCGTAATGCCCACATCGCATTGATACGGGCGCGATCCGACGGAGCCTTATCCACCATGGCTTCCAGGGCAGGCACCGCAGACGGATCACCGCGCCTCACGATGAGCTTGTGTGCCTCGTCCCGCCACCAGCCACTGCCGTGGTCGAGATAAGCCACCAGCTCCTCACTCGACTTGGAATAAAGATCGGGCTTTTCATGCAACTCCACCTCCTCCGACACAAGTCGATAAATGCGACCACGGCCCACCACTTTGATCATATCCCAGTCCCTGACACGATGATAACGCAGCACCCAGGGATGGTCGCCTTCTGTCGGGAACCAGTCCTTCTCCTGAATGATGCCCCGATACATGTCGGCGAAATAGAGAGCCCCGTCAGGCCCCATACCGCTCCATGTCGGTCGGAAGTAGGTATCACTGGAACAGATCAGCTCGCGGCCCGGCGTTGCGTTGTAGGCGACTCGCTTTCCGTTTTCATTTTCAAATCGGGTGCCACGAATCAAGCGTCCCACCGGTTCGGGAGTCACCAGCAGGCCTTCAAGACTTCTCATCAGATCCGAGCGAATGAACCCCTGCCCACTCGCTGCTGAAAACTCCATGAGGACACGCTCGTTTTCGTAATCGTAATTCCCGGACGACTGGTCTTCCGTCGTGCAGATCGAATAGGGAATCTCGTAGCCCTCGGCGTGCTCCTGCATCTCGACGATGGGATAGCCCGCCGGAAACTGGAACGAGTGCGCCGGGTTCTTGCCACCTGCCCAGGTGCAGTAGAGGCGCCCGCTGTCATCACGGGTCAGCCCCCATTGGCTAATCCGCGCCATGGAGTGCGGCGTCGCCTCCAGTTTACCATCCTTGTTGTATCGGAGGCGGTGATAATTAGTGTCGATGACATTGTCGAGATTCCAGACCATGCCTGATGCCTGGTGCTCAATATTGCCTGTGTTAGGGTCACCTTCGTATACCAGTTCGCGACGATCGGAGACACCATCGCTATTTTCGTCATAGTAAGCCCAGATCGAATTGGATCCGGTCAAGTTCACCAGAACGTGATCCTCCATCGGCAACACGGTGCGAGGCAGCAGCACTTCGTCGATAAAGACGGTGCGCTGGTCCATCTTCCCGTCACCATCGGTATCGACCAGCTTCACCACTCGCGAAATTGGATCCATCTGCCCGGTCGCATGCTCGTCCAGCATATAGGTCAACCACTCGCAGACGTAGAGGGCGCCCTCACCATCGAAGGCAAAACTGACTGGTTCCTGCACCATCGGCTCGCTCGCGACCAGTTCGAGTCGGAATCCCTCCGGCACCTCAAAGGTCTTCATCGACTCCTCCGGCGACAGTGCCGGGATCGGAGCCACTTCGGGCTGCGCCAAGTCCGACGCCTGCGACAGAAGCACGCCTGCTAAGATCGTTGCTGTCAGGAAGAGTTTCATGTGGAGGCTTCGTGTTCTCTTTCGATCCCGCTCAACAGAGTAAAGTGATTGACCCAACAGGGTTAGATTCGAAATCAAGCCACAGAATGACAGTTTAGTCCGCATGAAGGAAGCGTATTGGACCAACGCGATCAGTTTTTGTAGTAAAACGCCACGAACCGCAATCCAGGCATGGCGCAATGGGGGGATGGCGCGCCTTTCGCAGGCGCGAAAATGTCTTTCAAGACTTTCGCTGAGTCGAGGACCTTCTTCCTGAGCCCGATGGCCAAGGTTTAGGAGCCCTCAGCCAATCCACTGCTCACAACGAAGCCCGCCACTCGAGCAGCACCTTTTTCATCTCGGCAACACGCTCGGGATTTTTGGCGGCGAGGTTTTCTGATTCACCGGGATCTTCGACCAGGTTGAACAACTGGGCGCCACTGCCGTCATCATTGGTCAGCAGCTTCCAGTCACCATCGCGCATCGCGTTGGTGGGGCTCTCGAAATCAGGGTTTCCCGGTCGCAGGATCCCGGGATTGCCCCCGTATTCCCAGAACACCGGAGACGGTCGCTCCTGAGCTGTACCGGTAAGCGCCCCGCTCATGTCCTCCCCGTCGAGATCCCATCCGGCAGGAGGAGGAGTGCCGGTCATGGTCAAGAGGGAAGGAAAGAGATCCACTGCGGCGACGATCGAAGTCTCGTCCGTTTTGCCCGCTTCCACTTTGGCCGGCCAGCGAATAATAAACGGCATGCGAATGCCGCCTTCGTAGAGACACCACTTACGGCCGAAGAAGGGGCCGGTGTAGCCGGGAGGATCGAAGCCCTCCTTGTAATATCGTGGCCAGTCGGTGGGGCCGTTGTCGCTCGTGAAAATCACGATCGTGTTGTCGGCAATTTCATTTTCGTCCAATGCATCGAGCAGGCGACCAATCTGGACGTCCATGTTGTCGAGCACCGCGAGGAAAGCCTGCAGAAAAGGATCCTTTTCGTAGTCCCTGTACTTGGCGAGGTTCTCCTCGGTAGCGACATGCTTGTCGTGCACATCATTGGGAAAGACATGGAGATAAAACGGCTTGTCTTTGTTTCGACCGATGAAGTCGATGGCCCGGTCCACGTAGATGCCGCTCGATTCGTGCTTCTCAACGAGGCGGTGTTCTCCGTGCCCCAACTTGGCACTGGCACCACTGAGCCCCTTCGTATCAAAGAGAATGCGCTCACCAAGCCCCTCAAAGGAAACCAGCGATTCATCGAAACCGTAGGCCTGCGGCAAGGGCGCCACGACATCACGACCACCACCCATGTGCCACTTCCCGAAGTGAGCGGTGGCGTAACCGTCCGCTTGCAATGCCTTAGCGATGGTCTGAACGTCAGGGTCGAGAAAGTCGACCATGTTGCGTTTCCTGTTCTGTTCCTTGGAAGCAAAGTGTCCCCAGACCTGGTGACGACCGGGAGCCTGACCGGTGTTCAAAGCGACCCGCGACGGCGAACAGATCGGCGAGTTGGTGTAGTAGTTCGTGAGCTTCAGCCCTTCGTTAGCGAGACGGTCAATATTCGGCGTTTTGATCTCCGGATTGCCGAAACATGATGGATCGGCGTAGCCCATGTCATCGATGTAGAGGATGATGACATTGGGGCGCTCAGCCGCCGAAGCGGAACAGGCCACCCAAACAGCAGCGAAAAGAAAAAGGATAAGCCGGCGGATCATAACCATGGACCCTACCGATACAGGACCACAGATTCTAGGTCCATTTCCCCGCGATTTTGTTCGAATGCGGCACCCAAACAGGTCGACCGCGGTCGCGCGGGGGCCGGGGCTGACCCTTCGGCGACCGTCCATGCTACCGATGCGCCGAAGGCGTGGAGGGGCACGCTCCTGCGTGCCCGTTAAAGCGTCCAACTACTACACGCCGTCACTACCGACATACGGTGGCTGGGTCTTCTGCTTCTCGGGAAGATACGGGCGCGCCGCGCGCCAGTCGGCATAAGCCTTGTGAAGGCTCTCCACTTTTTCCGGCATTTGCTTGGCGAGGTCATTCAACTCGGTCGGGTCATCCGCCATATTGAAAAGCTTCCAGTCCTTGTCCTCTTTCACCAGCTTCCAGTCCCCCTGGCGGATGGCCCGCTTGTTCTCGGTCCAACCCGTGATGAGAATATCGTGATCGGGACGGTCTTTGCCTTCAAAGAGCGGCACGAGGCTCAGGCCATCCAGTTTCGGTGTTGGCTTGCCGTCCTGGGTTGCCGGGTATTCCGCTTCGGCCATCTCGAGAAAGGTCGGCATGAAGTCGACCAGGTGCGCCACACTGTGACAGATCTGGTTCGGCTTGATCTTCGCCGGCCAGTGCGCCAGCAGGTGCGTGCGAGCCCCGCCTTCGTGACCGGCCTGCTTGAAGCGGCGGAAAGGCGTTCCGCTGACCATACCCCAGACCGCATGAGGACTGCGCCAGGATTCCGGATCGGTCGGGTGCAGCCAGTTCTTGGTTTTGCCGGGAATGCCACAACCACCGTTGTCGGAAAGGAACAGGATCAGGGTGTTGTCGAGCTCCCCCTGCGATTCGATCTCGTCGACAATGCGCCCGATGTTGCGGTCGAGGCAGTGAACCATTGCCGCGAAACCAACCGCTTCTTCGATGCGGCGTTTCTTGTCCTCTTCGCTGACTTCCTCCCACGGCTGGTAGAGGTCCTTGCCCTGCCCCACCAGCGGCGGCATGACAACATCCTCGGCAATCAGGCCCATCTCCTTCTGTTTCTTGAAACGGTTTTCGCGAATCACATCCCAACCGACATCGTAAAGTTTCTCAAACTTCTCGTAGTCCTCCGGCAGCGCCTGCAGCGGGTAATGAGCGGACTCGTAAGGCAGGTAGAGAAAGAATGGCTTGTCCTCTCCCTCGGTCTCTTCAAGAAAACGTAAAGCCGCATCCGTGTAGGCATTTGTCTTGTAGTAGGGCTTGGAAGTGCCCGCTTCGATCTCTTCCTGCGTCAGCAGCTTGTCATTCAGGTAAATCTCAACCGGCTCGTAGGAAAAGAAGTTCCCGCAGCCACCATAGTGACAGAACGACTTATCGAAGCTGTTCATCGCGGTGAGCCTCTCCAGCGGGACCCACGAGTCAAAATGCTCCTTGCCCGAATAGAGAGTCGTGTATCCCGCTTCGCGCAAAAGCCCACCCATCGACTGGCACTCCGGGCCACCGAGCAGGGTTCCGGTGAGCATGGAAGAACGGGTCGGATTGCACTTGGCCATGTTGTAGCCCTGAGAGAACCGCATCCCGTTGGCAGCGAGCTTGTCCAGATTTGGCGTATCGATTTCCGCGCCGAAACAGCCAATGTCAGCGAAGCCAATGTCGTCCCCTATGATGAGAACCATATTGGGACGGTCATCAGCTAGACTCAGACCAGCAGACGACAGCATGAGAACG
>JABSSQ010000245.1 GCA_013213905.1 Verrucomicrobiales bacterium | reverse complement strand
GCAAGCTGAAAAATGCCGGCGATTAGTCTTCTTCGTGCGGCGGATAATATCAAGTCGGATGATTGGGAGATTCGTGGGGATTTCCGAACACTTTCGTATTCTAAGATTCGTGCAGCGACTTACGGATATTGGCGCCCGCTCTGTTTAGAACCGCCCGTGGCTACGATGAATTTCCAATTAATCCGGTTTTGGAGGTAGCTCCTGGGGATAGCTTTCAGATTCCGAATGCTTTCGTCTCCGGCCGGCTGTTGTTCGCGCATTTGCTTTTGCCGGGCGTTAGGGCGTTCTACTTTGGTCACCTGCCAGATGTCGCGGCAGTCTTCGAAGCCGGCGGGATCGGACTCGAGCATGTCTTCGAACAGATCAAGTGCCCGGAGGTAGGTTTAGCTCTTGAGGCGTTCCAGCGGAACGCGCTCTTACTCCGACTCTTAATCATGCTCTTTCTCCCCACAGTCGGCCTGCTTCCAACGCGTCCACCCCAACAAGCTTGGACGTTGAGCATTGGAGGTTAAACGTTCCAGCCTCAGTTTACCTTCACCAACTCGGAAGCCGGCTGAATCCCCCGGGTCAGCTCCCCAGCTTTTCTCCGCAGCGCTCGGAAATCGCACTCCACCTGAATCCCGTGCCAGAAGTCTTCGGATTGATCGAAGAAGGCGCCAAACCGGATCGACATTTGTGGAGTGATCGAGCGTTTACCCAGAACGATTTCGTTGATCGCTCGAGGGGCGACCCCGATGGCGCGGGCCATCGCATTCTGCGAAATTTCCATCGGCTGGAGGTATTCTTCCAGCAGGATCTCTCCAGGCGTCATGGGCGGATTCATTAGTATAACGTATAACGTTATAAGGTGGCTGTCAATGGTAGTCCATGATCCGAACATCTGCCGGGCCTTGTTTCGTCCAGCGGAAGACGATGCGCCACTGTTGATTGATTCGGATGGAATGCAGTCCCGCGAGATCGCCCTTCAGTGATTCCAGTCGATTGCCCGGCGGAACAGACAAGTCACTAAGGTGTACCGCCCGATTCATTTGGATCAGTTTCCGCAGAGCCACTCTGGCAATCGTGCTAAAACGCCGGTTCTTCTCATCGATGAAAAGTTGCTCGGTGTCGGCATCGGCAAATGACTGGATCATGGCGGGCGGAAGCTACCCTTAGGTGAATTCTACCCGACTCGGGTGCCTCGAAGATCACGCAGGACACACAGGTCCTGCCACTCAGCATCTTTCATTCGCCTCGCTCCAGTTGTTCGAGTGGCTCCGAATTGATGCCGATAGCGTTGAAACACTCTATCGACGTAGGCAGCGCTGCCAAAAACGGCTCCATCGGTGAAGTATCTGACTCGATACCGGATCACCTCGATCAGGCCCAGCTTTCCACCCCGGTTGACTTCTCTGTCTACCGCCTCAGAAGAAAAGCCCCGCCTCGTTGGCTTCGACTTACGAAGGTCGGATGCCTCGCGCTCCTGTCCCTGATCGTAGAGCCAGAGCCGGTAGACTTGACTGGTTCGCACCCACTGTTTTTCAAAATCCTCGCCACTGAGCTTTGATGACTGATCGAGGATTCTTCCGAGGCCTTGCTTGGCCCACCGGTTACCTCCAATTGCTGAAGCATAACCACACCAGCGGTAATCTTCGGGGTTCTCCACCATCCCGGCACGAACAGGGTTCAATTCAATGTAGGCGGCGATTGTCATGAGCGCTTGCGGGTCGCCTTCGACGAGCACGCTTTTGTAGCGGTCCTCCCAGAGGGTGCCGCGTCGTCCTTTACGGCGGTTGTAGGTTTGAGTGAAACGCTGTTTCAACTCCTTGATGAAGATGGAGAGACTTCCCATCCGTTGACGGTAGCGGTCCAGGATTTCCTCGAGCCACCGATCGCTGCCAGATTGCGCGGCTCGATCCAGTTCCTCAGAGAGCGCACGCACCGCCTGATCATCGTAAAGGTATTTGGCGCGCTCGAGGAGCGTTCTCCGGTCGAGCGCAGGAATCGCTTCCGCGTCTGGTTCTTCCACGAGAAGATGGAAGTGGTTGGACATGATGCAGTAGGTGACGACGCGGAGACCGAGGAAGGCTTCCAGTTTGCGCATGATGCCGACAAAGAGCTCCTTTTCCTCATCCTGGAAGATGTATCGGCGGTCAACGACTCGCGAAATGCAGTGGTAGTAGCTTTGCCCCTCCCCGCGCAGTCGTGCTTGTCTCATGCGAGAGACTAGTTCATGCGAACAGTAAATGCAAGGGGGATTACTGACCTGTCCCTAAGCGGGATTACTGACCTGTCCCTAAGCGGGATTTTCGATGAGGGATTCAGCACTGTTGAAAATAGTCGTGACAGCTGATGTGGTCTGGCTCAAAGAATGGGCGCAAAGGATCGCCGGATCTCGAAGCCCCTCGTGACTCGGCGCCCGTAGCATCGGAGCATTCAAACCAAAACTCTGAATGCCTAGAGAACTCGAGAGACCATTCGCAGCGGCATGAATTTTATGGCTCGCTAACTTGTAGATAACCCGCATGTGTTCTTG
>JABSSQ010000244.1 GCA_013213905.1 Verrucomicrobiales bacterium | reverse complement strand
TTGACGCTGCCGTCGATGGCCTGAGACCAGATCTCGTAGCCGTCTGCGTTAAGGTGCAGCAGGTCCGGCATGATGTCCTTGGGCAGGGTGCCGTCCGGCTGAACAAAGTTCTCGTTGATGTTGAGATAGGTGACGTGCTCGCGATCCCCCAGCCCGGAAATGAGCTCGTTGATGGCTTCGTTTTTCTGACGCTTGGCGTCGTTGCTGTCGGCTCCCCGGGGGAAAATGGCAAGTAGCAGCACTTTCATCTGTGGCTGCTTCTCCGCCAGCGCATCGATGATGGCGGTGACCCCGGCTGCGGTTTCTTCGACGCTGCTGGTGTAGATGGCGCCCCCGTGTTCCGGCATCTCACGACCTTCGTGTCCAGTGTTGTTGGTACCGATCATCAGGACGGTGAGCTTTGGACTGAGACCGTCGTAGTTTCCATGGTTGAGGCGCCAGAGAACGTGCTCAGTCCGGTCTCCCCCGATGCCGAAGTTGGCGGCTTGATAGGGTGCCCAGTATTTTTCCCAGGCTTCAGCTCCGTTCTTGGACCAGCCTTGGGTGATTGAATCGCCGAGGAATACCAATTGGGCTGTTCCGGCTTTCGAGATCTCGTTAAACGACTCGTGGAGTTGTGCCTTGTTGTCCCGAGGAACAGGGGAAAGTGCGAGCGGGGTTTTCTCTTCAGAATAGCTCAAAGCGGTGAATCCTGAGGTGAAGACAGCTGCTAACAGTAGGATGCGAATCATGGGGGGGAATTGGTAGATTAAACGATCGTGCTAAGGACCAGGGTGAGTGCAAAACCGATTAAGGAAATGGCGACAGATAGAATGGTCCAAGTTCTCAGAGTTTGGGCCTCGTTCATGCCGAGATAGCGCGAAATGATCCAGAAGCCCGAGTCATTGACGTGGGACAACATGGTAGAGCCGGCTGCGATAGCAATAGTGATGAGGGCAAGGTCGGCCGGGCTGTAGTCGCCAGCGGAGACAATACCGGCCATTAGACCTGCAGCGGTGACCATGGCGACTGTCGCTGATCCTTGGGCGACGCGAACAATCATTGAAAACAGGTAGGCTAGAACCACAGTCGAGATCCCGAAGCCGCTCAGCCAATCGGCTAAAGCATCGCCAACGCCACTGGCACCAAGAACTTGCTTGAAGACACCTCCTGCGCCGGTAATGAGAATAATGATTCCAGCGGGACCTAGAGCTTTTGTGCTGAGATCGAGCAGTTTGTCTCTACTTACACCACGCAAAACCCCGAGGAAGAGCAGCGCCAGCAGGGTGGCAAGAAGCAGAGCAACCACGGGATGCCCGAGAAAACCAATTACTGTCTGGAGTTGGCTCGGGTCATCGGCCTTGGCCCAGGTGCTGCCCAACACGATAAGTACGATGGGCAGGGCCATGATTAGAAAGACTAGACCGAAGTTCGGTAGAGGGCCTGCTTCCTTTGCTTCCTCAAAAAAGTCAGGAATGTCGACTTTGATGTTTTTGCAGACAAGCGGGACGAGGAATATTCCGACAATGATCGCGGTGGGCAGGCCGATTCCGATGCCGAAAAGAATGACGCGGCCAAGGTCTGCCCCGAGAGCATCGGCCACGTAAACGGGTCCCGGGGTGGGCGGGACGAAGGCGTGGGTTACGGCCATCCCTGTCACAAGAGGGAGACCAAAGAGAAGTAGTGACTTTTTGGTGTCTCTAGCTAGTGCGTAAATAATCGGGGCAACAATTACTAATCCGACATCAAGGAAAACGGGTATTGATATCAGAAAACCTGTCAGGAGCATGGCCCAAGAGGCTCGCTTTTCCCCGAAAAGATTAACTAAGGAATGGGCTAGAGTCTTCGCGCCGCCTGAGTTTTCGAGAATTTGTCCGAAAATGGCACCTAAACCGATAATGGTTGCTATGAAAC
This sequence comes from Verrucomicrobiales bacterium, assembly GCA_013213905.1. GTDB lineage: Bacteria > Verrucomicrobiota > Verrucomicrobiia > Verrucomicrobiales > DEV007 > Arctic95D-9. The sequence continues at coordinate 13,391 of JABSSQ010000244.1, read as the reverse complement.
CAAGCGCTCCTCCCATTCCCTGGACGATAGTGTCTGGAATATCTGACAAAGGCATCTTGGCCGCGATAGCGACGAAAATGCTCGCGATGATGAGAGCGATGAAGGGTTGCAGCCGCATCGCCAGGATCATGACGAGTAGCAACACAACGGCTGCGACTAGAACACCGAGCAGGTAACCAAGTCCGGGGCCGGCAGCTTCAGCCGGTGCAGCAGCCTGGGCGAGTAGTGAGGTGAGTAGGGTCATAAGCGGTTGAAAGAATAGGGGAGCCACTGAGTTAGCGGGTTGCCGGAGCAGGGTCAAGCAGATCCCTCGGCGCAACCAGTGTGAAAGGTTGAGCTATCCGGTCCATCCCTATTCGCGTGAGAGTGCCATCCTGCCGAAAGTTCTGAGGAATCACCATGATCGCGCTGATTGTGAGACAGGGGCAATCTGTTGTTTAATGCACGCCTGCTATGAGAATTTGCCGACTTCTATCCATTGCCTTGTTCCTGTTCGCCGGGGCAGCGCGCGGTGCTGAGACTCCCAATATCCTGTTCATTATCGCCGACGATGCCTCGCGTCATTTTGGCCAGGCCTACGACTGCGATTGGGTGAAGACGCCCAACATCGATAAGCTGGCCGAAGAAGGTCTCGTCTTTGACAACGCTTATGTGGCAACGGCAAAGTGCGCTCCCTGTCGCGCTTCAACGATGACCGGGCGTTTCCCCTGGCAGATCGAAGCGGGGGCGAATCACCAGAATGTGTTTCCTGACAACTACCCGGCCTTCGGAGAGGTGTTGCAGGCAGCTGGTATTCAAACCGGAGCCGTGGGTAAGACCTGGGGGCCGGGGACGGCACACCACGTCGACGGTTCAGCTCGCGATTTCGGGCTGACCGTCATTAGTAAGAAAAAGGTGCCGGACGACTTCTTCGGAAATTTCCTGAAAGCGAGGAAAGAAGGGGCCCCGGCGTTTTTCTATTGGCATGGCAGCAGTGACCCTCATCGCGGGTACAAGAAGGACTCAGGTATCGCTGCTGGAAAGAAGCTCTCGGACATTGATCATGTTCCTGCCTACTGGCCTGACAACGACATCGTTCGAGGCGACATGCTCGACTACTCGATCGAGGTGGAGCGGTTCGATTCTCATGTGGGTGAACTGCTCGCCGACCTCGAGGCCTCTGGGGAAGCGGAGAATACCTTGGTGATCGTGACCTCAGATCACGGCATGCCTTTCCCGCGTGTGAAGGGGCATACCTTTGATGATGCGCATCGAGTTCCGTTGGTAATGCGTTGGCCAGCTGGGATCAAGAATCCGGGCCGGCGGGTGGAGGATCTTGTCAGCTTTGTCGACTTTGCCGCAACATTCATTGATCTCCAAGGAGGCGATGCCGAGGCGATGGGAATGGAATTGAGTGGAACCAGCTTCGTCGATCTTCTGTGTGATGAACCGCAGCACAAGCGGGACTTTGTCATGATCGGCCGAGAGCGAAACGATGTCTATGCCCGACCCGGATCACCTTCCGGATTGGGCTATCCAGCTCGTGGAATTCGCATGGGTGATTACCTCTACGTGCACAATTTTGAGCCCGATCGCTGGCCTTGTGGCAATGTCGAACTAGGCCTCAAGGACACGGATAGCAGTCCGACGAAGTCGGTGCTTATGGAGATGGATATGGAAACAGCGTTCTGGAAACACAACTTCGGCAAGCGCCCGGCGGATATGTTGTTCAATGTGGTTGAGGATCCGGATTGCGTGGTGAATCTGGCAGGGGAAGCGGCGTATGCTGGGAAAGTGGCAAAGATGAAGAAGCAGATGTTGCAAGTGTTGAAGGAACAAGGGGATCCCCGGGCACTTGGAAATGGAGATGTTTTTGACCAGTATCATACCGTGAAACCGGCTCCGGAGGGCTGGGAAGACCAAAAGTAATCATGAAGTATTTAGCTATTCTTGCCGCGCTGGACTTGCTGTTCTGCGTCAGTGCCTTTTCTCAAGGTGGTCAGTGGGCGGAGCTCTACGAGCCTCAGGTCTTCGAAGGGATGCCGGTTCGAGTGATGAAGCCGCTCGGGTTCGATGAATCGAAGCAGTACCCGGTGATTCTTTCTCTGCATGGCGCAGGTGGGAAGGGGACTGACAATAAGAAGCAGCTTAAGGATTGGAACAAGCAGCTCGCTGATAAGAGTGTAAGGGAGAAGTTTCCTTGTTACGTCGTGGCGCCGCAGGCCCCCAGCTTGTGGAATGCGGAGGAATTGAAAACGATCCAGAAGCTGATCGCTGAGCTGCCGGCAGTGGATATGGATCGCATCTATGTCATGGGGCACTCCATGGGCGGGCACGGCACCTACATCTATATTCAGCTGGAGCCCGATTACTTTGCGGCGGCCGCGCCATCGGCAGGGAGTGGGTTGAAAAAATCAGAGGACTTCATCGAGCCCTCCAAAATCCTGAACCTTCCCATCTGGGCATTTCACGGTGACAAGGATGGCGTGTGTCCTTATGAAAAGCAGCGGGTCGTCTTTGACGAACTTCAAAAGCTTGGAGGGAACATCAAATTGACCACCTGGCAGGGAGACAATCATGGGGTCTCCGGAAAAATGATTCCGGGGGCCGAAAACGGGAAAACCGAATTCAGTGGTGATCGTTGTGATCCTGAGTCTGATTTCCTGACCTGGCTCTTCAACCAGAGGAAGGCCCCCTGAATCCCCCCCTACTTTTTCTTCGGCGCTGGAGGGGTCCATTCCGGTGAACGAACGTGGGCGTCTTCGAGATAGCGTTCGGCTTGCTGAACGATTTCAGGCAACTGGCCGGCAAGGTCCTTTTCTTCGCCGATATCATCGACGACGTTGTAGAGTTGGATAGGGCCGCCGATCCAGGGTTCCTTGACGACCTTCCATTTGCCGAAGCGGAGGGCCTGTTTGCCGCCTTTCTCGTAGGACTCCCAGTAAAGGTAGGGTGCCGGCTCCTGGTCTTTTTCTCCCTTAAGAGTGGGAAGGAAAGACAGGCTGTCACGCCCTTCCGGCAACGGGAGCCCGGCGAGTTCGCAGGCAGTCGCAAGGACGTCGCCGAAGTAAGCGGGGCGATCGGAAACTGAATCAGCCGGAACCGTGCCGGGCCACCAGGCAATCGTGGGGACACGGATGCCTCCGTCAGTGAGGTCCCGTTTCATGCCGCGGACAGGTCCGTTGGCGTTGAAAAACTCCATGTCGTTGCCACCCTCGGTGTGGGGGCCGTTGTCGCTGGTGAACATGATGAGGGTGTTGTCGGCGATGCCCCATTCTTTCAGCAGTTCGACGACCTTGCCGACGTAGCCATCCATGCGGGTGACCATGGCCGCCTGACCTTTGTCCGGGTTGGACCAGTCCTTGTCGGCGTAGATGCCGTAGTCCGGAACTTCCTGGCCGTCGCCGGTTCCGCGAGTTGCCTCGTTATTGGCGTGCGGCATATTGATAGAAAGATAGAGGAAGAAGGGCTGGTCCCTCACTTCCTCAAGCCACTTGCAGGTGCGCTCCATGACGAGGTCAGGCACATAGTCGAGCTTGGTTTCTTCGGTGGCCCAGCCGGCGCCGTCGTCCTCTCTGCCTTGTTCGGTGCGCATCTTGATCCACTCCGGCGCATACTTGTTCCGCAGCATCACTTTCTCGTATTGGTCGATAATGAATTCGGGATAGAAATTGTGGGCATGGCGCTGATTGAGGTAGCCGTAGAAATCATCGAAGCCGTGCTTCATCGGGTGACCGACGGAATCGAGTTCCCCGAGTCCCCATTTGCCGAAGAGAGCCGTCGCGTAGCCGGCTTTCTTGAGTTCTCCGGGGACGGTGATTTCACCCGGTTGCAGGGTTTGCTTGTCCTGGTTGTTGGCATTGCCACGAACCCAGCAATGCCCCATGTGCAGGCCCGTCATAAGAACGCAGCGGCTCGGGGCGCACACGGTGGCGCCCGAGTAAAAATCAGTCAGCTTCATGCCCTCGGCCGCCATTTGGTCGAGGTGGGGTGTCTTAATGTGTTCGCTGCCGAAGCAGCCCAGGTCACCATAACCGAGGTCGTCGGCGAGGATGAAAATGAAGTTGGGTTTCTCTTCAGCTTCGGCGAAGCCGAGGGACAGGAAAGCGATAGCGATGAGGCAGGGGAGAGATCTGAGCATTCCGTATCGAAGCAGGATGATCTCTGCTTCGCAAGGGCGTGATCACTGCTGAATTTGAGGTAACCTATTCGACGGGCGGGCTGCCCGTCGCTACCCGAGTTGCTTAGCGAAAAGGTAGAGTTGGTCGTCTCCTGCAGCCAGCAGGCGGAGTTTTTTCTGCCGAAGGGAGGCTCGCTAGCGTTCGTTGAGAACGGTGTCGAGATGACTCTTGATCGCTGCTGCCCAGCGAACGTAGCCCTGGCGATTCATGTGAAGCTTGTCATCGACGAAAAACTCGGGTCGGGGCTTGCTGTCAGCGTCGAAGAAAATGCTCTCGGTGGCAATGAACCAGGCATTCTCGGTTTCTGCACACATCGCGCGAACCGCCGAATTGGCCTGTTTGATCTGGGGCCAGAGGTCCCAGCGTTTCTCGGTGGGTGTCGTCGCAATGAAGAAAGCCGGTGCATCAGGGTTGTGAGCACGGACCCGCTCAAGAGCATAGGAGGCCAGCGCGGCTACTTCCTCGGGAGATTTGTCCTCGCCCTTGCCGCCAATATCGTTGGCGACAAAAAACACAATGGCCCTGAATTTGTGGGGTGTGATGAGGCGATCGGCGTAAACGGCAAGGTCGGACCACTTGGAGCCTCCAAATCCCCGATTGATGGTTTGATAGGGGATCATGTCGGTCGCCATGTCCTCCCAGAGGCGAAAGCTGGAACTGCCAACAAAAAGAATGTTGTTGTCCGATGGAGCCACGGCTCCGTTCGCAGCGTCGAACTCTTTCATCTCGACTTCCCACTTTTCGGTGGTTTCAGCGCGATATTTTTCGAGGTCGATGGTGTCGTCAGCGGTCGCAGGGGGAGCAAAAACAAAGACACCGGCAGTTGCAAGCGTGAGGAAAATACGAGGGTTCATAGGTTGAGTGCGAAGGACCCTACCAAGATAGTGCGGCTTTGCCTACACGTGTTCCCGTCGCGAAGCAGGCCTGGAGCAGGTAGCCGCCGGTGGGGGCTTCCCAGTCGATCATTTCTCCGGCGACAAAGACACCGGGCAGCTTCTTGAGCATGAGGTTATCGTCAAGTTCGCTCCAGCAGACACCACCGGCAGAGGAGATGGCTTCGGTGACGGGGCGGGGCTGGTCCAGCGGGATTCGGCAGTGTTTGACTTCCCGCGCGAGTTGCTCCGCTGACTTCCACGGGCCGCGATCCGGCAGGTGCTTGAGCAGCGCCGCGGCGCCGGAATCGAGCTTCCAACGACGCCGGGCTTCCCGGACGAAATTTCGTTGGGCCTTGCCGAGTCGGTCGACTAGTTCGGTGATCGATTGGTCGGGTTTGAAATCAACAATGACCGCAGGTTGATCCATTGAGCGCAGCCGAGGACCCAGATGATAAATAGGGCCGCCTTCGAGCCCGTAACGAGTAATGACCAATTCGCCGCGGCGCTTTTCGTTCCCGGCGCGGAGCTCGAGGTTCTTGAGTGGCTGACCTTCAGCTTCTTCAAGAATTGGCGCCGGCCAGTCGACTTCCCAGCCTGAGTTGGCAGAGGTGAGCGGGTGAATTTTGATACTTTGATTTTCCAGTAGCTTCACCCAGTGCCCTGTTGAACCAGTCTCCGGCCAGGAGGCGCCGCCGAGTGCCAGGATGATTCGGTCATGCGACTTGGTGAAGGTGTCAGTGTCGTGTCGGAATATCAGCTGGTTGTCAGTGCCTATTCCCGCCCATTGATGGTTGGTTTGAAACTTAACTCCCAACTCGCGCAGCCGTTCAACCCAGCGTCTCAACAGCGGGGCCGCCTTGATCGTCCCACTGACTGGAGCCGGGAACACTTTACCGCTGCTGGCGACAAAGGTCTCAATGCCGAGTCCTGCTGCCCAACGGCGAAGATCTTCGTTATCGAAATCAGAGAGAATACGGTTCCAATTTTCGATAGGGAGATCAGGGCCGCGATAGCGACTGAGAAACGATGGCCAGTCTTCGCCGTTGGTGAGGTTGAGACCGCTCTTGCCGGCGACGAGGAACTTGCGACCGACTGAAGGCTTGGCGTCGTAAAGGGTGACATGGGCACCGCCTTCAGCGGCGACTTCGGCCGCCCGGAGTCCGGCTGGGCCGCCTCCGATGACGGCAGTATTTTGTCGAGAGCTCAGGAATGCAAAGAGTGGGTTGAACTCAAACCTAGCACTGAATCGCGTTCGCGGAGGATCAATTAACGGCGACGAAGCGCATCGTCGATCTTCCTGTTGTAGATCCCTTTTCGTTCATCCATGCCGAGTCCACGGTTTCTCAACTCCAGCATTTGCCGGTTGATTGACTCACGCTGATCCACACTCAGCTTGGACAGTTTTTCAATCACCTCTGGTGGAGGGAGTTTCGGGTAGCCATCAGCGGAGTTTTCGCCTTTGAATTTGATAGCTTCATTTCGGGCCTGAGATTTCTGCTTGTCGGAGATCGAGGCCGACGAACCGCGGGAGCTGCCTGGACTCATACGAGTGACTTTCTCAGGCAGTTGCTCGTAGCGAATGGAAACGACATCGCCGCCTGCGACTTGTATCTTCGCGGTTAGGGACTCGATATCTGATTCATTTCCCTTCACCTCCACGAGCTGCCAGCCGTCAGAATTACTGTTCTCCGTAACGAGGAGAGATTCGGTGGTGTCAGTGTCAAAGAGCGTCGCATAGACTTCGCTTTCGATGCGCGCCATGCCGGTGAGGACGACAGAGTCTGACAGGCCGAGAGTCCGGACAAACGGGGAGTGTGATTTGAGGGCATCAAAGGTGCCTTCTTCGAGGCTTTCCGGAAGAAATGGAGAAGGGGAGCCGATCGATGAATCTTCGCCAGCAACTAAAGTAGGCAAAAGAGCGAGCGCTACGGCTGCTGCAAGGCTCAAGAGTTGAGTCTTTAAGCTGATGAATATAGGCGAATGTGACATTGAGGAAAACCACCGTCGAGAAAAGTTTCGTTGACACTTTTCCTCGAAAGTTCTCATAGCTCAACCGGCTGCGGATCACGCATATCGTGGAGTTTGACCGGATCCTGTGGAGGCGCGGACAACGTAGATCGACTGGAGCGGGCGGCCGGTGAAATGATCCAAATTTGGTTTCGAATCGTGTTCTCTGGCTGGGGGTATTTGTTCTCGCGCGTTCCAGCCAGAACGGTGCGTGATGGGTGCCCTTTCTAATCTCCTCCTCTGAAACAGATGAACACAAATACCAATGAAAATGCGTCGCGAGGGAGAACGAGAGCAGGACTACCTGCCTGTATTATGTCATGTCGAACAAGAGGATATTGACCTGATGGTCAAAGGCTCAGAATCAGGAATGGTGGATTGCTCGACGCGAAATGCCATTGCTCTTGCTCTGCGGCGATCACTGAAAGTATCTCAACCGATTGGTGTCCGGCACTGGTATCTCAGTAATGGTTACCATTGCTGTGTCGGAGATGATTCGTTTCGGTTGCCGACTGAAGTCTCCAAGTGGCTGGACAATTTTCGGCAGGGATTGATCGGCAAGCCGTTTGCTTTTATCGCTCAAGTGCCGGCTCAGTTAAACGATACCAAGTCTGCGCCAGCCTGAATCCCGGGCCGTCTCTGGGAATTGATGCAAGTTAACCCTGTTGGGTCAGTGACCTGACAGGGTAAGGTGGCGGACTAGACAACGGTATTGCGATCGCTGATTCGCTTGATCAGGTTCTTGTCGCGGTTCGTGACGAGATTGATCACCGTGCCCTCCTGTCCGGCGCGAGCGGTGCGGCCGGCGCGATGGAGATAATTCTTCAGCTTTTTCGGTAGGTGATAGTTGATGACGCGGTCGATGTTGTCGACATCAAGTCCTCGAGCAGCAAGGTCGGTTGAGATGAGCAGTTCGATGTCGCCATCGCGGAATGCCTGGAGGTTTTGCCGACGTTCAAGCTTGTCCATGTCCCCGCGGTAAACGGCGCAATCATAGCCGTTTTCCTCCAGTTCTTCGGCAAGCGCGTCGCATTGTTCGCGGGTGTTGGTAAAGAGCAAGGTGCCGCCGTCGACGTGTTCTTCGAGAACTTCTTCGAGAACGGGAAAGCGTTTCCCTCCGGGCACGGGAAGGTTGACGGTTTTCAGTGAGGAGACGAGGCGATGATGGCCCGTGGTTTCGATGTGCGTTGCTTCGCTGAATAATTCCTGGATGAGGCCCTGAACTTTTTCGGAAGCGGTGGCGGTGAAGAGGGCCAGCTGGCGATCGGCGGGACTGGATTTGAGAAAGCGCTGGATTGCTGGGCGAAAGCCGGCATCGAGCATTTGGTCCGCTTCGTCGAGCACGAGAAAGCGAAGGTCGGACAGGCTCACCAGTTTGAGTTGCATGAGTTGCTCAAGTCGCCCCGGAGTCGCCAGCAGGATTTCAAAAGGCCCTGATACGTTGCGCCGGGCCACCGCCATCTTGATGCCGCCGAGAGCGGAGCGGACCCGAACCCGGGTTTCGTGAGTGAAGTCCTTGAAGGCTTTCGTGACTTGCTCACCGAGATCGCTGGAAGGAACGAGGACAATGGCGCGGGGACGTCCGGGTTCGGAGACGGCATCGCCTTCTTCCTCGAGTTGCTTCACCTTCTGGAGGGTCGGCAGGGCGTAAGCGAGCGTTTTGCCGCTCCCTGTTTCGGCGACGCCGACGACTGACTCGCCTCGCAGCAGGGCAGGCAGGGCTTTAGCCTGGATCTCCGTCGGCGTGGTGAAATCGAGGTTCTGCAGGGTCGAAAGGAGAGATGGAAGAAGGGCGTATTCCCGGAAAGAAGACATATGGCCATCCTACAATGAATTTGGCTGGGGGAAAGAGCCTACCACTTTCGACCGGAACTTTGGCAAGTTCCGCTACATCTGAATCTGTAGTGGAAGATCACAGTCTTTCGATGATCACTCGTCGAACAACTCGTGATCAGGATCACCGCCGGAGATGAGATAGGCGAGCAGGTCGAGGACGTCGTCGCGATTCATCATGTTGATCAGGCCCGGAGGCATCATCGAGACGGGAGACGGCTCGATTGATGTGATCGTGTTTGCATCCACCTTCGTGGTGGCGCTCGGATTCATCATGTCGGTGTTCACCTGGTAGTTGTCGCCACTCATGTTCATGATACGCCCGATCACCTGGGTGCCGTCATTGAGTTTGAAAATGCTGCTGCCATACTGGTCGCTGATTTCCGCGCCGGGATCGACAATGGTCTCGAGCAAGTCATAGGGGCTGAACTTGCCTCCGGCGGAGGAAAGGTCAGGACCGACTGCGCCGCCTTCTCCATTGAAGCGGTGACAGACGTAGCAAGTGCCGGCGCCGAACATCTGGCGACCGTTGGCGAAGTCGCGGTTACCTTCGAGGCCGACTCCAAGATCACCGGAGAGGTCTTCCATGGTCCAGTTCTTAACGAAGGAACGGGGCTCGAGAGTGAACTGGGGCGTGGAATCCTTGGGCGGGGTGTTGATGAGCTCGGTGAGCGCAGGAGTCATGTCGCTCTCGGGCACCGATTCAGTGGCACGCTTCTTGATATCGGCCAGGTAGTTGGCGAGACGGGCACCCCCCTTGTAGTTGCCGGACAGAACGAACCAGTTGAAATACTTCTCACGCAGTTCCGGGGTCCAGCCATCCTTGAGATAACGCAGGTTGAGGGCGTAGCCGATCTGTTCCTCCTGGCCGGAAGCATTGGCGAGCAGTTCCATACCACGCTCGACGGCAAAGGGAGCATCAAGAAAAGCGGCAAACGCGGAGAGATCACGGTTCTCTTCGGGTGTTCTGGCAGGGTAAACGCCGTCGATCCATTCGATGAGCTTGGCTCTCTGGCCGTCTGCGGGCTGACCGCTTCGGGTCAGGGTCAGCATGATGCTGCGCAGAATGTCGAGCCGGGTTTGGCGGGGTTTCGTGGATGCATAGTCGAAACTGGTCGCCTTGGAGAGAATGGCGGCGGAGGAGTGCTCGGCGTCGACGCGGGCCAGGGCGATCAGCGCGGCTGTGGCGATGACGGCGTTGTCTTCACCGGCCACCCGGTCTTTCCAGTTGGCGACAGGCTGCTTCTCAAGTGCTGCGCGAGCGGCGTGACGGATGCCTCGGTCAGAGGAGCCCAGAGCGGCCCAGATGGTGTCGAGTTCTTCGCCCGTCGCTTCCTTGGCTCCGGGTTGGAGAAAGGCTTCGAGTGCGTGGCGCTCCGCCCGGGCTTCTTCTCCTCCGGGGACAGTTTCGGCTGGAGTGGTGGACTCATCGCCAGCGTAAGTGATGCGGTAGAGTCCGGACTGAACTCGGCGGCCACCGACGGTGAAATACATCGCGCCGTCGGCTTCATTGACGAGAATGTCGGTCAGCGGCAGCGGCTGAGCCGCGGCGAATTCTTCAAAGGTGGCGGTGTAGGTAGAACCCTTGGGTTCAAGGTGGACGGCGTAGAGCTTGCCGTAGGACCAGTCGCAGGCAAAAAACGCATTCTGATACTTGGCCGGGAACTTGGCGCCATAGCCGAAACAAACTCCGGTCGGGGATCCGGGGCCGATGTCGACCACCGTTCCGAAGGTGTCGGTGCAGTAGTCGGGGAATTTGCCGGAACCAGTGCGCCAGCCGTAGTCAGCGCCGTCGATGACGTGGTTGATGCGGGTGGGGCGATACCAGGGAGTGTTGAGATCCCACTCCATATCGGCGTCGTAGGTGAACATCTCTCCCTCGCGATTCAGGGCCGCGTCGTACTGGTTGCGGAAACCGGTGGCAACCACGTCCCAGGTTTTGCCCTCGGGGTCGATCCGTGCCATGTGACCGAGAGGAGCTTCCGCGCCGCGCATGAAGTGTTGCAGGGAAGGAAGGAGTTGGTCTTCACCCCAGACTTCCGGCGTGCGCGCGTGAGTGTAATCTTCGGGCAGTTGCGTCTGGTTGCCCATCACCACGTAGAGTCCCTCGCCGTCAGCGGTCGGGAAAATGGCATGAGGTCCGTGCTCGCCGCCGGTGGCGTCGAGTTTCTTGATGGTGACCAGCTTGTCGAACCGGTCATCGCCATCCGTATCCAACAGGCGGAAGACGCCGGAACCGCTGGAGCTGTTGCGCGAGTTCACCACGACATAGAGGCTGTCGAAGGCGTAGCAGAGTCCCTGGGCGTGGCCGACCTTGGGCAGCTTGGCCAGTTCTTCGTTGAGTTCCTGGGGAGCCGTGGCTTCCTGCTCGCCTCGCTTGGGCGCTCCCTCGGGTGAATAAGTGATCTGCTCGATAGTGGTGGGGTCGAGGGGTTCACCGAGTTTCGGGATAGGAAAGCGGTAGATGCCACCATACTGGTCGCTGACGATGAGTCGTCCTTTGTCGTCCTGGCACATGGCGACCCAGGATCCCTGAACGTCGCGGGGAACGGTGTAGAGCAACTCGATCTCGAAGCCTTCAGGAAGGCGGATCTTGTCGGCCGGGGTGGCAGTGCGCTGGGCCTTCGCCAGCGGAGTAACGGCGAGGGCGGCCGCGAGGATGAGAAAGAGTTTCTTCATAGAAATGCGTGGTGATTTTCCCAAGGAATATCTCGATAAGGATACGAATCTGCCGATTTTTTTCGCCAAAGGAAATTCAGGAAGCCGGGCTGATCTTGAGATCGTCGAACTCCATCCCGGCTTCGCCGCCGTCGATGAAGAGGAAGAACTCCTGCTTCTCGAAGGCAAAGCCGGGGCGGCTCAGCTCCGTTTGCCAGTGCCGCCCGTCCAGAGAGATTTCCACGGTGTCGCCTTTGAAGCTGAGTTCCAATTCGTGCCAGTCATCGTCGTCGAGACCCTCAACCATTTCGGGTTTGAGTTGCTCGGGTGCCCGGTAGGCGCCGCTGGTGGCATCCGGTTTTCGCCCGGGCTGCACGTTGGCTCCCTTGGGATCCATGGTGTGGGCATCGACTTGGAGGGTGACAGCTTTGCGAGTGACTTTGACACGCAAAACGTGGTCGAAGCCGCCGAACCCGTCGTCTCCGTTGATGAAGAGCCAGAACATGTTGCCGTCTCCGAGATGGCGGAAGCGGAAGGAGAAGGTGCCGTCGGTGAGTTGAACCGGGAACGCCACGGTGGGCGGATACTTCTGTCCGCTCTCACCCCGCGTCCAGATAACCCCGTCGCGGATTTCGGAGTTTTTCTCAGGGAACTGGGTGTAGATCTCAAGGTTAAAGGTATCGAAAGTTTCGTGGCCTTCGATGGGGGCTTTGTCGTGCTTCTCCAGAGCGCGAGCGGAGAGGCAGGTAAGTAGCAGGAGAGCGAGAGATAGAATGGGTTTCATGGTGGCGTGTAGCATATCGCTAACGGATGGGGATTCTGCCGAAACTTCCTTCTAACGCGATTGTGGGGTAGGCGGGTCTTCGTGGAAAGCGGTGAATGCATGTAGGTTCCTCCCATGATTCGTTTCGTGTGTGTCTGGATGACTCTTGCCGGGATGTTGGGTTCTGCCCAGGCGGATTCCGACCATCGATCGGAGCCGATGGCTTTCGGCAAAGGTGGGCAGAAAAAGATGCTCTATGATCGGCGGCAACGGCCCCAGGCCGTGTATCTGGATGGAAAGGTGCATCTTGTGTTCAACGGAGGCGGCAACGGAGGCGAAGACCCGAGTTTCAGGACGGCTCCCATGGCAACGACTTACGATCCGGAAACGCGTTCGTTTTCTAAGACCGTGACATTAGGAAAGCGGAGCAAGGACCATCACTACGGGCCGGTGATCTGGGCGGACGACTCCGGGCATCTCCATGTGCTGTCTGGCTGTCATCGAACACCGGGAACGCATCTGATTTCGAAGAAGCCGGGTTCGATCGGCGAGAGTCTCGATGACTGGAAAGAGGGGGCGCAGATTGGTAAGAGTATTTCCTATCCCACGGTCTACAACATCGAAGGGGGCAAGGAGATGATCTACTACCGGGTCCTCGGGCATATTGGTTACTGGACTTACAGCGTGACCGAGGATGGGGGAGAAACCTGGGAGACCCCCGAAAAGGCAGTGACGGATATGGATATGGCAGGGCGTTTTGAGTGGTCTTCCTACCAGACGAAGTTATTGAGTCCGGATGGCAAGACGCTGCACGTCGCGTTCGTTGTCTATGACGACTGCAAAGCTGAAGATCCTGACCGGTCTATGTCGGATCGACTTTACAATCCGCGCTATAAGGAGAAGACGGGACAGGATTGGAAATACAATCTCTACTACATCAAGGTTGATTTGGCCTCCGGCGAAGTCACGAACTTTGAGGGCGAGGCGATGAAGACGCCGATGGATGTGGATTACGCCGATCAGCATTGTCGTATCTGGGATACCGAGTGGCGGGGTTCCGGGGTGCCGCCCAGTATCGTGCTGGATGAAAAGGGC
>JABSSQ010000243.1 GCA_013213905.1 Verrucomicrobiales bacterium | reverse complement strand
CTCCTCCCAGAGCCTCGTTCCACTCGCCCCGCGCCTCGTGTCCCGCTCTCCGGCCTTCGACAAACCCAGCTCCGCGCCACGGCTCCGATACCAGGCTCGTTCCTCACCTCGTATCTCCGCCCCTCCGTTCCGCCTCCGGGCACTGATGGCGTCAATCGCTGTCCTCGTCGCTTCGCTCTTGCGGGATCGCTTGACCCCGCGCCCTCCGGCGGAAGATACAGAGAGGGTTTTGGGCCAAAGCCAAAACAAGTTGGAAACTTGTTAGGCTCAAAACTCAACAGGGTATGGTCACTGATCCAACAGGGTTCGGTCCTGGACTCAACAGGGTCAGGTGGGTGAGTCAACAGGGTTAGGTCAACGGCAAGGCCGCTCGTGGGGGTGTCGGGCGGAGTCGGCTGGCAAGCCAGGTTCGGGCGCGAATCGTCCGGACGGCCGGGCGTCGAGGTTCGGTCCCGCGTTCTTCGCACTGGCCCAGCCATCCCCCGCCCTTGGCCGCGCCGGGGCAGCTTCGCTAGCGCTCGCCGCCCCGCGAGGCCCCACCCCCGGACAAACGGAAAGCAGCTAAAGAAAGAAAGCGGATCAGAACAGCCGGCCTTGCAGGTCGAGCTTCGGCCAGCAGCAGCCGAGAAGCATGAAGGTCTGGCGCTTGCGCGGATCGGCCTGGTTGCCCGCGAAGAGAATCAAATCGCGATCCTCCGAAGTTACCTGCAGCAGCTTCTTGTGAACCTGCTCGCAAGCCTTCTCTTCGCTGCCCAGGCGGGTGCGTTCGCCGCGCCAGAGTTCGAAGAACTCCCAATCGATCAGCGAGAGCCAGTGAGGCTTGCCGATCTCGTCCTCGAACCCGATCTGAAACCGATACGGAACTTGTTCGAGCGGTTCCTTCGACGAGAAGAGATCGCCCTGGTTGATCGCGTCGAGCTGCTTTGCGGACCAGCGGTTCGTGTCCGGACGGACGCGAACGCCGAGAATCTTGTTCGGCCGGAACGCGGCGAGAGACTTGTTCTCCTTCTCCTGCAGTTCGAGGAGTTGGGCGTAGCCGTCGAGAATCGTCGGGCGGATCCAATCGAGGCGGGCTTCCCAATTATTTTTTGGCTCGATGTGATCGACGATCTTCATCGTCTCGAGCACCGGGCGCCAGCTCTCCGGCCGGTTGTCCTTGTGCGGCTCGCGCCGCACTGCAGTGACTTCGACAATGTCGTACTTCCGGAACTTCCCTTGTCCGGGAAGATCGCGGTAGGGAACCGGATAGAGCCGGATCCATTCGAGGTCCTCAGAGATCCCCGCGCAACAGACTGTCTCTTCGTATTTGGTGCTCGGCGTCGGATAGGCCTTCACCGTGACCATCAGCCGAAGCTGCGTTGACTCGAGCTCGGGCATTGATCGATCAATAGCGGATGTGATCGACCGCGAGGCCGCGGTCTTTGCCGCGCTTCTCCATCTCCCGGGCGACGAGACTGCGGTGGCACTCCATCGGATCCCGCTCGAAGCAAAGAAGCGAAATCGTCTCCTTCTCGGTGAGATCGACGAGCTCGTCGACTTCCTCTTTGCGATGCTTGAGAACCTGTTCGCGATACTTCGCGACGTAGTTCGACCAGGACTTCGTCTCGATCAGTTCGGTTCGGAGCGCCTTCGGCGCACCGAGACTCCGATAATGGACGTAGCCAATCCCGGCTTCCTCGAGCAAGGCGCGGAGCTGGTTCTTCGAGAATCCCTTTTTCCGGCTCAGGGGCATGTCGCGGACGTCGACGACGACGGACACGCCATGCTCGCGCAGGCGTCGGACGTAATCGTCCGAATCGCTCTGCTCGTAGCCGAGAGTGTGAAAAACAGTGGTCTTGGTTGGCTTGCCGCTTTTGCGACGGGGTCGGGTCAGGGTGGTGCTCATGGATTTAAACGGATGCGGTCTCGTTGAGAAACCGTTCGATCATCTCGGAAAAGAACTTCTGTTCGCCTTTGGGAAGGCCGTTAATCGCTTCGAACTGGCGCTGCAACTTCGGAACCGGGCCGCGCTTGCGCTGCGGCGTCTCGACTCCGAGGAGCTCTTCGAAGGAAACCTCGAACGTCTCGGCGAGTGGAACGAGCAGCGAAGCCGGCAACCGGCGAGTCGCGTTCTCGTAAGTGGCCCAGGCTTGTTGCTTGAATCCGAGCTGGGCCGCGAGCTGCGACTGAGACAGCCCCGCCTGTTGGCGGAGCTTCGCGACTCTGTGCCCGAGGGCTTTGAAAAAGGCTTCGTCCCTCATGGGATCCGATAAAAACGTTTTGTAGTTCATCGCAAATATACACACGCCATTTTGTAGTTGACTGAATGCGGGAAGGATCTACTACGTTACGTAGTGAATCAAGACCCCAATTAAAAAAGTTGAGATCGATTTGACAAACCCCTCCGCACCATGGCCCGGATCCCCGACGAAGAAATCACCCGCATCAAAAAGGAAACCGACCTCGCCGCGCTGATCCGCTCGCGGGGAATCGAGCTCCGCAAGCACGGCAGCAAGGACTTGATCGGCCTCTGTCCGTTCCACGACGACACCGAACCCTCGATGATCGTCACGCCGGCCAAAGGCCTCTTCCACTGCATGAGCTGCGGCGCGGCCGGCAACGCGATCCAGTTCGTCGAGAAGTTCGACGGGGTGAGCTTCCGCCACGCCTTCGAGCTGCTGGCCGACGGCAAGGCCGCGTTCGAGAACACGAAGGCGCAGCGAACGAAAAAGGCGACCGTCCCGAAACTCGCCTGTCCGCTCGATGCGGAAGCCGACGACGGGGCCTTGCTCGACCAGGTGGCCGACTACTACCACGAACGCTTGACCCAATCGAAGTCGGCTCTCGACTACCTCGCGAGCCGAGGCCTCGACGACGAGGAGCTCGTCCGTCGCTTCCGGATCGGCGTGGCCGACCGGACGCTCGGACTTCGCTTGCCCGAGAAGAACCGCAAGGAAGGAGCCGCGCTCCGCTCGCGGCTCCAGGAACTTGGCGTCTACCGCGAGAGCGGACACGAGCACTTCAACGGCTCGCTCGTGTTCCCGATCGTCAACGGCAACGATCACGTTGCCGAGATATACGGAAGGAAGATCACGAAAGGCTTGCGGAAGGGAACGCCGAACCACCTCTACTTGCCCGGGCCACACCACGGCATCTTCAACCCGGACGCGCTCGAAGCCCGGGAACTGATCCTGTGCGAATCGATCCTCGACGCCCTGACCTTCGTCAAAAACGGGATGGAAAACGCGACCTGCATCTACGGAACGCAAGGCTTCACCGACGAACTCTTCGAGGCGATCCGAGCCGCCAACTTCGACGCCGTGAGAATCGCCTACGATGCCGACGACGCCGGAGAACGAGCCGCGAAGCGGGACACCGAACGCCTTCAAAAGATCGGGGTGGAGGTCTACCGGATCCGCTTCCCCTTCGGCCAGGACGCCAACGGCTTCGCCGTGGCGGAAGGCAAAGCCGCGCTCCGGAAACTTGTTCGCAACGCGGAATGGTTGGGCGCTGGTGCGCCTCCATCCAGTACAAAAATAGCTGCTGAGTTAGCTGCTGAGCCTGCCGGCTCGGAGCGGGCTAAAGAAAAAAGGCCCGAGGCACCTGCCGTCGTGGAACTCGTGCGCTCGGGAGAAAGTCACACGCTCACTCTCGGCGACCTGTCCCGCGAACGCGGTGGCCGGGTCTACCAGGTGCGCGGCCTCGACAAGAATCATTCGCTCGAGGTGATGAAGATGACGCTCCGGCTGATGGAACCCGGCGGGCTCTTCCATCTCGACCAGGTCGACTTGTGCAAGGACCAGGACCGACGCCGGTTCTGCGAACGGGCCGGGCAGGAATGCCGCCTCGAACCCGATCTCATCAAGCGTGATCTCGGCAAGTTGCTCCTCGCGTGCGAACAGGCGCAGGAAGCACGCTTGCGCGCTCCGGAGCCGGAAGAATCCACCGTGATCGACCTCGAACCCGAGGCTGCGGCGGAAGCTCTTGCGCTTTTGAAATCGCCGAACCTGATCGAGAAAATCGGCGAAGCGTTCGACGCGGCCGGAATCGCCGGAGAAACCACCAACAAGCTCGCGGCCTACTTGGCCGGAACCTCGCGCCTGCTCCGCAAGCCGCTCGCGGTGATCATCCAGAGCACGAGCGCGGCCGGGAAGACGACGCTCATGGAAGCGGTGTTGAGCTTCTTCCCCGGCGAGGACCAGGTGAAATACAGTGCCATGACCGGGCAATCGCTCTACTACCTCGGCGAGAAGAACCTCAAACACAAAATCCTCGCCATCGTCGAAGAAGAGGGAGCCGAAAAGGCCAGCTACGCTCTCAAGCTCCTGCAGTCCGAAGGAGAGCTTACCATCGCAAGTACCGGTAAAGACGCGACAACGGGCCGGATGAAAACGGAGGAATACCACGTGGAAGGGCCCGTTGCGATCGTGCTGACAACGACCTCGATCGACATCGACGAGGAACTCATGAACCGCTGTCTCGTTCTCACCGTCGACGAGAGCCGCGAGCAAACCGAGCGCATCCACCAGCTGCAGCGCGAAGCGCGGACCGTGAAGGGCATCGTCGCGAGCGAGAAACGCCGCGCCATCCTCGACACTCTGACCAACGCACAACGGCTCTTGAAGCCGAAGCTGATCGCAAACGACTTCGCGCCCCTGCTCACGTTCACGAGCGACCGCACGAGGACACGACGCGACCACGAGAAATACCTCACCTTGATCGACACCATCGCCTTGCTTCACCAGCACCAACGCGAGCCGATCCGCAAGAAGGTGGCCGGGCAACTCGTCGAAATGATCCCGGTGACCGTCGAAGATATCGAGGCCGCGAATCGGATCGCTCCCGAAGTGCTCGGGCGTTCCCTCGATGAACTGCCACCACAAACGCGACGGCTGCTCGATGCGATCAAGGACTACGTCCGGACCGAATGCGAGCGCCGCAAGGTCGACCAGGACAAACTTCTTTTTAGCCGCCGCGAGCTGCGCGAAGAAACCGGCTGGACCCAGACGCAAATCCGTCGCCATCTCGACCGCTTGGCTGATCTCGAATACGTCGTGGTCCGCCACGGTCGCAACGGAATCGCCCTGCAATACGAGTTGCTCGTCGACGCCGACGAAAAGGCCGACGGCTTCGCCGTGGGTCTGCTCGATCCCGCGAAGCTCCGCAAAAAATAATCCTACGACGGAAACCTTGCCCCCACCTGGTCAACACCGGGGGACAGGGGGGAAACCGTTACGGGGTGGGCCTCCGGCCCTCACCTGGTCACCTGTCCGGACCGCACATCTGGAACACGAACCCAAACCGACACCATACCCATGCCCAAGAAAAAGAAAGGATACCACAACGTCCCCGGAATGCGGAACCGCCGCAAAGGAGGGCGAACCGAAACCACGCCCGACGGCTTCGACCGTTCCGCGCCCGATACGCTCGCGAGCCTGGCCGACTCGTGGCTCGACCGCCTCGAAGAACGCGCCTACTCCGAGCGAACCCTCGACAAGACGCGCTGGTGCTTGCGTGACTTTTTGGCGTGGTGTCAGGATCGCGACTTGATCGACCCCGCGACGATCACCAAGCCGATTTTGGAAAGCTACCAACGGCACTTGTTCCACTACCGCCAGAAGAACGGGAAACCACTTGGCGTAACCACACAACGCGACCGGCTCGGCGCGTTGCAACGGTTCTTCCGTTGGCTCTGCAAGGAGAACCATCTTCCGGCGAACCCGGCCGCCGATCTCGAGTTGCCCCGGAAACCCGCGAAGACGTTGCCGAAAGCGTTGACAACCGAGGAGCTAGCCGCTCTCTTCGCGACGGCCGACACGACCGACGTTCTCGGGATCCGCGACCGTTGCATGTTGGAGTTCCTTTACTCCTCCGGCCTGCGCCGAAGTGAACTGACCGGTCTTGATCTCGACGACGTCGATCCGCAACGCGGACTCGTCACCGTCCGGAAAGGGAAGGGCGGCAAGAGCCGTGTGTTGCCCCTGGGGGACGTGGCCGAGCATTGGTTCGAGCGCTACCGCGACGAAGCGCGGCCCTGGCTCGAACTCGACACGAGCGAACGCGCCCTGTTCCTCTCCGGCTACGGAACGCGGCTCAACCCGAACTACGTCGGCAACTGGGTCAAGCGGACCATGACCGGCGTCGGCATCGAGAAACCCGGCTCCTGCCATCTGCTCCGCCACAGCTGCGCGACGCACATGCACGACAACGGGGCCGACATCCGCTTCATCCAGATCCTTCTCGGACACGCGAGCCTCGAGACGACGCAGATCTACACTGAGGTGAGCATCGAGAAGCTGCGCGACGTTCACGCGCGGACGCACCCGCACGGGCGCGACGGCCGCGGCACGAAGTGAGCCGCTCCGCGTCTCGGCAACCAGGTCGATCACGCCGAAAATCGACCGTGATCGACCTCGAATCCGAGACAGAATCCTCTTTCATTTAGCCGCCTTCGGCTGCTACGCTCATGCCGAGCAAATGATCGATCTGAGCGCAGACCCACGCCCGGGAAAACCGGGCATCCCCCCGCGAAAAATCGCGTCGGGGTCTTCGCGTCCAAATCCTGACAAACACGCCTACCCAATCGACCCCGAGGCCCTGAAAACATGCCGGGTGCAGCCGCCCACGGTTACGAAAGTTGCGTCGGGTGTGTTCTATTACGGCTTCAGATATTATGATGCGCTGGCTGGGCGGTGGGCGAGTCGGGATCCTATGGAAGAATTTGGAGGGGTCAATCTCTACGGGTTCGTGGGGAATGATGGGGTGAATTGGATTGATATTTTGGGATTGGATAAATGCACGAGCGAGATTGTTGCCGGACATGGTTGGCATGAACCTGGAAGCCCTCTTGAGGGTCTTATCGATTCAATCGAGAAACATTTGAAATGTGGAAGCCGTGTAACCGCAGTCGGGTGTTTTAGTGGAGATATAAACGACCGCACTCCATCGTCTGTGAATGAAGCAAGCGATCAACGAAACGACCCGGATATTCCTGACAGGAAGGATGGATCTTGGAATCCCGATGAACCCGGGTACTTAACACAGGAGCAGGCTTATGCCGATCTGCATGCGAAAGTCGTCTCG
>JABSSQ010000242.1 GCA_013213905.1 Verrucomicrobiales bacterium | reverse complement strand
CGGTTCTCAGGCAAACGCCGCTGTTTACTTCAGCGTGCTGGAGCCGGGTGACAAGATCCTGACGATGGATCTCAGTCACGGCGGGCACCTCACTCACGGACACTTCGCCAATTTCTCCGGTAAGCTTTACGAAGTGGAGCATTACGGTGTTTCCGAAGAGACCGAGACAATTGACTACGATGCGCTTGCCGTGGCGGCCAAGGAATACCAGCCCAAGATGATCACAGCCGGTGCCTCTGCTTATTCGCAGATCATTGACTTTGCCCGGATGCGGGAGATCGCTGATTCAGTGGGGGCCTACCTCTTTGTCGACATGGCTCATATCTCCGGCCTCGTGGCAGCGGGGGTTCACCCGTCGCCGATCGAGCACGCTCATTTTGTTACAACGACAACCCACAAGAGCCTTCGTGGCCCACGTGGAGGACTCATACTGACGAACGACGCCGACCTCGCCAAGAAGATCGACTCGCTCGTCTTCCCTGGGATACAAGGTGGACCGCTCATGCACGTGATTGCTGCCAAAGCTGTTTGCTTCCATGAAGCGCTTCAACCCGGTTACAAGGAATACCAAGCTCAGATTGTGAAGAATGCAGTGGCACTTGCTGAGAGGATGAAAGGTCATGGTTACCGCATCATTTCCGGAGGTACCGAGAACCACCTTTTCATGGTCGACCTCCGCCCGAATGGCCTCAATGGAAAAATTGTCCAAGAGACGCTCGACGAAGCCGGCATCACCGTGAATAAGAATTCCATTCCTTTTGACACCGAAAGCCCTTTCAAGGGGGGCGGTATCCGAATTGGGACACCAGCCGTGACCACTCGTGGCATGAAGGAAGCCGAGATGGAGAAAGTCGGTGATCTCATCCACGAAGCGATTGTGAATCGTGAAGACAAAGCCAAGCTCGAGGCCATTCACCAGGAGGTGAAGGCACTCAATGAAGACTTCCCGCTGCCCTGATCGGCGAGGAGGAATTCACATTCCTATTTGATTGAACAGGGTTAGGTCGTCGACCTAACCCTGTTTGTTTTCTGTGGTAAAAGCTTATCTAGGCCATTTTCCAAAAAAATGCGTTTTTATGACAAAGATGACCTGATCAGGTGTAACGGGAGAGCAGGTTTAGGTTATTTTGTTTAATTTTTTGCAGCATCTCGAATTTTTTCGTCCAAAAATTGCGCTTTTTAACCAAAGTTGCGTATTTTTCGTTTGTGTTTCTCTCGAAAATTGGGAATTTTAGCGAAAACAACCCATTCTTACTATGGCGATAGCAAAACAAGAGGAAATGGATGGCGCTCAGGCGCTCATCAAGACGCTCAACGAACTGGGCGTTGAATACATCTTCGGATATTCCGGCGGCGCTGCGCTGCCCATGTTCGACGCGTTGGAAACTGTTGAATCTAACATTAAGTTCGTCCTCACTCGTCATGAGCAGGGCGCAACGCACATGGCTGACGGTTATGCCCGTGCCACTGGTAAGCCAGGCGTTGTCCTCGTGACCTCAGGTCCGGGGGCCGGCAATACCATCACCGGTATCATGACCGCTCAGATGGACAGCGTGCCCATGATTATCCTCAGTGGTCAGCAAGTGACCTGGATGCTGGGTAAGGATGCGTTCCAGGAGGCTGACATTTTCGGTATCACCATTCCTGTGGTGAAGCACAACTTCCTCGTTCGCGAGACCAACGAGCTTCCCAAGGTAGCTCGCGAAGCTTTCCATATTGCAACGACTGGCCGTCCCGGTCCGGTGTTGATCGATGTGCCTAAGAATGTGAGCCAGTCTCCATTCACCGGTGATCTGGATGCTCAGATTGATCTTCCCGGTTACAATCCGGAAAAGGCCATGGACATCGATTCCTCCTCTCTCGAGGAGGCGGCCCGTCTTATCAATCTTGCCAAGAAGCCCGTTATTCTGGCCGGTCACGGTGCGATGATTGCCGGGGCCGAGGCGGAGTTGATGGAGCTCGCCAACCGCACTGAAAGTCCGGTGACTTCAACCTTACTGGGTAAAGGCGTGTTTCCCGAGTCGCACCCGCTTTCCGTTGGCATGCTCGGCATGCACGGAACGGCTTACGCCAACAAGGCGATCTGTGAGTGTGACCTTCTGATCAACGTGGGATCCCGTTTTGACGACCGAATCATCGGTCAGGCTGATAAGTTCT
Organism: Verrucomicrobiales bacterium; assembly: GCA_013213905.1. Classification (GTDB taxonomy): domain Bacteria; phylum Verrucomicrobiota; class Verrucomicrobiia; order Verrucomicrobiales; family DEV007; genus Arctic95D-9. The sequence goes on along the minus strand of JABSSQ010000242.1, from coordinate 9,407 downwards.
GCGCCCAGGCTAAGATCATTCACATCGAAATCGACAGTGCTGAAGTCGGTAAGATGATCGTGCCTGATGTGGCTGTGGTTGGAGACGCCAAGGTGGCGCTGAAGCAATTGCTTCCTATGATCGAGCAGGCGGATCACGCTGACTGGCTCGAGCACATCAATGGCTACAAGAAGAAATACCCGCTCGGATACAAGAAGCAGGGAGGTCTTCGCATGCAGCAAGTGCTCGACGAAATTCATGAACTCACCAACGGTGAGGCCATCATAACGACTGATGTGGGTCAGCATCAGATGTGGGCTGCTCAGTTTTACCTCAACGAGGCTTCTTTCAAATGGATCAGTTCAGGTGGTGCCGGCACCATGGGATTTGGTTTCCCCGCGGCGATCGGCGCACAGTTCGCCTGCCCGGATGAGACCGTGATCGCCGTGGCCGGTGACGGTGGATTCCAGATGACGCTCTGCGAGATCGCAACGGCAGTGATTCACAAATTGCCGATTAAGATTCTCGTGCTTAACAACCACTACCTCGGTATGGTGCGCCAGTGGCAGGAGCTGTTCTTCGACAACCGCGAGAGCGGGGTGGACCTCGAGGGGAACCCTGACTTCGTGAAGTTGGCCGAGGCCTACGGATGTAAGGGGATCAACATCAAGCGTCCGGCTGATGTGAAGAAGAAGCTTCAGGAAGCTCTCGATTACAATGACGGCCCAGTTCTAATCAACGCCGAGTGTGTCAAGACCGACAACGTGTTCCCGATGATTCCGGCCGGTGCTGCTCTCGAGGACATGCTGATCGAGCCTCCCAAGCACAAAATGGCCAAGCCGGTTGGATCTACTTAAAAGCCCGCTTCGTGTGCTGTGCGAAAGTAAAAGGTGTGAAGGTTAAAAGTGCCTGATCGACCGAATACCTTCGCGAGGCACTCACACTTTTTAACCATCACTTTCTACTTTTTATCAAACTCGTTCGAAATGAGCCGAACCATCACAACTTCAGATAAGAAGCCTGCGCCCCGTCCCGACATCATCGGCGGGCACACGCTCAGTATGTATGTGAACAACAAGCCCGGTGTGCTGATGCGCATTTGCCAGATTTTCGCGCGCCGTGCTTACAACATCGATTCGCTGGTTGTCTCCCAGGGGCGCGACCCACGGTTTTCCAGACTGACTCTCGGTATCAGCGGTGATCCTGCTGGTTTACCCCAGATCATTCTCCAGTGTGACAAGCTGATCGATGTGATTCACTGTTTCGAGCACACTCCGGATAACTCGGTTGTCCGCGAGCTGGCCCTCGTCAAGGTGAGCGTCGAAGGTGGCGAGAAGCGCACCGAGGTCCTCCAGATCGTCGAGCACTTCGGCGGAAAAACTGTCGACCTGAGCGAGGCTTCCATGATCATTCGCGTTGAAGGCGCCAGCGACAAAGTGGACGCTGCGATTCGACTGCTGAACAACTACGACATCATCGAAACGGTTCGCACCGGTAAAGTGGTGATGGCTCGTGGCGAGCAGTCCACCTAAACGCAACGTGGCAAAATTTCAAAGAAGGCGGAGTCAAAGCGGCTCCGCCTTTTCTACGCCCTACTTTCGGGCGGGCGTCGGACCAGACTAGCGGACGTCGAACCAGCGCTTCATCTCGCTGGCGAGCAGCAAGGCCATGGCACCACCGCGGGGGTCGTGGCCGAGGATGGCTTCACGCAGATAATAGTCTTCAAGAGTTTTCTGCTTCCCGGTGCTGGTGCAGGAGTTCAGAAGGGTGCGGCCGTTGGAGCTCACGTGAGTCTTAACTCCTTCCCACGCGCTGAGAAGGCGGGGGCTCCATTCGTCTGAATCGATCCAGCCGTTGCGCATCGCGATAGCGATGCTGGTGGCGATCATGCACGTAGAAGTCAGTTCAGCGTAGCTGTCGTGCAAGTCGATCAGCTGATGCCACATCCCGGAAGAATCCTGGTGGGGAGCAAGGGCATTGAGATGACTTGTCAGGCTCTCGATGAGGAAGGCCCGGTCCGGATGATCTTCCGGAAACTGTTTCAGGGCAAGAGCAAGCCCGAGGGCAGGGAAACCGTTTCCGCGACCCCAGGCAGCTTCATTAATCGGTGAGTGGCGATAGATGCCATCCTCACGGAGGCAGAGATTCTGGATAAACTTAAGCTGGTTAACGCACTGGTCGAAATAGCGTTGTTCTCCTGAAATTCGGCCGGCGTGGGCCAGGACAGGGCAAGCCATGAAGACAGCATCGCTCATCTCCTTGTGATGAGGCATCGCCTCTAAGGGCTTGCCGTTCCGTTCGAAGGCAAGGTCGGCAATCGTAATGACGCGTTCATCCGACCATGGTTGGTCGAGGGCGGCGTAGAGAAGAGTGCCGGCGATACTGCCTCCACTGTTCGGGATGGTGGATTTCTCAAGGTAGGCGGCAGCCAGTTCTTCGGCATCTTCGTGAAGGCCAAGGTCAAGGCGGGCGATAATTGCGAGTGCTTCGATATAACTCCCTCCGAAGTCATTGCCATAGTGCGGGCTCAGTTGCTTTGCCATTTCCTCGGGCGAGCGGCGCAGTCGCTTCATCATTTCAGACTTGGCGAGAGAAATGTCTTCGCGAATTGTCGGCATGACCGTGGTCTTGCTCTGACCTTCGGGAAGTCGCTGACTCATGAAGACTTTAACCATGCCGACGCCGGCAGGTGGATGTGATTGAAGGGCCTGGCCGAGTGCAAGTCCTTCGGGCGTGTTCGGGACAAAGACTGCGTCAGGAGCACTCAATGCTATCCAGCGCCAAATCGCATGCGCGCTTGAGTTCTCGGGCGTGAATGCTTTGCCTGATGGAGGAAAGTCGGTGGTATCGAGGGGAGACATCAGTCCGAACCAGTCATTGTCCGGCGCAATCTTGGGGGCAATGTCAGAGGGGGAGTGTTTATCGAGGTGAATGATCCGGTAACTGCCTGAGCGAGGTGCCACGGCTCCGCCACCAACCCAGGCCATGATGGGTGTGCCGTCAGCGAAGCGTCCGATCGGGTTGGTGCGGTAGAGCGTTTCTGAAATGTGCGATGACGGATGCTTAGTGATCTCGAGGCCGCTGATATTCCTCCTCGTAGCGGAGTCGACAAAAAGGGTCACACTCGGTCCGACATCCACACGGGGATTGCTGGTTTTGCTCACGTCGACAGAAATGTTCTTCAGCACGAGACTGGCCGCGATTCCCTGGTCGGATGAGTCAGGGGTGATGCCTGAGCGAACTTTGATGGGAACCGACTCACCGCTGGAGACAATATTGCAGTTAATCAGGCTGTGCCTTCCCCCGAAGAATACGACGTCTGCAAAGCGGCTTGCTCCGAAAAAGCAGTTCTCGTAGTAGGTGTCTGCTTCGTCCTGATCAGAGATCGCATTTTCGTTTCCGAAGAATCGTGACGCTGTGATCCAACAGACCGAGGTGCCGTGCGCCCCAAAACCTTCGTCGAAGTTGTCGTGCCCGGTGATTCCGAAGAACTGCATGCCACGCGCGTTGCCGTGAATGTTGAAGCCATCGTTAAGGAAGTGGCGGGCGGCGAGATCGAAGACCTTGATGTTTCTGACGTCACCCTCGGTGCTGAAACCATTCCCCCGTTTCGCCCATTCGAGATTGCTGACATCTCCGCGGTAGGTCAGCCACCCACGGGTTTCATTATCAAGGTCCCAACGGAATTCGCCTTCCTTGAGGTCTTCTGCCGCAGGAAAGGGAGCCTGCTGATTGCAGTAGCGGTCCATCCGCTGGACCTTGCCGTTGATAATCAGCATGTGCCGATCCAACTGGGTGCGTGGAAGGCGTATGCGCCGAAGGCCATCGCCAAGATCTTCCCAGTCTTTTGGCTCGAGAGGGATAGCGCCGCTCAGGGTGACTCCGTTACCGACGATCTCGAGACCGGATTGTCTCTTGTTGAGTGTGACACTCTGACGATAGAGCGCTCCTTCGGGTAGCAGGATAATGCGGTCGCCCGGCTGGGCACGGTCAACTGCGATCTGAATCAAGGAGAGCGGGCTGTCAGCGGTGCCCTCGTTGCCGGTTTCCCCGGTTAGTGGGTTAATATACCAGTCCCGGGCTTCGGCAGAATGGAAAAGGCCGCCGACCAACAAGAGGGTGGCGGCAACTCGATTCAGACGAAAGGCGAAGCGGATCATTCTGCAGACAAGAGGGAGACGACAGTATCTTTTAAATGACGGTTTGTGGCAAGCGCTTCGCCACCTTCAATATTTCCTTCGTTTCCGGCCCAGTCGCCAAAATAGCCGCCGGCTTCCCGGAAAATTGGAGGAAACGGGCCGCAGTCCCAGACAGCCATGACCGGGTCGAGCATGACCTCGGCACGCCCCGTAGCTACCAGCAGATATCCATAGGCATCGCACCATCCGGCGTTGTAGTAGACGGCTTTTTGGAGGCGCTGCCAGGCTTCGCCTTTTCCGTTCTGGGCAAAGTAAGCGGTATCGATGTGAGCACAGACGGCGCGGTCAATCGCTTCAACATCCGACACCTGGCAGGGTTTTCCGTTCCAAAGAGCGCCTTCACCTGTGGCACCGGAAATCATTTCGTCGAGAGCGGGGAAATAGGCACAGCCGACTTCCACGGTACCATCGATCTCCAGGGCGATAAGAACCGCGTAGAGCGGAACCCCGTGAACGAAAGACTTGGTGCCGTCGATGGGATCGATGATCCAGCGATACTTGGAATCACCGTCGGTCGCACCGAATTCCTCCCCGACGATTTCATGATCGGGATAGGTCTCGGCAATCCGTTTGCGGATCAATTCCTCAGCTCCGCGGTCGGCGACTGTGACGGGCGTGTCGTCGCCCTTGAACTCAGGCGTGGCTTCGTCTGTGAGAAAATATTTGAGAGTCAGTTGGCCCGCTTCTCGGGCAGTGGTTTCGGCGAACTGGCGGAACTCGGATAGCATTGTGTCAGGAGGAGGGAATGGTGAAAATGATTACTGGGAAAGTGGGGGAGCCTTCACGGCGGTCACCTTGGCTTCGCTCGAGGGAATCGCGTCAGCTTCGAGATCACCAAGTGCGAACTGGATGCCGTCGAGCATGTGCAGAAGCACTGTCTCGTTGGCGAAAGTCATGTCGTTGTGCCCGAGGTTGGTGTAGAAGAGGCGACCTTTGCCGACTTCACGGCACCAGGAAACGGGGACGTCAATCGTCGTCGGATCAGCAGGGACTTTGTCTTTAAACTTATCGTTCTGGAGCGGCTTCGCATTCTCGGGGTGAGACATGTCGAGGCTCAGAAGCACGCGAAGGCGTTCACGCCCCTGGAAGGACTCAGGTTTGTACCAGTAGATCTCGTCTTTGTGCCAGAAACCCTCCCCGCCGAAGGCAGCGTTAAGAGTGTTCCCCGGGTCGTCTAGTTTGAAAGCCCAGGTGCCTCCGGCAGTCCAGGGGTGTCCATTGAAAACACCACCGATCAGGGCCATGCCCTCTTCCCATTGCTTAAAGTTGTCGGCAGCGGCGTGGATGCCGATGATTCCTTTGCCGTTGTTGATGAAGTCGAGGATAGCTTTCTGCTGGCTCTCGTCGGGAACGAGGTTGGTGGTGTTGTTAAAGAGAATGGCATCGTACTGGGCAAGGTTCTCTTTCGTGAAAACGCGGTAGTTGTCGGCGAGATCAACGGAGAAAGCACCGGTTTGCTCAGCGATCTGCTTGAGCGCGTAGTTGCCGAACGGAATCGAGGTGTGAATGAAACCTTCGCAACGCCAGAAGGCGAGAATCTTGCGGTCTGACTTCGGCTTAGCGGTTGCGTCAGGGATGTTCGCAGCAATCTCTTCTTTCGCAGCGTCGGTCGGATTGTCGCCGAAGCGGGCGGCTGCTTTTTCCGGCCAGGTTTTGGGTTCCTCTTTCTTCTTCTGCGCCAGGGTCGTTCCCAGCGCGGCAATGAGGCTGACGGAGAGAGTGATGGCAAGTTTGTTCATGGTTTTGAATGTAGCGGGATTGAATCTTTGGCAATAGACCTAAAGGCGTTTTTTTGCCCGGTTAAAACGGCTGCGGCGGCTGGCGGCATCGTCTATTTCTTCCTCTTTCGGTGGAGGAGGAGCGACAGATTCCGGATTTGGTTCCGGTTTCTCCTCTGCGGGGGCTTGCTCTTCCTCCTGAGCCGCTCCTTCCTTGGATGGCTTAGGAGATTTCAACTTGGACGGGTTGTAGACCGGCAGACGCCAACCGGTGCGTGTGGCAAAGGCTTCCATCAGGAAGAGAAGCAGGGCAGCGATGAGAAACCAGGCTTTGACGGACTCGTAGCCGGGAGAAGGCGGCTTTCTCCAGGCATCCGTGAGATCAAGAAGCTCGCCTCCGCCGGTGGTGGTGGCCGTTTCCCGCAGTTCTTCAAGACGTGCTTCGTCAAAGGTCCATTCCGCGGCCGCTCCCGCCACGACCGGGCCAAATGGAATCGCGGCTCCGGCGATTTTCACGGATCCACGCACTGGTTCGTTTTCTTTCAGTGACGTTTTTACCGAATAGTGTCCCGGCGACAGTCTCTCCCAGGTGACCGGCTCCGATTCGATTCTGCCGTTGCCACGGCTCAGCATCAGTTCGGGAGGCTCTTCAGCAAACCGGGACGTCCATTCCTCAGTGTTGTAGAGCAGGTCGATGGTCAGTTCGGTGCCGGTCAAGTTATGTCTCAGGCCAATCCCCGGGGGAACGTCTTCGCCCATGAGCCAGCGGGTCAGGGTCTGGAGGAAGTCGCCGTAAAGTTCCCAGGTTCGAATAGTTTCCGAATAGTCACCGCCCAGGGGAAAGGAGACTGCTGCCGTTTTGCCGATGCCGCGGCGACCGAATGCGACAAGAGGAGCGCTGTAGGTATCGGTCGTAACCACGGCGGCTTCGTCTCCCTCGCGGATGTAACTGAGATTGTATCCGTCGATCTGCCCCGGCCATTCCAAATCTGTCTGGGCGAACTCATACCAGCGACCCGTCGATTGAGTGCCAACGGGGTCGTCAATGAATGTGGACCTGGCAACAGTGACAGTTTCCTGAGCAAAAATGTTGGGAATGTCTCCGGGCACATCTGTGAAGAACATGCGGCCGCCGCCTCGTTTGGAGATATCCTCGAGAAAGGCGGCATCGGGATCGCTTCGATTTCCCAGTCCGATGACACTGACCGTTGCTCCGTCGGCTGACATCTCGTTAAGCAGCTCTTTGTATTTGCCCGGCTCCTCAGAGTCGGCTGCGTCACTGAAGAGAATCATATGACGCTGACCGACGTCGGCTTTCTGCAACTCCTTCCAGGCAGCGCTCATGCCGGTGTAGACGAAGATTCCGCCGCCCATTGATTCGATACTGCGAATGCGGCTGAGCAGTTCACCTCGACTGGTCCCTACATTGAGTAGCCCTGTGACATTGTGCGCGAGACTGTCGACGGCGAAAACGGTGACAGCATCCATGTCTCCAAGCAGTTCGACGGCGCGTGCGGCACCTTCATTGGCGAGCTGCATCTTCGAGTGACCGGAAGGCGTGGTCATGCTCATGGAGCCGGAGCGGTCCATGACGATACCCATGGCGACGGAGAGTTTGCGGTGCTCACTCTTGAGTTCCATCGTCACCGGGAGAAGGGGATCCACAGCAGACTGGTAGTAGCCACCGGAACCGAAACTGTTTTTGCCCCCGGCCATGAGAAGGCCTCCGCCCTGTTGGTTCACAAAAAAGTCGAGCGACGTCAGGAAATCGTTGGGTAGTTCGTAGGAGGGCACATTATTGAGGACGACGGCCCGCGCGCCGGTCAGTATACCCGGGCTGACTGACAGGGTGTCTTCAATGATATCCACCGCAAAGCCCTGCGAGCGCAGCACTTTGGCCATGGGATCATCGGTGTAGTTCGTCAGGAGAACGACGCGGGGACCCGACGCTACTTCGATCCATCTTTCCTGGCGGTTGTTTCCTTCGTGGGCATCGGTTTCGGGTTCGATGGTAGCGATATATTGATGGGCACCGGGTTTAACGATTCGGTCTGAGAAACGCAGTCGTCCACGGCCGTTCTCGACCTCCACGTCCCTGGTGAACAGCGTTTTGCCTGCCCGCGATACCGTCACAGGAACCGTTCCCGCTGCGTTGGCTGAGATCACCACATCGACGATGAAGGGTTCACCGGGTTGGACGCGGGTCCGGAAATTCAGTTCGGCGACTTGGTAATCGACGACTTCAGGAGGACGAAGTTCGCGGTAGTCGAGGGGAATGCCCTCCTTGAGCAGTTTCTCAGTGATTCCTGTGAGCGGCTCGGTGCTGTAGCCGTCGGTAAATACGAGGAGACGATTGTGCTTGGTCTGATCCATCCTCGCGAGTGCGTCACGAATCGCCAGCGAGGTGCGAGTGAGGCTCCGGTTGCCACTGAAGATGGAGTTTTCCGTCTGGGCGGTAGGAATGACCTCGGCCGCATAGTCGAGGAAGTTCACCCGGTAGTCGGATCCGGGTTTGGAGTTCTCGAGCAGTGCTTTCCATTCCCGCTCTCCGGTATCGACCATTTCCCGCGCTGAGGCCGATCTATCGAGAAGAACCCAGAGATCCATGCCTCCGCGCTTCAGCTTGATGAGTGGGTCACAGATCGCGACGACGAGCAGCAGCAACAAGATGACCCGGAGTGGCTTCCAGAGTTCCAGCCGCCGAAAAAGCCAGCCGGCAAGGAAGAGCAGGGGAATCAGCAGGAAAAAGTGCGGGGAGGCGAAGGACATTCGGCTGGAATGTCCAGAAGTGTAGGGATTTCAATGGATCGTAAAAGGCCAAATCACGAACAAATAGGCGGTAATTTCGCGGCCAGATGAGCAAAATCTTCAGATTTTCAGATCTGATTCTCTCGCATCTCAATATTGTGAAAAGAAATATTGACAATTTCCATAAAAAAAATAAAAGTGATAGTATTGTGGCTGAAATCGCAGGAACCCGATGAACACACTTCTTAAACGATTACTTCCAGTGTTGGCTTTGGCGGCCATGACCGTTCCTGCCAAAGCCCAGATCGGCGACAACGAGCCGTCCCAATCCCTTTTGGCCGTTCAATGTGCGATGAGTTCCGGTTATCCCGCCGCGGGGTATGAAGAGTATTGTCGGCGCCTTGCCAAGACAGTGGCTTTCCTTTCTCCCGTTCAGCAGGAGCGTGTTTTTGGCTACGTGCCCCAGCCATACAACGGTAACGATCAGGATGCTTACGTGACTCCGCACTACGGGCAGGGTGGAGTTACTAATTACGAGCGCAATAACGGAGCTACCGGTGGTGTGGTTTTCCATGGCACCGGCGGAAGTAGCGAGCCGGTCTCCGCAAGCGTTACCCCTGGAGGGGGCACTTCTGGAGCAGTGACTTCTGGAGGAGCGACTTCTGGCGGGGTTACCTCTGGAGGTGTTACCTCTGGAGGTGTTACCTCTGGAGGTGTTACTTCTGGAGGTGTTACTTCTGGAGGTGTTACTTCTGGAGGTGTT
>JABSSQ010000241.1 GCA_013213905.1 Verrucomicrobiales bacterium | reverse complement strand
CGTGGACGCCTACGAAGGGCCACAGGCCCAGACTCGCTTTGTCCTGAAGAAAGCTCTCGCCGCCGGACTGACTCCCATCGTGTTCGTCAACAAGATCGACCGCCCCAACGCTGAGCCTCTCGAAGTCCACGACAAGGTGCTGGAGCTTTTCCTCGATCTCGAGGCCACCGAAGAACAATTCGAAGCCCCCTTTCTTTACGGCAGCGCCAAGAACGGATTCGCTGACGTCGAGCCCAACGAAAACGCATCCGACATGGTGCCCCTGCTCGATGCGATCATGGAGAATATTCCGGCTCCTGAGGTCGATCCTGAAGCTGACTTCACCATGCTGGTTTCCAACATCGACTGGTCCGATTACGTCGGTCGTATCGCCATCGGCAAGATCCTCTCCGGCACTGTTTCCGTAGGTGACACCGTCTGGCGCATCCACGATGGCGAGAAGCCGCAGCGCGCCAAGATTTCCAAGGTCTTCGAATACAATGCTCTCGCCACCAGCGAAGCCGAAACCGCTGTGGCCGGAAATATTGTCGGCCTGTCAGGATTCGAAGATGTCGAGATTGGTGAAACCATCGCCTCCGATCCTGAAGCGCAGCACATCCCCTTCGTCGAGATTGATCCGCCCACAGTGATGATGTCTTTCACCGTCAACGACGGCCCCTTTGCCGGCACCGAGGGTGACCGCGTTACCTCACGCGAAATCCGCGACCGACTCATTCGCGAAGGACGCACCAATGTCTCCATCAAGGTGGAAGACACCGCCAGCGCCGGTGAATTCAAGGTCAGCGCCCGTGGTGCGATGCAGGTCGCCGTGGTCGTCGAGCAAATGCGCCGCGAAGGCTACGAAGTTCTTGTCTCCCGCCCTACCGTGATTAAGCGAGAGATCGACGGCAAGATGCACGAGCCGTTTGAAACACTTTACCTCGAAGTTCCCGACGACGCTGTCGGTGGCTGCATGCAGTCTCTCGCCAACCGAAAGGGTAAGACTGAAGCCATGAGCGCCAAGAACGGGCGCACCAACCTTGAGGTCACCATCCCGACCCGCGGTCTCATCGGCTTCGAGTTCGAGCTGCTTAACCTCACCAGCGGTGAAGGCATCATGTCTCACCTCTTCAAGGAGTACCGCCCCGACTCCGGCGACATCCGCACGCGCCACACCGGCACTCTGGTTTCCATGGAGAAAGGCGAGGCCATGAACTACTCGCTGCTCAATATCGAGACCCGCGGCAAACTGTTTGTCAGCCCCGGCGACAATGTCTACGAAGGCATGATCGTTGGCGAGAACCCGCGCACCGATGACCTCCCGGTCAACCCGACCAAGGCCAAGCACGTCACCAACCACCGCGCCGCCGGCAGCGACAAGACCGTCAACCTGACTCCGGCGATCAAGTTCTCGCTCGAGCGGGCCATCGAGTACATCGAACCTGATGAACTCGTCGAAGCGACGCCGCAGAACATCCGTCTGCGCAAGCGCATCCTCGATGCCAATGAGCGCAAGCGAGCTGCCAAGAAAGCTGCTGTTGAAGCCAGCTAAAATCTCCCCTCCATCTCCGATGGTGGCTTTGACGCTGCCTCAGCGCAACCGAACCCTCTGCATCGCTGGGACTTTGTTCGTGCCCCTCCCCCCTGAACCGGCATAACCCGGATTTCATTCGGCTTAATTCGGCATATCGACTGTGATCAACTGTGATCAACTGTGATCAACTGTGATCGATGCCGCGCCGCTTGCCTGCACCCCTGCCTGTCGATCTTGAACGGATCTTTCACTGACCGGAAAAGTTTGAACTCAGTGGAATCGAGTCAGCATGTGCCGACAAATCTTGTATTTTTCATTTGAGACAACTCATGGCATTTGGTTACCTCGTAGACTCGATCATGAAGTGTTTTGTCTGCTCAATCCTCTGTTTCTTGATTACTAACACCTTCGCTTTCGCTGAAGACGGCAGCTACGAAGAAGCCATGCGTGCTCTCGAAGAGAATACCGCGACTTTCATCGAAGCCTACAACGACGGAGACGCCGATCGAATCGCAGCCTTATTTCTGGAGCAAGGCGAACTCATTCTGACGAACGGGGAAATAGTCTCAGGCCTCGAAAACCTGCGCGAGCACTATACGGCCGCCTTTCTCAGCGAATCGCGCCCCCTCGCGGCAGCAGAAGTCACTTCGGTTCGTTTCATCACCCCCAATCTGGCGACAGAAGATGGCGCCATTCATCTGACATTTCCGGACGGAACCATTTCCACCTACCATTTCAGTGCCACCCATTCGAAGCAGGAAGACGGTGAGTGGCTCGTCGCCAGCGTTAGAGATTACGCGGAGGACCACGCCCTGCCATCAGAAAAAATGGCTGCCCTTGATTGGCTCATCGGTGACTGGCTGATTCAGAAAGACGGCCACCAGTCATGGCTCTCCTTTAACTGGAGTCTTGATGGCCCATTTATCGACGGGCGTTCCCTTACCGAGTCAGCAGACAGCGAAAGCATGATCTCAACCCTTCGAATCGGCTTCAACCCAAAGACCCAGCAGTTTCACTCGTGGGCTTTTGATAATCACGGAGGCTTTCATGAATCCTCATGGACCGAGGCCGCGGAGCAACGGTGGCTTCTTAGAACAAAGGGAGTCACGGCCGATGGCGAAACCCACTTCGTGACGGAAACTATCGACCTCAGCGCTTCAAAACAAAGTTTCGAATGGTCAAAACAGCTCGAAGAAATTGACGGGCTTCTGCTCCCGGAACAGACCCTGAGTGTTGTCAAACGCCCCCCGTTACTCGACTCCGACTCCGACTCCGACTCCGACTCCGACTCCGACT
>JABSSQ010000240.1 GCA_013213905.1 Verrucomicrobiales bacterium | reverse complement strand
ATTTGCGTGACTCAGAGCAATCAAAAAGTGTCATCTGAAGCACTTTTCTGTCGAAAACGACCTGAAAACTGCTGAATCAGATGAAAGCCATATCGAAGATCCACACGGCTATGCTGAGGATCCACACGGCTATGCCGGGGACCCTTATCCGTTCGCCCCGTGTCCCCCCAAGTTACCTCAGCGTTACAACTTTTTCCTCGAGCCTGATCCGGAACGATTGAGTGCAGGCAACTGTGCACGCGACCAAACCGTCACTGAACTTTACCGGGGCAACATAAGCCCTCGGGGTCGTCGGCTCGATACACTCTGCCGGAACCTCCCCGTCGAATCTGATCTCAATTCGCTGAGGCTCAAGACTGAAACCCTCCCCCGTCGCCTTCATGCGGGCCTCTTTGGCGGTCCACGTCCAGAAAAATGCTCGATTCTTCTGCCCGGGAGTCATCCCTTCATACCTCGCGATCTCAACATCCCGAAAACAACGCCGACTCAAACCGTCCACATCGACCTCCCGGCTGAAACATTCGATATCGATTCCGACATGGGGCAATCGAGACACCGCGATCACCGCCCTGTCGAGCGAGTGGGAGAGATTGAAGTGCAACTCTCCACCTGCCAGTTGAGGCTTTCCGTATTCGCCATTTCGAAACTCAAGGTCGGACGGAGAACAGCCCAGATGAGTGGCCAGAATCAGGCGTGTCACCGCACGTCCCCTGACATAGCGGTCACCGTGGTTTTCAAAATGGAATGACTCGGCACGACCAACTTCATGCTCACTCAACCAGGGACGCAGATGCTCAAGCGGGAGCTGATCCTCGTTATCAAGCCAGAACGAACTCACCCGAATCTCATTCGGCGCCAGGTCTTCAGATGAGATCCCTGCTACCTTCTCCATTGAACTAAACTGCCCCGGAGACACTTAGACTGACACTCCAAAACTCCCAGAAAACCTTGGCGACACCGGCTAACAAAACACTAACGCAAACGATTGAAACTGCTCGAATCGATTTTCTCGTCGAACCGGGCACCAGCTTAAGTTGCGAATACAGCAATTCACCTAACACCACACCACCAACAAATCCGCCAACGTGCGCTGCATTATCAATAAATTGGCTACCAAGCAGACCAAAGATGGCAATCACGATGCACGACATGATCAGATTGGTCCGCAAGTAATCCGGCACCTGCCTCCTGAATTTTTGGGTTACTACGAGCAGGAACCCGAGACACCCTAAAATTCCGCCGGATGCCCCCACCGATGCCGGTGCCTGACCGAGATAGAGACTGGCTAAAGATCCGGTTATCACTGACACCAGGAAGACGATGCTGAGCAAAGAGGGACTGACTAAAGCAACGATGACCCTGCCGAGGCTGAAGAGAGCCATCCCGTTGAAAACAATATGAATCAGGTTTTCATGCAGCAATCCTGTTGTGACGAGCCGCCACCATTCCTCTCCATCCCTCACAGCCTCCTTAACGAGCGCGGCCTCCTGAATCGAGGTCTTGATCTCGGGATAAGGAACCGGATTCTGATAATCAACCAAGGATTGGCCCACGAAAACAATCGCGAGTAATCCCACCGCTACCTTCACCATTAACCTCGGCTGCCGCCCCACCCACTGACTGAAGAATTCGTTTCGAACCAATCGGTCGTTGAGCTCGTCTACGGAATATGTATCGACCGGGCGAAACCAGGCCATCGTGGATTCGACCAGTGGGTAGAGCCCGAACATGGCGACACCGAGAATGGCCATCATCAGGAATTCCGGCCGCAGAATTCCGAGGACAATCAACCCAACACAGAGAGCCAGGCTCCTGAAGAATCGCTGCTGGATTCGTTTTCGGTATTCGATTTTGTCGACCGGCCGGTGATGCGGCCGCCACAAAGCCGCACTGATGACCCTGTCATACCACGGGACAAAGATACCGCTGACTTTCTTTACATTCGCCAGAAGCTTCTCGATCTCTGCAACACTTCCCACGGTGATGTAATTGCCCGGACTGTAGCGTTGCCCGTCGATGTAGACATACTCATCCACCTTCACGCCGTAGCAGCCCTTGGCGGAGTCGGGGATCTCCTCAAGCAGGCTCTCGTCCCCCCAGGGCATGCCCTCCGGAATTCGCTTGCGGAACCAGACTGCTCCCTCCGGCCAGTCGGTGCGAATTTCGGTGGCTTTGTCGGGGCCTTGTTCCTTTCCTGCCATTGGCGCCACCATAGCCGACGACAGCACATTTCGAAAGGGCAAGAACTGCGGACAAAACAGGTCGCAGGAAAAAGCTTTGGCCGCTGAACCGAGTCGCTACTCAGCGAGCCGCAGCCCGGGTTTCGAAACGCTTACAACGGCAATTCGTCCAGCAGGGTTGTCACTCGGAACCGAAACAGGCCCTTGACTTTATAATTTTCATAATTTATGCCTACCTTCGCTATGGGATTTTTCTTCGTCATGATCATCTCATCGGTCGCCGGCGCGTTGGGATGGTGGATCGGCAACTTCTTCGGAATCGCGATCGCCATTTCCCTCAGCCTCACGGCAAGCCTGGTAGGCTACTATTATGGCCTGAAATGGAATCGTGAATACTTCGGCTAATGCCGGGCACGCTACTGGCAGTATTTCTCGAGGATATCTTTCATCTTACCCTCTCGCGCTTCGATACTCTCGCAAAGCGCAAACTGAACCCTGGCACGGTTGAGATTCTGGCCATCATGAGTGGTCTTGAAATAGACATCGCCTGCCAGGTAGTCAGCGAAGAAACGCAAACCAAGTTCAAAGGTGATCAGGCGTATTGAGTCGTAGAGATATTTCTTGTCGTTCTCAGTGAGAAACTCTCTTGCCTCGGTCAGGTAGCCCCTGACAAGTGCCTCAAAAAGATCGAGGTCGAGAAACACCTCGCTCAGATCAGTCGCTTCCTCCCCTGCCGGGTTGCAACTGCTTCGGACAGCATCACCAATGTCGTAGTGGATCAGCCCCGGCTTCACGGTATCAAGGTCAACGATGCAGGTTCCTTTACCCGTATACTTATCGATCATCACGTTGGTGATCTTCGGATCACCGTGAATGGGACGCTCGACCAATTCCCCTGCCTCCCGCGCATTTTCGAGGATCGAAGCAAAATCCCGCCTCGCCTCAACAAACTGGCTGAGGCGGCGCGCTTCCGATGACGCGGCCAGACGAGCTCTACCAATCTCCTCTTTCAGCGCCTCGTCGTAAGACTCGAGGTATCCGGGAGTGATGTGGAACCCCGGTAAGGTGTCTGCCAACTGATCGATCGGAAAATCGGAAATGATGCGCTGAAAGTGTCCCAGTACCAGTCCTGCCTCGGCGGCGTGCTCGGGAACACCCACCTTTTCATAACTCATGGTACTGGCGATCATCGAGAGCGCCCGCCAGCATTCGCCCTCTTCATCCAACACAAAATCCCCACCGTCCTTGGCAGGAATGACTCGTGGTAACTGCCAGATACGATCTGCCGTGTCCGCCTCGGACGCAATTCGCTGATGAGCGTGGTCAGTGACCACCTTCATGTTGGCCATCACGGCCGCGGGTTCCTTGAAGACGTTCCGATTAATTCGCTGAAGAATATACTGCTCCTCGGAGAAAGTGGTTCTCAGGATCACGAGGTAAGTGTCATTCACATTTCCGGCACCGATCGGGCGCAGAGTCACGAGCCGGCCGGGAACGTCGAACTGAGTGGCAATGGTTTCCGCAATCATTCACTGGTGCGAGCCGCCAAATATCAGCAGGCACAAAAAACAAGAATACGGCCTGAAAACGGGCGTGATGTCAATCGTGCATTGAGCGGCACCTAGATGCCGTAACCGACCATCGCATCATCAGAACCCGTTTGAACGAGATCCTCAATACTGGTTTCCGCGAGACGTTGGTTGATCAATTCCTCGGCCTCTTCGAGACACTTTACGATTCCAGCAGAACCGGAAAAGGTGGGAAAATCATCGGCATCAATGAAACTCACCAATTCGCCATCGACGGTTTCGATGACTTCCGCCACCGAGATGAGCCGACTCTCCCGCCCCAGGCGATAGCCACCCCCGACTCCCCTCTTACTCTTCAGCAGACCTGAACGCTTCAGAACGAGCAGAATCTGTTCCAGAAACTTAATCGGGATCTTACCCGCACTGGCAAGCTCCTGGGCCTGCATGGTTTTGTCAGGAGAAAGCGCCCCCAGAATCGTCATTGCCCTGAGGGCAT
>JABSSQ010000024.1 GCA_013213905.1 Verrucomicrobiales bacterium | reverse complement strand
CCTCGTCGAGACGCGGGATGATCTCGGGACGTGGGTCGGACGTTTTGCGCGCCGTGTAGAGCTCGATGGTTTCGTTGAAGTCAGCGATGATCTGCCCCGGGTGAGACAGCATGCGATACCAGCTCAGAGCGAGCATCGGATCACCCTTTTCCAGGGCGCCGTTGGCCAGGTAAAAGAAGCTGGGATCCCGTTTGGCACGCTCTTCGGTCGGGGCACTCAGAGCGATGTGTCGGTATTGATCGAGAAACTCGCGGGTCCGGTCAGCACTCACCAATGGCGACCAGTCCTCCGCCAGGATCTGAAAGACGATCATCTTAATCGACAGCGGAAAGCGTTCCGCGTCGAGCGCCCTGACAATGTAGTCATACCCCTCTTCAACCGCGCCAGTTTTGATCATGCAGCGACCCATGTTCACTGCCGTGTAGAGTTTCCAGTTGTAGCTGAGCCGATTTCCCACGTCCTCTGCGAGGACCTTTTGATACACTTCCCGAGCTTTCGCGTAGTCTTCGAGAAGCATTTGGCAGTTCCCCCACTGCACCAGGGCATGCATGCGAAACTGGTTGGGGCGATGATTCGGGTTCTCCTCGGGCGCTTCGTAATCACTTTGATAACAAGTCTCAAAATCCGCCGATGCCTTGTGTAATTTCTCGCCCCCCATCAAGGCCAGGCCACGCAGGTAATACCAATGGCCAAAGACGGACCCGAACACTTCCATGCCCTCCTGAGCGGTTCCGTAGTCCTCGATGATGGCATTACAAAGGTTGAGTGCCGTCTCGTGATCACCAGCGTCAAGAGCATCCAGGGTTTTGTTGTACGACGTGACAATGTCAGGAGCCTCAGCCTCCTGAGCTTGGGAAAACGTCACCAAAAAGAGAATGCCAAGCACGATAGCAAGAGCTTGCCCTGGCGAACATCTACCGAGTCGTTGGAAGCACACTACCATATCGCTATCTCTAATTTGCCAGCGTGATGTTTTTGATATCGGCCTTGGCACAGGCATTGAGAACATCGACAAAGCGCTGCCCCTTTCCTTTATCATCGCAATCGATGATGATCTGCGGCTCGGTCTGGGCCAGCGCGGTTGAGGCCGCGTAACGCTTCAGGCGGTCAGTCAGCACAGGAACGGAGCGATCGCTGTTGTCCTGATCCGCCACTTCATCATTCACGTAAATCACGCCTTGTGGGTCGATCTTGACCACCGTCTGCTTGATCTTCACCTTCTTGCTGTCGGCAGCCGATACGCCCGGCAGGGTCAGGCTGAGATCCGCTTCGTTTTTCTGCAGCGTCGTCGTGACCAGGAAGTAGATCAGCAGCAGAAACGCCACATCGATCATCGGAGAAATGTCAGTCTCCGGCTCTGGCTGATTCTTAAAGGGGTTACTTTTCTTCGGCATGACTGACAGGGGTTATTCAACAACGTGGGTCGAGAAAATGACCGTGGGCACCCCACCCGCAGCCGAGGCCCGGCTCGCGACCTTGATGTGCTCGTAGTCCACCCGGGCGTCCGCCCGTAGATGGAGACGCGTCTTGGCATTCTTTGCCTTGGCTTGAGACATGAACTGCTCCAATTCGGACGCGCTCAGAACTTTTCCTTCCGTATCCACGATCGTTCCGTCCTGCAGCACATTCATGACCACGCGCCCTTCGATCAGCTCCGGGACCACGGCATCGCTGGCCACGGGCACGACCACTCGCGGATCCTTTTTGAAGGTGACCAGATTAGCCGTCACCATGAAAAAGATCAGCAAGAGGAACACCAGATCGATCATCGGTGACAGGTCGGTTTTCAGGTCCGACCCTTTGAAGACATCTTTGGTTTTCGGCATTTTCCTGGAGAGGACTCAGACTTGCGCTTGCCGGAGGGGGATTCTTTCAGGCGCTAACGCTTTTAAAACGACGGCCCAACTACTGCTGGGGTTCCTGATGCTGGTAAGCCGCCAGCGCATCACTGAGCGTCTCAATCAACTCTTCTACCGCGTCATCGGTTTGAGACACCAGCGTCTGGAGTTTGTCGCGCATGAAGAAGTAAGCAAAGATCGCCGGAAGGGCGACGATCAGGCCCGAGGCGGTCGTCACCAACGCCATCGAGATGTCATCGGCGAAAACCGAGGGGTCACCTCCGCCTGAACTACTCAAACTGCCGAACGCCAGGATCATACCCGCCACGGTTCCGAGAAGCCCCAGCATCGGTGAAGCCTGGGCAATGATGGAAAAGTAGTTCACGGTTCTTGCCCGTCCTCGATTGAAGCGCTCGTTAGCGGAGCCCAGCACTTCTTCGAACTTTTCGGTCTCGAGCACTTCGTAACCTTTCTTAGAAAGGTAATGAATGCCGGCATCCATCACCGCCGAGAGACAATTGTCATCGGGCTGCAACTTGGCCCGGGCGGACTCCAGATCCAGCCCCTCCATGTCGCCCTTCAGGCTGCCGAGCAGGGCATCCGGAACAAAGTTGGGTTTGCGAAGGTCAATCAAGCCGTAGACGACCAGGCCGATCACGGCGAAAGACAACAGGCCAAGCACAATCATGGTTGGGCCACCGGCTTTGATCATCGTCCAGAGATTAATCTCCGCTTTGGCTGTCGTTCCCGGAGCATCTGCCGAAGCGGCCGGCGCCGTGGCTTCTTCCAAACCGGGAATATCCAGATCCTGAGCATTCACCATCGGTAGCGAGACAAGCGCGACCAGGATGAGGACGGCTATTCCGTATTTCTTGAGCTTATTACGTGTCATTGAATGGGTATGTTGGGCTTTTGAAAATCAGACACAGGGCTCGTTAGCGTCGCCCTGGATAATTGGGGGGAATGGCGATTGAAAACTGGAGTTCCGATGGCAGGTCCACCGCAGGAGAGATAATTGGACAAAAAAACGCCAAATCTTTTCGTGATGTGAGAAAGCCATCAAGAAGAGGCGATTGAAACTCACCGAGCCTGCCACGGCGCAAACACTCTCCCTCAAACGAGACCTCCCCCACCGCCCCTGAACGAGCTGAGTCAAGCAGCCTCCGTAGCGAGGCCGCTTCCGACGGAAACACTCCGTCCCAGTCGATCTCCGCGGCAAACTCCTCGGCCTCAGCCACTTTCCCGAGTCGGAACAAGGACCCTGCCATCACGACCTTCACCCCCTCCGGAAGATTTTCCCGCGGCGTCGCCCCTTCATCCAGAGTCGCGAAGGCTTCCTCATAGAGTTCACTCCTGAATTGAGCCAAAGCCAGCGTCCCCCGGATCGAGTCATGATGAGGGAAAGCCTCTAACAATCGGCTCATGATCGACAACGTTTCTGCAGTGGGCGTGCCGTAGAGACATTGGAGATAGTGAAAATTGTTAACCAGGATCGGGTTATTCGGCTCCCGACGCATCAGAAGGAAAGAGATCGAGAGAAGCCTCTCTGAATCGGTTTCGGCGAGCCAGTGGAAAAGCGGACCGAGTTGCGACGCCGGCGGAGGAATCCCCAGGCGATGCTCAATGGCACGTGTCAGCGCCTCCATTTGCTGTTCCGTCGCCCCCGCTAAGGCCGCAGCCTTCGCGATGTTATAGAACTGATTTTCTGATTGGACCAACTCCGCTGCCTCAAAGGCCTGCATCCAGTAGCTGGCTTCCTCGGCAGCTTTGTTCAAATGGCCGGCGGTCATCGCCTGGAAACAGTACAAGCCGGCCGGACGCATTGCCTTGGGAGGTGTTTTCAGTTCGTTTTCAAGTTGTTCATAGCGCTCCAACCGATGCAGCGCCTCAAGGCGACTTTGATAAATCGCGGGGGTAAGTTCCTCAAGAGATCCGGCAGCTTCAGTTAATGTGAGCACGGCGTTGGGTTCCCCGACTTGCAGCAGCCTGGCCAAGAGCGGCTCAAGTGAATTCTCATGATGCTTTTGAATCGCATCACTCAGGATGGAGTCCCGCTCATCAGGATCACAAACCAGGCGAAGCCTCATCAACGAGAGATCGTCATCACCGGTTAGCAAGGCGTCCCCGCTCATCCGGTCCAACACTTTTCTGGCAATCTTCGGAAGCAAGTTAGAGTCCGGCTGGTTGGCCAGAATACGAGTAGCCGCTACGACTACCTGCGAATCACCTTCATCAAGGAGGCGATCCAGGCGATTGAGCCCATAGGCTCGGATCTCCGCATCACCGTTACCGAGCAAGGCACGAACCAGCAACAAATCCGCCCCCGGGCCGCGTTCAGCAGCGGGGATCGAATCCGATAAGGTGATGGCCTCTTCCACTCGTCCCATCGCCAGAAGGAAGCGCACCTTCAGGAGCTGTATTTCACTTCTTCTCTCCTCTTGATCATTGATTGCCTCAAGCGCGCTCACAAATCCAATCAGATCCCCGGCGTCGAGCAGAAATTTCAAGACTTGGAGCCGGTCATCTAAGGTGGCATCCGCCCGGGAAAACAGCATCTGGCCGGCTCGCGGAGTCGCAGGATGTCCCAGTTGCTGCAGCGCATCGAATTGAACACGGATCGAGCCAGTCGACGGCCAAAGCTGCCCCGAGGCGCGGGAGGCGCGCAACGCCTCATTCCATTCACCGGACGCGGCGTAGTCGCGGCCCTCTTCCAGCAGGCTCTGCGCCCGCCATTGCTTCAACGCTCGATCCGGCCGCCCGACAAGCGCGATTACCCCGACAAGGACAATTAACACCATCACCCCGATGAACCACCGAGACCGCTTTCGAACACGACCCACCACCTTCCTCCAATTCTGTAAGCGCATGTGAGAATATTAGGTGGGAACGGATAGCCAGAAGCACCGTCCGATTACTGAATGGCACGTTTGTTAGTCTGGCCTTGCCAAGCACCTTCGCAGCTTTGTGAATCCCGCTCGTGTCGCACGAACAGGCGCTTCAATTCAAACAGGTTCGCCACCGTTCGACTCCCGCTTCGTTCTGAAACAAGCCCCCTCCCGAAGAAGCCTACCAGGCCACCACAACTAGGCAGTTCCCCCGGGAGAGGCGGTTTATTCACCAGTGAAATTTTTCTGTATTCACCCTCAGTGGCCGACTGAGCACACCGCCGTTTAGCCGGCATTCTGCTCCATGTGGGGGTCCAAGTCATGACGTCTGCCTCCTGCGAAAGAAATCAGCCCTCCTGGATTGCCTCGATGGCTTTCAGCTTGCGTCGACGGAGTAGCCAGCAGAAGCCGGCAAGGCCGAGCCCCATGAAGGTAAAGCTGCTAGGCTCAGGGACGGCCGTGAAAGAGACTACGACATCATCAAATGAAGTCGAACGTGGCATTTCAGCTACTGTTGTCCTGGTAGTGAACAAAAAGATCAGGTCATCGCCGGCGTTGGCGTCTCCGACGGTAAAATTGATCGTCTTGGTGCCTGTTCCCGTGATCATCTGATCAGGCGACAGGGTCGTTAGTGTATTGGAAGCATCCAATCCTTCGGCAAACACCCATCCTCCAGGGCCACTTACGGTATCGATCTTGTATCGACTGGTTCCTCCAAAATCCATGGCATAGATACCAACCCCAATGCCATCAGGATTATCTGCAATTACATTAAAGCTGAGGCTGTAATCTCCAGCCTGCAATTCCGCACCCACTTTATCTCCATCAAGAGCAAACCCGGTTCCCCGGGAGGCGTCGTTCTTGCCACTATTGCCGGCGGTAGAAATAGAAATAAAATCGCCAGTACCGTTGTATGTAGCTTTAGTATGAACCCAGTCTTCATAATCGGCCGTGGTGTTACTGACGCCTGAGCTCGAGGGAAGGAAGTGGTTGCCGCTATTTTGATTCACAAGGGGATTCGATGAGAAATCCTGGCTGTAGATGATGAGCGTTGCCTGGGCGGTTGAGCAACTCAACACAACAGCGACGAACACGGTCATCAATGGCCATAACCTGTTTCCTTTTTTCTTCATAAGGTCTCGTTTCGCTAAGAATTTCTATTTTCAGTTCCTTCAGAATTGAATCAGTCCGCTCAAAGTGACTTAGCCCCAGATCGAACTCGCCGTCGCACTCGCATCGGCAAAGCGCTCCACCGGCGCTCCCGCGTCCTGCAACATCGTGGTCCACAGGTTTGCCAGCGGCGTGTTCTCCTTGGCGGCAAGGCGGTGCTGACCATGCTCGAGGCCTTTGAATCCCCCTCCCGTGAGCAAGCAGGGCACGTTGGTGTTGCGGTGCGCGGTGCGCAGTCCCCCGCCGTTGTAGACGAGGCTGTTGTCAAAGAGCGTGCCGCCGTTCGGATCGAGCGGATCCTTCGCTGAGCGAAGCTGATCGATGAAGCCGGAGTAGAGCTGCATCCACTTCGTCGTCCGCTTCAGGTTGAGGTCATGCAGCGAGGCATTGGAACCGTAATGCGAGAGGGTGTGCGGCGTGGAAGAGATCCCCATGCTCTGAAGCAGGCCAGCGTCCGGCATGCGGTAGGTCACGACGCGAGTGGCATCGGTCTGCCAGGCGGCGAGGATCATCTGGAACATGGCCTTAATCTCCG
This sequence comes from Verrucomicrobiales bacterium, assembly GCA_013213905.1. Lineage (GTDB taxonomy): Bacteria > Verrucomicrobiota > Verrucomicrobiia > Verrucomicrobiales > DEV007 > Arctic95D-9. The sequence continues at coordinate 3,943 of JABSSQ010000024.1, read as the reverse complement.
GCTCGCCCTGCATGCCTTGCGGCGGCTTCTTCTGAGTCGCTTTCGGATAAGGAATGTCGATCCACTCCTCCTCCCGGCTCAGGGAGAGTTCGATGTCACGAATGCTGGTGGTGTATTCCTCCAGTTTTTCCCGGTCGTCTTTGCTGAGGAGGCGCTTGGTCGAACTGTCTTCGAATCCCAGGATATCGAAGATACTGCGACGTTGCTGGAGGGTGTGCAGCATCTCCTCGCGACTCACATTGCCACCAAAGATCTTGAAATACACTTCCAGGGGCGAGGCAAAGCCTGGCAGCGGGCTGCCATCCTCACGGTAGGACATGGCGATCCCGCCGTGGCCATTGCCGGAATCGTTGTTTACACAATTGAGCTGCAAACTCTCATAGCGCGTTTCCCGACCGAGGTGCGCCGCCGCAACCTGGTCGCAGGAAATGCTATTGTGCCGTGCCTTGCCAGGAAACCCGACGACATTGACACAGGTCAGGACCGCCTCGCTGCCTTCGTGAGGCTGCTTGTTCTCCGCATTGGTGAAGTTCGAAACCATCGTGACCTGGTCGAGGTTCTTCTTCATCGGCGCCCAGCCCGGAGGCAGGGCCATGTCACTCAGGCGACCACTCTCCGTCGGGTAGAAATGCTTCTCCATGTGGCCGTGCCCCATCGCCATCCAGAGGAGGCGTTTCGGCGCGACGGAGGCGAGGGATTGTTCCGCCAAAGCTCTCGAGCCGGCCGGAAGCAGACTGGCGAGAAAAGGCATCGTCAAAGCTTTCGCTCCGTTGCGGAGGAAGGTTCGGCGGTTGGTTGCTTGGGTTGTCAGATTCATGGGGAGATTCAGGGTTCAGTCTCGATCAATCAGTTCTTGGGAAAGGCGGGAAGAATGTCTTGTTGCAACATCGGCCGAAGCTCGCGGGGCTCACTGGCACCCTCTTTCTGCACGCGCAGACCGCCAGCGGTAAAGACCACGACCAGGTCGTATTCCGGCACCACGTAAATGGCCTGACCGAAGGCACCGAACTTCATGATCGCCCTGGTTGGCGCTCCGTTAACGGTGACATTCGGAAGCGTCCAGAAGTAGCCATGGGATCCGTCCTTGTGCGGAGCTTGAGGGGACGTCGCTTCATCAAGATATTCCCGGCTCAGCAGTCGCTGACCGCCCCAGACTCCGCCGTTCTGAACCAGCAGCCCCAGCTTGAGCAAATCACGTGACCGCATCTGCAAACTATCCTGTGGATATGTCAGGCCATAACCGAGCGTTCGAAAGCGATACTCGCTGATCCCCATCGGCTCGAAGAAATGCTCAACCGCATACGCTTCGAAAGTCTGCCCTGTCGCGTTGGAGAGAATGTGATTGATGATGGTGGGATCGTGAGGGGCGTATTGAAACGGCTTACTCTCGTCAATGGCCGTCGCCTGCTCCAGCAGCCAGGGAACATGCGCATCGCGCTCGAATCGTTGCTTGCCGAGACGGGCCTTGTAGTCCCTGGAATCCAATCCGGACCTGAAGAGGAGCGAATCCTTGATGGTCCACGTATCGATCCCGTCGACCAGCTTGGTCCGGTCAATCTGCGGGAAGTAATCGAGAATGGGATCATTGACGCTCTGGATTTTCCCTTCGTCGATCGCCTTGCCCACACACAAGGCAAGAACGCCTTTGATGATCGACCGGGCCGGGTGGAGTTGATCGATGTTAGCCTCGCGGAAATAGCGTTCGAGCACGAGAGCGCCGTCTTTGGCAATCAGGAGGCTGTCGATGCGATTGTCCGGATTGGTTTCGATGCGGTGGATCAGGGCCGCCAGGCTATCCCGATCACAATCGATGGCATTAATATCAGAAACCTTGATCCCATCGCCGCGCACTTCGGGAACCGGATAGACCTTGTGACTACTAAAATCAGCAAAGCCCCCCTGCGCGAGCAGAGTAAGACCAATAGCGATCGAGCAGATCGCGAGTTGGGACTTTGTGATTAAGAGCATCGGCTGGGCTGCGAGTTAACGCATCTTTCAGTGTGTTGAATCGAGCAATGGGGAGTCGACGGCTTGGAAATAGGCGAGTTCTCTTTTCTCGAGCGAATCCAGGTGTTTCAGCATCGCCTGATACCGTTCGTCATGGAGCCGGGCCTCTTTCTTGGCTGCCACGTTCTGTCGGGTGGGCTTCCCTCCGTAAAAGGGATACAGTGACCGAATCTCCTCCAGGTAAGCCGACGTTTCGTTCACAATGGCGGCATAGTCAGGGTCACCGTTTTCTCTCAATTGACGGCGCAGCCCGGCGACGCGAAAGCGACTATCAAAGTCCTCAGGTCCTTTGCCCTTCCAGGACAAGCGCTCCTCTTTTTGAGACTCCCAGTCTTTCCGCTCCTTCGGCCAACTTGCCTTGGGCGTCCCCTCCCAGAGCCGGATCGACTCCAGGGTGCCCTGCCCGCCGTCGAAGCTCACGACAAGGCGGTGCTTGGGACGGCCCGCCCGATAGTTTTCCCCGAAGAGGAAATCCTTGTCATTGAGGCGCACCAGGAACTCCGAATCACGCATCTCCACCGTCACGGTGTAGAGCTCGCCCGGCTGCAGGCTCGAGCCGGAGGCATCGGGGAATTCCTCGAATCGGTGCAACACATCCTGGTCCGGCCACTTCCTGACATGATGATACTCCGGACTCAGCGCAATGATGATCGCGTGACCAAACTCATCGTTGTAGACGATCTGAGTCCGGTCGAGTTCCTCGTCATAGCGGAAGGTGTATTCGAGAATGTGATCCCCCAGGGTCACCCCTTCGTCATTCTGAAAAGTCGATTGGAGGGAGGCTTTCCCCTTTTCGCTGGTCCAGTGCAGCTGACCATCGGCAACGGACACCTCTCCACTTGCCTTCCAGTCACCTGACAGCTCTCCGCCCTCAAAAGTGGCTTCACCCAACAGCTTGCCCTTCTCCAACAGAATCGGCTCTCTTCCCTGAAGAGGAGAAACCACCAGAGCCAGCACCAAGACGGGGCCGGCCAGGGTCAAAATCTGTGACGTGGGCAAAAAAGACATGCGTACTCCCTCCCAGAACGCAAGTTTTCGGAATATCTAAACAGGAACTACGAAAAAAATCGGTCTAGACCGCTTCTCGAAAAGAATTTCCGGAAAACGTGAAATATGACTCGTCCGATATTTATAGTGATTTAGGATGTTTAATCGGCAGAAAACGACATCTTCCCAATCCTGAGAACGTAGCTATCGAAGAGCTGGAGTCAGCAATCGACTGCCCGGAAGACGAGCGGGGTCATCTTGGATGCGGGCGACTCTCCCACACTTCCTTCAATCCCAGTAATCGTCATCTCTTCACTCTTTCGGCGCAGAAAGAGCTGGGTGACCTCCAAATTGATCTTCCTGAACCTTTTCGCCGGTCTCAAAATAGTACTTCGCACCTTCTAAACTGCCTACAAGGTATTTCTTCGTGATGGGCTGTATCATGATCTTGAAGAGACACCAATCGATGGGAAAAGGAATCTTATCCAAGTGGGGTGGATAAACAACGAGACTCAATTGTGTTCTGCCAGAGCCAAGATCTTTGAGTCGAAGCTCGGTTCGCGTTACTTGTCCGTGCATCTCTGCATTTAGGTCATAGCCCTCGTTCTCATACCAATTTACAATGAAACGATTCACGGTTTTCCCATTGTAATAGTGAGCCGTCTCCTGACCACCTACCTTGCCCCAATTCTCCTTGAGGCCTTCTCTGACATAAGGTGAATAATCGCTAATGGGTCGGTCACTGCCAATCGTTTCCCAAACTTTACTGAAGGACGCATCGATTTCCATGGCCGCACAGACACTTCTACGTGACCTGATCCCGCAGGTGGGACACTTCAAAACTAAAGTCCTGCCGGGGTTATGTTTCGGGTAGGTATTGGGTTTGATGTTCGACCTGTGCTTGCGCTGCGAAATGGAGCGGAGGCCGTAGGCCGTAGCGGAATTTCGC
>JABSSQ010000239.1 GCA_013213905.1 Verrucomicrobiales bacterium | reverse complement strand
CTGATGGGAGACAGTTTCATTCGGGTGACTCCTCCACCGGAGCACGATGGGACTTTTTACCAGGAAGGTGAACGCATTGCCGCGGAACGCGCCGGTTCCCTCAGTGACCTCGCCGGGACAGCGGATCAGACCCTGGTCCAGGCCAGCGAACTGCTTGAAGAGATCGGGAATACGGTTCGGGAACTGAACGATGTCTTTGAAGGCGTTGAGGCTAACTTGCTCAGCAGTCAGAACGTGGAGAATGTCAGTGCGCTGCTGGCATCGCTACGGGTGTCTTCGGAGCGAATCGAAAAGGCCACGGAAAACCTGGATCCTCTTCTCAAGACGACGGAGGAGGCTCTCGTGGAAGTCAAAGGAGCGGCTGAGAATGTGAACGCCGCTTTCGACGATGTTCAGGAGGGTGTTGATGGATTCACGGAGACGCTGGATTCGGTTGGCCCGGTTTTAACTGAGCTGGATGAAACCATGGACGATTTTCGCGACACACTCGATTCGGCCAATCGGCTGCTCGACAAGCTGGACCACGGCAATGGTCTCGCTGCCGCCCTGATGAACGATCCTGAGCTGCGCAACGACCTGACAAGTTTTGCAGACAAGCTGAACCGGAATGGTGTATTGCTTTATCCCAAAGAGAAGCCGGCCCCGGCTCCCCGCCGTGAGATGTCGCGACCGGCGCCGAAGCCCTCCGCCAGCTCCAGTCCGGCTCCGGAGAAAAAGGGTCTGTTTCAGTTCCTTAAGAAGAAGGAGTCCTGACATTCCAACATGAAAACTCTCGTCATCTTCAAACGCATCGAGATATGGCTGCTCTTCGCAGTCATGATCGGTCTGTTGGTCTATGCGTTGAAGCCCGGCGATGAGGCGGCGGATCCGTTGATCGATAATCCGGTGGTGCTTTCGGACGACAGTGATTCGCTCGCTCCGGAAGTGTTCGAGGAGCCGGAGAAAGAGATTCTCGTTGTCGAAAAGGTTGATGTGAGACCGACTCAACAGGGGCAGATCGTTGAGGTAACCCTGTTAGGTCGAACTCCGGAGGGCGGCGAAGTCCGGCTCGATGAATCCACTGTCACGGCAACCACAGGAAACGGGGTTCCGGTGGGTTTCTTTTTTGAGCCGTTTCGCCAGGTCGGCTCCCTCGACGGAGAAGAGGATTCCCTTGCGACCGTGAAGCTTTGGCTGGAAGAGCCGGCGGAAGTTGTCCTGCTGGAATTCCAGGGGAAAACATTGAAGGCGGAACTGCCGGAGTGAGTCATGCCCCAGGGAGAATTTCTGCTGATCAACAACAACAACACCCGGACCAAGTTCGCCCTGGCCGATCGTGAAGGGTTGTCTGAACACGCCTCGCTGTTGTCGCGCGACCTCGACGGGGACGGAATCGAGGAACTGCTGCAGGGATGGGACTACGAGAAGGTGGTCCTGGCTTCGGTCGTTCCGGTGAATGTGCCGGTCCTGGAATCATCTCAGGCGGGACGCCCCTTGGTGCGAGTGAGTCACGAAACTCAGCTCGGGATTGAAATTGATTTTCCGAACCCATCCACCGTCGGCGCCGACCGTCTCGCTAATGCCGCGGCGGTGGCTGAGCCGGGGAGCGACGAGGGCGTCGTGGTGGTGGACTTTGGAACGGCGGTGACTTTCGACATCGTCGACGCCAGGCCGGCCTATATCGGAGGCGTCATTGCCCCGGGTCTTGACGCGATGCGGCATTACCTTCACCAGAAGACGGCCTTGCTGCCCGAAATTGACCTGGAGCGACCGGAATCAGCGATTGGCCGTTCTACCGTGCACGCGATGCAGTCGGGGGCGTTTCATGGCTACCGTGGCCTGACGCGGGAGATTCTGGCTCAGGTGATTGCGGAAATGGATTGCCCGGCAAAAGTGATTGCGACGGGAGGATATGCGGCTTTGATAGCCGACGGTTTGCCGGAGATCGAATCGGTCGAACCTTATCTGACCATGCAGGGTCTCCTGCGGATCGCGAAACTCAATTTTCCATCATGAGCACTCCTCAAATTATCGGCATCGATTTTGGCGGCACTTCCGTGAAGCTGGCTGTTATCGAAGGTTCCGAGTTGTTGACCGACGTCATGCGAATTCCGACTCAGGAGTTCGACGGCCCGGATCCGCTGATCGATGCCATCGTCGAGAAAGTCTGGGAAGTGCGTCAGTCCTTTCCTGAGGTCGCTGCGATTGGCATCGGTGTTCCTGGTGCGGTGGACGTCTCCAAGGGCGTTACCTACAACCTCACCAATGTGAAGGGTTGGAGTTCGGTGCCGCTGCGCGACCTCATTCGCGAGAAGACCGGTCTTCCAACCGCGCTGGACAACGACGCCAACTGCATGGCTTACGCCGAGTTCAAATACGGTGCCGGCCAGGGATTCACGAACGTGATTTGTGTGACGCTCGGAACCGGTGTCGGTGGTGGATTGATTCTCAATGGCGATCTCTTCCGCGGGAGCCAGTATGCTGCCGGCGAGATTGGCCAGATGAGCGTGGATTACGACGGAGTCGAAGGCCCCTACGGCAACTCCGGCTGCCTCGAGCGCTACATCGGCAATCGCCAGATCGAAGAGATGGCGGCGGGGATGTATCGGGAGAAGGGGCTCGATTTGCCCGGAGATCACACGCCGGAAGGCCTCACTTCTCTCGCCAAAGAGGGTGATCCCGTGGCGCTGGAAGTCTGGGATCGGGTAGCGACCTATCTCGCGAACACCCTGATGAGCACGATCTACCTGCTCAACCCCGATGCTGTTGTGCTCGGCGGCGGTGTTGCTCACGCGGGCGAGCTGCTCTTTGATCCGTTGAAGCGAAAGCTTCGCGACTCGCTTACCAGTGAGTGCTTTGATCACCTCAGCGTGGTCCACGCCCGCTTCGGGAATACGGCTGGAATGCTCGGCTGTTCTGCGATCGCGGCTGAGCTGCTCTAAATTGACTCCCCGATGAAAGTTTCCCTCTGCGTGATCACTCTCAACGAAGAGGAGAACCTCGAGCGCTGCCTCGAAAGTGCCGCCGACCTCGTCGACGAGATCGTGATTCTCGATTCGGGAAGCACGGATGGAACGCAGGGGATCGCCGAAAAATTTGGAGCCCGCTGGGAAACGCAGGAGTGGCTTGGATTCGTCGGGCAGAAGAATCGCCTGATCGACCTGGCGCAGAATAAATGGATCCTGAGCCTCGATGCGGATGAGGCCTTATCACCTCCTTTGCGAGAAGAGATCAAGCAACTCAAGGCTCGAGAAATTCCTGATACAGTCAGTGGGTTCAGCATGCCGCGTTGCGTATTCTACGAGGGGAAATGGATTCGGCACGGCGACTGGTACCCTGATCGCCTTGTCCGCCTGTTTCGGAGGGAAAAGGGGCGCTTTGAGGGCGGAAAGGTCCACGAACGGCTCGAGGTTGATGGCGGGATTGAATTGTTGAAGGGAGATATCGAGCATTACTCCTTTATGGACGCGGCGGACCATCGCGCCCGTGGTGGCAAGTATGCGAAGCTCTGGGCGGAAACGGCTTTTGAGTCAGGGAAGCGGGCCAGCGCGCTCGATCCGTGGACCCACGCGATGTTCCGGTGGATACGGTCATTCCTGCTTCGAGGTGGATTTCTTGATGGTCGCCGCGGGGCTCAGATCGCAGCGATCAGTTCGCGTGAAGTTTTTCGAAAATACCAGCTTCTGCGGGAGATGGAGAAAAAGTCCTGACCGCGGCGTGAACTATGCCGCTGGCCCCGGAAAATGGCTTGCCATTCGTAGCCCTGAAGTGGGCGAAGAATGGTGCGCGATACTGGATTTGAACCAGTGACCCCCACCGTGTCAAGGTGATGCTCTACCCCTGAGCTAACCGCGCATTAAAAAGGTCCCCCTGAGAGGGGCGCGAATTTAAACATATCGTGCCGCATTCGCAACTGGAATATTTTTGGGGCAAGTCGAGGGTGTCGTCGTGCAGCGAATTCTCCGATCCGAAAAGACGATTAGTGCCGGTTCCGTGGGCCAGTCTGTCCATGTCATGGAGGCTCGTCCCGAGGGCGGGAACCGGGGCACGGTCCTGCTGTTGCACGGTCTCGGAGATCATACCGGACGCTTTGACTGGGCTATTAAATTCCTCGGGGAAGCAGGCTACGCTGTAATCGGTCTCGACTGGCCCGGAAACGGCAAATCAGAGGGGGTTCGGGGTGATATGCCCGATATCGAAGAGGCAGGAAAGCTGGTAGAGGAAGTGCTTCAAGTGACTGGTTGTGAACCGGTTGGATTGCTGGCTCACTCCACTGGAGGATTCTATGCGATCCAATTCCTGGCGCGTGGTCTGCCATTCGTGGATTCGCTCGACTGGGTTTGGCTGAATGCCCCGTTGATCATGCCAACCCACGGACAGGCGCGGGCGAAGGTCGCAGCAGCAACGATGCTTTCACGGGTGGTGCCGCGGGCGACCCTCAGCACCGGGGTGACGCCGGAAGACTGTCATGACGATGATGATTTTTTCGCGGAAGGGGTGCATAACCGGATTTCCCTGAGATTTGGAGTTGCCTTGATGTCGGCGAGCCGTGAACCCGAGGAGGTGGCCGCAGAGATAACCTCGCGGGCGCACATTCTGCTGGTGGAAGGGGATCTCGACTCCGTTTGTCCCCCACCCTACGCCTTTCGTTTTTTTGAGGCCCTGGCTGTTTCTCAGAAAACAATGCTCTATGCAAAAGGGGCTAAGCACGAGCCTCTGGGGCATTCGAATGCGACTTCCCTGTCGAATACGCTGCGAACCTGGTTGCGCAATCAGGCCGCAAATAGATCGATGACAACGGATTGACATCGAGCCGCGAATTTCCCAACATCTCTGGGCTATGTCCTCCAAATTATTTTCTCTTATTGTTAGTATTCCGGGACAGGATCCGGCTACCCACGAGTTGAGTGGGGATTCTGTTAGCCTCGGTCGTGGGCCTGACAACGATATCCAGGTTCTTGTTTCCGAGGTTTCGGTGAAGCACGCCGAACTGAAGATCGATGGTGACTCCGTGAAGATCGCCGACGTTGGTTCAACCAACGGTACCAAAGTGAAAGGTGAAGCTGTCGGCGAAGCCGGTGTTGAGCTTGCTGAAAAAACCAAGGTTATGCTCGGGGAAACCATTCCTGCTTACTTTGTTTCCGCAGCTGACCTCGAAGGTTCTTCTGCTGAGGATCTGATCAAGTCCATCGACGAGGCCGATGAGAGCGCCGGTCCCAAGACCGAGCCGGTCGCTCCTGTGGCCGCTGCCGTTCCTGCTTCGCCCGCCGCTCCGGCTGCCACCCCGGTGGCGCCAGTGAAACCCGGAGCCGTCAAGCCAGCTGCTGTTGCGGTTCCGGCAGCGCCGGCCGCCTCCGGCGCAACGACGGTTAAGCTCTCTGCGGTGAAGCCGAATCATGGTCCCGCGCAGCCCGGCGGCGTTAAGCCTCCGGCACCTGCAGTTCCGAGCCCGCCCAAGCCGGCGGTCCCCGCAGCACCTGCGGTTCCGGCAGCACCTGCGGTTCCGGCAGCACCTGCGGTTCCGACTCCTGCCGGTGGTCCGGCTGCTCCCAAACCCCCGGCCCCCGGTGCTCCCGGTGGTGCGAAGCCCGTTGCTCCGGTTCCGCTCAAGCGACCCGGTGCCGAAGGTGGACCCAAGCCGGTTCCGCTGCCGAAACCTCCGCCGAAGCCCTGAGGCCGGCGTCTTCAATTCGGGAGAAAATCCCAACGAGGAAGGGACGGCAGCTGTCGTCCCTTCAGTGTGTCAGGGCATAGAAGACAATATTGATGCCCAGGGGGTAAGCGTAGGGTTCTGAGAAATTCTCGAAGTACCACGGATCGGTTCCCTCTTCTTCCCAGCCGTCGCCGAGGTCGGTGTTGAAGCAGATCATCATGCAGATGCGACCGTTGTCATCGTGAACGGCCCGATAGTGAGGCGTCTCCGATCCCGGCTTGTTCCATTCGTAGGTGATGCCCTGCTCCCTTCCCATCTGGGCCATTCCAACAGCAGGGATCTGGGGTTTGATTTCGAGATCAAAGACAAGGTGGAAGATGGGGTGGTCCACCTCGAGCTCCACGTAGTCGCGATCGGGGAAGATCTGCTTGAGAGCGCGGTAGAAGTTTTTCCACTCATAGGCACCCCAGAAGTCGTCGACCATGATGAATCCCCCGTTGAGCATATAGTCGCGCATGATGGCGGCCTCTTCGTCGGTGATCCAGATATCGCCCGGTTCGATCATGTAAATGAACGGGTAGTGGCGCATCTGTTCGGCATCGATGTCGACAATGGCGCTCTTGGGATTCACTTCCAGGGAGGTGAGTTCGTTGAGTCGATACGAGAAATTGAGCTCCGAATCCGGATAATCGATCATCCATTTGGCCCGCTGGCCCATCCAGGTGCCGGAATTATAGCGGAGCCTCGCGAAAGTGAAGACATCGTTGGGCAGGTCCTGGCTGACCTCCCAGGTTGGGAAGTTGTAGAAACGCCCGCCCCGCCAGTTCCGCGGGTCTTCAGGCATCTGGCCGTCCTGAACCCCGAAATAGGTCGGAGAATAGCTGTTTCGGCTGTCCTGAGCTACGCCAAGTAGCAGGATACCGCTAACGCCAGCCATCAAAACCAGGGAACGAAACCTCCGCCACATGCCCGGAATCTACGGTTTTAAAAGGGTTTGGGGCAATGAAAACTGCTCCGTGAATGCGTTTTGGATCCTTTTTTAGAATAATTCTTGATCTCAATAACCCTTGAGCTACCAGTGGGCGTAATACGGGAACACAGATGGAACACCAGCTGACAGAATCAGCCATGGCAGAGATGCTTGGCGGCCAGCGGATGACGAAGCAGCGTCGTCTCGTCTTCGATGTGGTGAAGGAGCTTGCTCCCACACATCCCACAGCATCAACGGTTTATGAGCGTGCCAAGCTGCTGATGCCGTCGATTTCATTGGCCACGGTTTACAATGTCCTCGAGACGCTGACCGAGGCGGGAATCATCACCCAGGTCAATATTGACCGGGAAGCTTCCCGTTTTTGTCCCAATTTGCACCCGCACGCCCATTTCTTCTGCGATCAGTGCGATTCTGTCTTCGATGTCGACCTTCGCGAGCGAGCGGATGCCGCGGAGCCCTGGAATCTCCCGAATGGATCCCTCATCGAGCAGATGAACGTCGCGATGCGCGGAATCTGTCCCGAATGCCGCGAAAAGAGCGACGCAACTAATTGAAATTCAATAACATGAGCCAAACACTCAACATCCAGAACCTCCACGCTTCCGTGGATGGAAACGAAATCCTCAAGGGCCTCACGCTTGAGGTCCCGAAAGGTGAAGTGCACGCCATCATGGGGCCGAATGGTTCCGGTAAGTCCACTCTCTCCAAGGTGCTTGCCGGCCACGAAGACTACGAGGTGTCCGAAGGCACGGTGACCATGGACGGTGTCGACCTCCTCGAACTCGAGATCGACGAGCGCTCCCGTGCCGGTCTTTTTCTCGCTTTCCAGTATCCTCACGAGATTCCGGGCGTGACCAACGCGAATTTCTTGCGCGCCGCTCTCCAGGCCCGCCTGCCAAAAGGCGAAGAGATTGATGCGGTTGCCTTCTACAAGGATATGTATGCGCAGATGGATTCGCTGAGCATGGACCGGAAGTTCACCGGCCGCGCCGTGAACGATGGTTTCTCCGGTGGTGAGAAGAAGCGAAACGAAATTCTCCAGATGATGATGCTCGATCCTAGCTACGCGATTCTCGATGAGACCGACTCCGGACTCGATATCGATGCGCTCAAGATCGTGGCCGAGGGCGTGAACCGTATGCGCTCTCCAGAGCGTGGGTTCCTCGTCATCACCCACTACCAGCGCCTGCTCGACTACATCGTGCCGGACGTGGTGCACGTGCTGTTCGACGGTCAGATCATTAAGACCGGCGGCAAGGAACTCGCACTCGAACTGGAAGAGAAGGGCTACGACTGGGTCACCCAGGAGTTGGCTCCCGCATAATAATTGTAAACTTGTTAGAGAAAAGGACGGATCATGGCTGACAGCGCAACACTCGAAGCGGTCAATATCGATCAGGACGCCGGTAACTTCACTTACCCGGAGGACTACGAGCACGATGCAGGCTATGGCCTGACATCAGAGACAATCGATTACATCTCCGACATTAAGAAGGAGGCAGACTGGATCCGCGAGTTCCGGCACAAGGCGCTCAAGGTCTTCAATGAGAAGCCCATGCCGACCCACTGGGCGAGCAAGGATCTCGAGAACATCGTTTTCGACAACATTCGCTACTACCTCTCCAAGGGGCAGAAGCCGACCCGCAGCTGGGACGAAGTTCCCGACGACGTGAAGGAGACTTTCGAGCGTCTCGGTATTCCGGAAAAGGAACGCAAGTTCCTTGCCGGTGTGGAGGCCCAGTTCGACTCCGAAGCCGCTTATTCCAACGTGAAGGAAGAGCTTGAGAAGCAGGGCGTGATCTTCGTGAACTCCACCGAAGGTCTGCGCGAGCATCCGGAGCTTTTCAGGAAGTGGTTCGGCAAAGTCATCCCGACCGGTGACAACAAGTTTTCCGCTCTCAACAGCGCAGTTTTCTCCGGCGGCAGTTTCATCTACGTGCCTCCCGGCGTGAAGGTGGCGCACCCGCTCCAAGCCTACTTCCGCATCAACGCGGAAAACTTCGGTCAGTTTGAGCGGACCCTCATCATTGTGGATGAAGGTGCCGAAGTGACCTACATGGAAGGCTGCACCGCGCCGAAGTTCGAGACGGCAACGCTTCACAGCGCCGTGGTGGAACTCGTCGCGATGAAGGACGCCAAGATCCAGTACATCACAGTGCAGAACTGGTCGAACAACGTCTTCAACCTCGTGACCAAGCGCGGTATGGCTCATGAAAACGCCGAGATTCGCTGGATTGACTGCAACATCGGTTCCCGCCTCACGATGAAGTATCCCGGGGTGATCATGAAAGGCCGCAAGGCTCGTGGCGAGGTGATCTCCATCGCCCTCGCTAACGACGGTCAGCACCAGGATACCGGTGCCAAGATGATTCACGCCGCTGACGAAACCACGTCCAACGTGGTCTCCAAGTCGATTTCCGTGGGCGAAGGTCGCTCCACCTATCGCGGCCAGGTTCACATTCCCAAGCACCTTAAGGGCTGCAAGAACAACACCGAATGTGATGCGCTCCTGATTAACTCTAACAGTCGCACAGACACCTACCCGGCGATTACGGTTCGTGGTAACCAGCATGCGACTCAGCACGAGGCCAGCGTCAGCCAGGTCAGCGAAGAGCAAATCTTCTACATGCAGCAGCGTGGCCTCTCCGAGGGTGAAGCGATGAGCCTGAGCGTGAACGGATTCGTGAACGATCTCGTTCGTGAGTTCCCCATGGAATACAGCGTCGAGCTGAAGCGCCTCATCGACATGGAAATGGAAGGCAGTGTCGGCTAAGTCCCCTGCCCGGTTCTAACAAACAATTAATTTGATGTCTACGACACTCACGCCAACCTCTAAATCTATGGCTCAAGAGAACCCGGTTTCCTGGTTCGCGGCTCCGCCCGTGTTCGACCTCGGATTGGAACTGCCCGACTGGTATCGCCAGTTGCAGGAGTCTTCCTGGCAGAAGTTCCTCACCACTCCAGAGCCAGCCCGCACCGACGAGAGCTGGCGATTTGCCGATCTCAAGAAAGTCCGCTTTTCCGAGCTCCAGGCAGCTCGTCCGGCCGAGAACGTTGAGGCGCTGATCCAGCGAGCCAAGACCGAGCGCGTTGATGACTTCGCGGCTCACTTTGTTTTCGCCAACAACCGCCTTGTTCATTCGGAGATCAACGAGCTCCCCGAAGGCGCGGTCTGCCTGCCGATTAACGAGGCGCTCGTTGAGCACGGTGATCTCGTGAAGCAACACTTCATGCAGGAAGAGGGATCTCTTGGTGGCGACAAGTTTTCTGCTCTCCATGCGGCGGCGACTCTGAGCGGTCTCTTCATTCATTTCCCGAAGGGCGCGACCTGCGAGCTTCCCATCCTGACGCATCACTTCGCTTCAGGTGACTTCAACTGCGTCTTTCCTCACACTCTCGTGATTGCGGAAGACAACGCTGACGTTTCCGTGGTCGATACTTTCGAGACGGCGACTAATGACGAGCAGACCATCTTCTTTGCGAATGTCGACCTGGTAGCCACGAACGGAGCAAATCTCCAGTATGTCGCGCTCCAGGACGAGAGCGATCACGGCCCGAAGCACGTGCAGCTCAACAGTTCACGTGTCGGTCGCGATGCTAGGATCAAGTCGGCTTTCGTTAATCTCGGAGCTGAGTGGATCCGCCAGGAATCCATTGCCCGGATGATGGAACAAGGTTCTGACTGCCAGATTTTCAGCGCCAACCTCGCTAACGGAGTCCAGGAATACGACCAACGGACGCTCCAGTCTCACGAGGCCCAGCATACCACCAGTGATCTTCTTTTTAAAAATGCCTTGTATGACCAGTCTCGCACTATTTTTGCCGGACTGATCGAGGTGAAGCCCGGCTCACACCACACGGATTCTTATCAGACCTGTCGAAACCTGCTCGGCAGCAACGAAGCAGAGGCCAATGCGATGCCTGGTCTCGAAATCGATGCGGACCAGGTGAAATGTTCCCACGGTTCAACCTCGGGGCAGATCAGCGACGAGGAAATCTTTTACCTGCAGGCGCGGGGCATTGATGCCGAGGCAGCACGCCAGATGATCAGCCTCGGGTTCCTCAATGAATCCATTGCCCGCCTTAAAGGCGAAGCGGTGCAGACTTATCTTTTCGAGCGTGTTGAGCGCAAGTTCCGGAGCCTGCGGAGCGCGTGATACGTCTGTTCGATTCAGTGCAACCCGTAGAAAGAATGAAGGCTCCCGTTTGGGAGCCTTCTTTTTTGGGGTTGTCGGGAGGAGGCTTGGGAGGGGCCTTATTGGATTCGAACCGAGAATCTGTCGTTGCCGAAGATGAGCCTTCCGGAGGTCCAGGCATTCATCCAGTTGGAGTGACGGGTATTGACCTTGGGAGAGCTGCAGCTGGGTTCCGGAACCACGGGTGGATGAGTGACCGCAACTGGAGGCGCCGGTCGGGCGTGGGGGGAGTAGGGATTGTGATGTCCGTGGTGATTGGAATCGTAGCTATGCCCACGATGCTCGTAGTTGCTATGCCCATGACTCCGAACCGGCTCGGGTGAGTGGTTGCTGTAGCCGCGGCCGTGGTGAACGGCATTCGGGACAGGGGCGCTATGTCCATGACCGTTGGAGGGGCCGTAGCTGAAGTCGCTGTGATGCGAGTTGTAACCCGGGCCCGGAGCCGGATGGCTCAAACCGGCGATATGAGCTTCCAAGGAGTGAATCGTGCCTGTGAGCGATTCTACCAAGGCGCGGGTATGCTTGGTGCATCCGTGGACATGTCCGTAGCGACCGGTGTCGGCCAGGCCAATGAGCTTGCGCATGTTGAGCGAGATAAGGTGAAGCTCGGCGAGATCTCCATTGAGGTGACTCGGGCAGGCTCGCGGGCTGTGGGCAAGTCTCTTGATGTGCGCAACCTTGGAGCGGACGCGGTCGGTATCGGCATTGAGGTGATGGTAAAGGCGCGTGTGGAGAAAGTTCGTACGGAAGGCACTCTTTAACTCGCAAGTGACCTCGTCCAGATCGTTGGCGAGGCAAAGGAGACGTTTGTCAGGGGCAGCTTCGGTGTTAACGGGAGCAGACACCAGAGCAGTAACAGCAATGGCGGCTGCAGCGATAGCGAGATGGGGGGTGTGTGCTTTCATAAGGTTGGAGTGAGTTGCGGGAATAAGACGCAACACCCCGACGGGTTAGGCACAGCAAATCAACCGGCCGGGGCGCAGTTGCGCCCTGACTTCTCTGCATAGCCGGCTCTTTCGAGCGGCAATCAGCCCATCAGCCCATCAGCCCATCAGCTCTGCCGCCTTGGCGATCACGGCGTCAGCTTGATCGGCAGCATTAGGAGCGGCCCCGCGGGCCATCTCCGGCTTGCCGCCGCCTTTGCCGCCGGCTACGGCGAGCGATTCGCGCACGATATCGCCGGCCTTAACCTTGTCGGTGTAGTCTGAGGAAACGATCGCGCCGAAGTGCAGGGTGCCGTCGGCGAGCAGGCCGAGAGCAACCGCACCACTGAACTGGCGGGCTTTGATGACATTCATGGCTTCCTGGAGCAAGCCCGGGTTGTCACCCGGAAGCAGTCCGGCGTAGGTCTGGCCGTCATAGTTGGCCAGCGTTTCGTCGAACCACTGAGCCGCGATCTGAGCAGCGGCTCCGGCGGAAGCTTTCTTCACGTTTTTCTCTGCCTGGACCGCGGCCGCTTTGACAGCGTCGCGGTGGGATTCGAAACTCTTTAGCAGAGTGTTAGCGTCAGCGAGGTCGCCGGCACTGAGAGACTTTTCGATCTTCCTGGCAAAATCATCCTCGGCTTCGACACTGAGCGTGTCCTGCTTCAGGGCAGTGAGCTTTTCGTTGGCGGCGTTGAGTTTGGCAGAGAGTTCTTCCAGTTCGGCAACCACAGCTGCGGCCTGGTCTGCGATGAGTTCTCCGGCAGCGGATCCACAGACGGCTTCGACCCGGCGAATACCGGCGGCGACAGCTCCTTCGCTCTTCACCTTGAAGTAACCGATCGACTTGGTGGATGGAACGTGGGTGCCCCCGCAGAGCTCCATGGAGTAGCCATCGAAGGCGCCGTCTTTTCCGCCGATCTGAACGACACGGACAAGGTCGCCGTACTTATCGCCGAAGAACTGCATGATATCGGGGTGATCCTTGATCTCGCCGTGAGGCACTTCGGAAATGCTGACGGGATCGTCGGATCCGATGCAGCTGTTCACTTCCGCTTCGATCCGACTGATCTGGTCGGAGTCGAGCGCCTTGGAGTTGAAGTCGAAGCGCAGGCGGTCGGCGGCCACGAGTGAACCCTGCTGAGTCGCATCGGGGCTGACAATCTGATGGAGAGCCCAGTGGAAAAGGTGGGTCGCGGTGTGATGCTTTTCAATCTCGCGGCGACGGTCGGCGTCGACCTTGAGGTAAACCGCATCGGTGTTCGGTTTTTCGGCGAGTTGCAGCACAGTGGCTTCACCGACGCCGAGCACGGAGAGCACCTCAATTTCGGTGCCGTTGTCGACGAGTGTGCCGGTGTCTCCGACCTGGCCGCCTTTCTCAATGTAGAAGGGGCTCTTGTCGACGATGGCGAAAACTCCGTTGTCGTTCTCGATGATCTCGACAATTCTGGCGTCGGTTTCGTCCAGATCAAATCCGACGTATTCGGTGACCACATCGGTTTCGATGGAGACCGCTTCGACGACCTGGTTCTTTTGACCTACGGAACCCGTATTCTTGTGGGCTTCGACAAGTCGCTCAACTTCCTCTTTGTCAGCGCTCAGGGAGCGTTCATCGAGCAGCAGCTGGGTCAGGTCTGTAGGAAAGCCGTAAGTTTCCCAAAGCTTAACGACGGTGTCGGCAGGGAAGTTGTTGCCGGCTTCGACCTTGGCAGCAGCATCTTCGAAAAGCTTCAAGCCACGATCGAGGGTGCGGTTGAACTGCTCTTCTTCGGCCTTGAGCGTGGCTTCGATTTTCTCCCGGCGGCTGGCGAGCTCGGGAAAGACGTCGCCCATTTCCTGAACCAACACGGGAACGAGCTGGTGGAGGAAGGGATTCTCGGCATCGAATCCGAGGACGCGTCCGAAACGGACGGCGCGGCGGAGGATATTGCGGATCACATAGTTGCGGCCGCCGTTGCCGGGCTCAATACCGTCGGCGATGGCGAAGCTGGTGGTGCGGATATGATCGCCGATGACGCGAAAAGCGATGTCGATTTGCTCCTGCTCGCTGAGGCCGGCGCGGGCGCCGCCTTCGGGAACGGTGGAGGTGTATTTCTTCCCGGTCAGCTCGGAGAGCTTGTCAAAGATAGGAGAGAAGACGTCGGTGTCGTAGTTGGAGGCGAGCGTCGAGAAGTCGGTCAGCCCCTTGGTGCACTGAATGATGGAAGCAACCCGCTCGAAGCCCATGCCGGTGTCGACGTGGCAGGCCGGGAGCGGTCGAAAGGTGCCGTCTTCGTTCGCGTTGAACTGAATGAACACGAGGTTCCAGATTTCGATGCAGCGGGAGTCGTCAGCGTTGACGAGGCTGCCCTTGGTGTCGCCCTCGGGTGTGAGGTCGATGTGAAGCTCGGAACACGGACCGCAGGGACCGGTTTCGCCCATCATCCAGAAGTTGTCCTTCTTGTTGCCGTTAACGATGTGGACCTTGGGATCGAGGCCGTCGGCTTCGAAGATAGCCGCCCAGAAGTCGTAAGCTTCCTGGTCAAATTCGGCCGGGTCGCCCTCGGCCGGAGCGTAGACGGTGGCGTAGAGGCGGTTGGCGGGAATGCCCCAGCGTTTGGTGATCAATTCCCAGGCCCACTCGATGGCCTCTTTCTTGAAGTAGTCGCCAAAGCTCCAGTTGCCCAGCATCTCGAAGAGCGTGTGGTGGTAGGTGTCGTAACCCACATCCTCGAGGTCGTTGTGTTTGCCTCCGGCGCGAATGCACTTCTGCGTATCGGCGGCACGTGGCGGATCGTAAGGGGCGGCTTCGGTTCCCAGGAAATACGGGATAAACTGATTCATCCCCGCGTTGGTGAACAACAGGTTCGGGGAGGTCGGCATCAGGCTGGCCGAGGGCACAATGGTGTGCTGCTTTTCAGCGAAAAAATCGAGAAAGGACTGCCGTATTTCACGTGAGGTCATAGCGCGGGGAGCTTACTCCGCGATAGCGCCGACGCAAGTCGACCTCTTTTTCCTTTTCCCAATCTTTTTATCCTACTCGCTGAAGACTCGTACGCTCTACGAAACAGTTTCGCTTTGCGAAAGGGTATGTATGTCTTGCGCGGCGATACGTGAGTAGTGTTTTCCCGCGGTGGAGGGATTCAGGCGTCCAGGTGTTCAGGGAAAGATTCAACAGGGTTGGGTGATTGATCTAGCCCTGCGCGGCGCCGGATGGATCTCCAGGGTAATCGGTGATGGCGGAGCCAGCATCGTGAGTCGCGTGATGGGGCTGATTCTCGCCTCCATCGCGGTGAACAATGTCCTTGAGGGGATCAGGACCTATTTCGGCTGAAGGTGCTGGTTCGCCTTCACTGATAGTTTCACCAAAATGGGTTCGCGGTCACGCGGGAGCGTGACCCTCCATGGGTGCTAAGACAGTCTCAGGCCTGAGAGCTTGGAGGGGCGCGCTCCTGCGCGACCGGATGCGCCTTCTCTTAAGGCAGCTTCCAGGCTTTCCGATACTGGTTATACTCCGCCTGCGGCAGCAGCACGTAGACGGGAACCTTGGTTGGTTCAAGGGCGGCGATGAGGGCCTTGAGGTTGCCTTCGGGCATGGTGGTGCAGCCGGCGGTAGGAGAGTTGCCGCCGTTTCGCCAGATGTGAAAGAAGATCGAAGAGCCGTGTCCGGGGGTGATATTGGGGTAGGCGTTGTGGGCGATGAACAGCTTCAGTGAGTGAGCGTAGTCTCCCTGTTTCATCTGGGCCTTTTTCTCGGCCGTGGTGCGCGGGTCGTGTTCGATGCGGCGGTATTGATTGTAGTAGGGAGAATTGACGTCCTCATACCAGAGGTCGCGCGGGGTGACCTGGACGTAGTTGAGGTTGGGGGACTTCTTAATGGAGGGAGCGTAGCCCCAGGCACCACCGGTGTAGAAAACCCCGGCAGGAGCGCGCCCGTCGCCTTCGCGCTTGGTGCGGGCGCCGGAAGGAACCGGGTGAAGGCCCTTACCCCAGACGAG
>JABSSQ010000238.1 GCA_013213905.1 Verrucomicrobiales bacterium | reverse complement strand
GGAGCGTCGCGTCTCATGCGAATGCTCCAGGCAAAGTCGGGGGAGGAAAAGAGGTCGTTCAAGGCAACAGGGTATCACATCATGGCGTATCTTCGACTCTGGGCCTTTCTGAGGCAGAATGGCCGACCTGATGATGAAACTCCCGTTTGTTAATACCGTGGTGGTCGCAGCGTTTTCGCTTTCTGCGGCCTTTGCCCCATCCGAAGCCCACGAAGGCACCTATCAAAAGAACCTGACCTACAAGGGCCCCATTACGGGCGATGACATTATCTACACGCTCTACCTGCCACCCGGTCACAGCAAAGACGCAGGCCCCTATCCTCTCGTCATCTTTCTCCATGGGGCCGGGGGAGGGAATTCTTCATTCGAAGTCATGCAGAGCTATGAAGCGGCGAGAAAGGCAGGCTTGATTGGCGATGCCATTTTCATGTTCCCGGAAAAGTATGGTGGCACGGTGTGGCGAGACGGGGCCAAGGACAAGAATGCTGAAACGAACGTATTGAAGGAATTGCTGCCTCATCTCGAAGAGGCGTACGGCGCGACCACGGACCGAGAGCAGCGCACCATCATGGGGTTTTCCATGGGAGCGGCCGGGTCGATATTCTGGGGTGGCAAATACCCCGAACTTTTTTCCACGGTGGTGGCGTTGGACGCAGGTGGCGGAAACAGCGTGTCGGATTCGACGATGAGGAACTACATCCCCGAATACCTTGAGAACACGGAAACGATTCGCTCATCCGTCAACATTCGACTGGTGCAGGGAGGGCTCAATACGAAGAACTTTCAGGAAACATTGCGGGAGTTGAAAATACCTTTCGATCTGGAATACCTGCCACGGGAAGCCAGTGACTACCTGGCGGGGTCCTGCTGTTTGAATAAGAACGATTCGACGAAAAAGTTTCTCCACAACCCCAAATGCATGACAGAAGGGGACTGGGGAAGAAAGACCTGGGCCTTTATCGGGGAGAACACGCGCTGAGCTTATTGGTCGGCGAGTCGTTTCAGTTGGCGAAGGACAGGTTTGCTGTGCTCCGGTCCGAGGGCATTGCCGCCTTCGACAAACTCACCGTAGGGGCGGTCGGGGAAGGCGACGAGAACCGAGGAAAGATGTTCCTTCATCTCCGCCAGCTTGGCTTTCTGTTCGGGGTTGCTGGCCAGGTTGTTCATTTCGTCGGGATCCGTCGTGAGGTGATAGAGCTGGTCGATATCGAAGGCGCCGGGATGCGTGTCACGCGAGCGCGAGATGCCTCCGCTTAAGCCAAGTAGTTTTTTGGCCGAACGTTCACCTCCACTTCCATCGAAGGTTTCTACCTGGTCGGCGGTATATCGGATCGAAATGTAGTTCCAGTCCTTGGTTTTGATGGATCGAGCCGGGCCTTGTTCCCCATAGACAAAGTCGCGAACGGCCTGCGTCGGGTCTTTGAACAAGGGGAGCAGGCTGACGCCGTCGAGGTGGTATTCTTGGGGGGTAGTTGCGCCTGCGACTTCGAACCAGGTGGGGACAAAATCGGTATTTTGAATCAGTTCGTCCGTTTCGCTCCCCGCCGGGATGACGTCCGGCCAGCGAATGAGGCAGGGGATTTCGGTGCCTCGTGTTTTGAAGAGAGAGCCCTTTTTATTGGAGCCATGGTCGGAAACGAACACGACGATGGTATTGTCAGCGATTCCGAGATCGTCAAGTTGATCGAGCAGCAGGCCCAGCGTGTCATCCATCCAGAGATAGCCGACTTCCTCGGAGGTGAGTCCGGCTTCCTCGATTCGCTTGAGAATGGACTGCCGGTCGATGTTGCCGACCGGTTCATTGAGCAATCCTTCTCCTGACATGAGCTCTTTTTCGAGGAGCGAATTGTACCACTCACCGTTGGGGCCGTGAAGCAGGGTAGTGGCGTAGTGGAGGTAGAAGGGTTGATCCTGGTGCTCGTAGACGAATTCCAAGGCCGCTTCGATGGTCCAGTCCGGGTTGTGGCCCTTGAAGGGCGCTTTGGTGTTGTTCCAATAGATGTTTTTGGCCCAGGTGAAGCCCCGCTCCTGAATCATCTTCCGGTGTGTCTTTTCGTTCTCGAAGGTGAAGCGATCGAGTTCGTCGGAGAAGGGGGCATTTTTTTCGACGAAGTGCAGTCCTTCGGTAGGAGCGTTCTGATGATGATCGTGGACGTGGTATTTCCCAACGAAGCCCGTTGTGTATCCGGCATTGGCAAGGACCTGGCCCACGTTCATGTTGTCGTCTTCCAATCCGACATTGAAGGCAGGCAGCCCCTGGTGTCCAGTCGGGCACTCTTCGAGGTAGAGGTTGGAATGTGAGGATCCCGCGTACCGCCCGGTCAGGAAAGTGTAGCGGGAAGGCGTGCACACCGTGCTGGTGACGTGGGCGTTATGGAACAGCATGCCTTCCCGGGCGAGGCGGTCGAGATTGGGGGTGAGGACGTTCCCGCCGTAGGGGCTTGTCTCGGGTTTGTCGTAGTCATCGACAAGAAAGACAATGATGTTGGGGCGGGACGACGAGTCGGCTCCATAGGTCGTGGGGAGTGCCAGACTCAAGCCAGCGGTCGCTGCAATCCAGAGGCAGGTAAAAGAGTGAGGTTTCATCGGGGAAGACAGTTGCGATTGGCTCGCCAGTTAAAATTGGCTCGCTACGTCCCCTTTTAGAACAAAAAGGCTAAGGATCTTAACCGAAAATTTGTCCTTCAATCCGTAAAGCCGCTGGTCTCATCTGTCATGGTCCGGAACTTTGACGGGTCTTCACGAAATAAACCTGGCAGAGTGAGGGTGCTCAAGAATCTTCAAAGGTGAACCAGTTGATGCGGTAGGTATT
>JABSSQ010000237.1 GCA_013213905.1 Verrucomicrobiales bacterium | reverse complement strand
GTCCCCGCGATTGTTCATCGCTTCCTTCGCGACCGCACTTACTTGGCCGGAGTCAGCACCTTCGACAGGTTTCCCGAGCAATCGCTGGATCACAGGTTTCACAAAAAGCGAGAAAGTCACGAAAGCCGACACGGGATTCCCCGGCAGACCAAATACCATGGTTCCGTCTTCATGCCGCCCGAACACGAACGGCTTCCCCGGTTTGACCCGGACGCGCCAGAAGTCTGTCGACACTCCGAGATCCGTCAGAACCTTCTTCACAAAGTCACGCTCTCCGACAGAGACGCCGCCGGCGATCACCACCATATCGGCAGTCGACAAGGCATGACCCAACACTTCGCGAAGCTTTTCAATTTCATCGACGGCATGAGAGGTCGCCGCAATCCCTCCCGCCCTGGTCACCGCCGTCTGCAACAAAGGCGCATTGCTGTTGTAGATCTCACCTGGCAACAAGGGAGCTCCAGGCTCGACGAGCTCGTCCCCCGTGGTGACAATCTGCACCAGAGGCCGTGAGTGCACCGGAATTTCAGGAATGCCCTGCGACGCCAGCAGTCCAATTCGCGTCGGAGTCACCATCGCCCCGGCGTCCAGCAACCGCTGCCCGGCGCAGACATCTCCACCACGACGGCGGATATTCTCACCCTCAACGACGCCTTCGGTGATGGTGATCTTTTCGCCCTCTCTTTCGACATCCTCCTGCATGATCACCGCATCCGCACCCGCCGGCACCGGGGCGCCCGTGAAAATTCGGATCGCTTCGCCGGAGGATAGCTCGAGTTCCCGGTCGAGGCCGGCGGCCTGGGTTGCCTCTGCGACACTCAGCACACTCCCGGTCGTCGCCTCAGCCGCTTTGACCGCATAGCCGTCCATACTCGAATTATCGAACGGCGGAGAATCAACCAAGCCCACCATGTCCTGAGCGAGGACCTGATCCAGTCCCAATTCGAGGGGCACCCAGATCACCGGACTGGGTTCTGCCTGATCAAGAATTCGTTGCCGGGCCTGTGATTCTTCCAACATCTTCTCACAGCAAAGAATCAACTGAAATGAGTGTCAAACCCGCAGTCGACCAACTCGCATCGAAATCGGCCACACGACATCGCGCACGGATACGCCCCAGCTCTTCCCAAAACTGTTTCTTAACTCCATCAGAGGATCTCTACCTGTATCCTTGGCACATCTCTGAGTTGCCGACCAACTCTCCAGGTAAGCCAGCATTTCTTCGCTTCGCCACCGGCAACTCATCTCGAACAAGGGCGCCTCAAATTCTTCAAACGGAAACTCGATCCCTCGATAGCCCTCTTCGACCAGAGCGCGTTCCGGAGGCCAGTAAGGATCCAAGGAACGATAGTAGTCCTCCACCAACTCATCCAACTCCGCATTGATGCGGCACCGGTCGTAACACCACAATGCGACCACAGCGCCCGGCCGCGCCACTTTCCTGACCGCAGCGTAGAAGGCCGGTCGATCAAACCAGTGAGCGGCCTGAGCCGAAGTCACCAGGTCCACATCGTGAACGATTTCGGGAGGCTCCTCAGCCGGAGCAACTCGAAACTCCACTCCGTCACACTCGGGCGCGGCTGCTATCTGCGTTTCGCTCGCATCGGTAGCGATCACTTTTGTGAAGTGCGAGGCCAATCCAATGGCGGCCTGACCATTGCCTGTTCCAACATCCCAGGCCAACTCACGATGTTCGGTCAGCCCTGACAACCACGTAAAAATCGATTCCGGATAGTGAGGTCGAGCCTGCGAATAGATCGAGGCATGACCGGAGAAGTGATCTTTGAAATCACTCATCCTCTCGACTCACATCCGCCCGGCCAACAATTCACGCTGAAAAATCATCTCCTTCGGCATGTGATCGTAGAGGTCGAGATAAAGGTCCACCTCCGACAAGAGTTCCTGGCGAAACTCTTCCTGGCTGACTGCCATGAGCCGATCGAACTGCTCCTGGGTAAAATCGAGACCGTCGAAATTGAGCTCGTCATAGTAAGGGACCCAACCGAATTGAGCTTCGTGTCCCCGTCCCCGACCACAAACGCGATCGAAGATCCATTCAAGAACCCGCATGTTCTCCCGGAAACCGGGCCAGAGGAATTTGCCGCTCTCGTCCTTCCTGAACCAGTTCACGTGGAAAATCCGGGGCAGATGCTTCACGCTTTTCCTCATTTCCAGCCAGTGAGCAAAGTAGTTGCCCATGTTGTAGCCGCAGAACGGCAGCATCGCGAAAGGGTCGTGTCGGATTTTCCCGATCGCACCTTCGGCAGCAGCCGTCATTTCGGATCCGAGGTTGGCTCCCAGGTAAACGCCATGAACCCAGTTAAAGGCCTGGAAAACGAGCGGCATCGTCGTGGCACGCCGACCACCGAAAATGATGGCATCGATAGGAACCCCCGCTGGATTCTCCCAGTCCGGATCAATCGCCGGACACTGTGAGGCCGGAGCTGTGAATCTCGAGTTGGGGTGAGCGGCGGGCGTCTCCGAATCGGGAGTCCATGGATTCCCCCGCCAATCTGTCAGTTTAGCCGGAGGCTCGTCCGTCATCTCTTCCCACCAGACATCTCCGTCTTCGGTCAGGGCGACGTTGGTGAAAATGGTATTCGCTGTCAGCGAAGCCATCGCATTGGGATTCGATTTCTCCGAGGTGCCGGGAGCCACTCCAAAGTAGCCAGCCTCAGGATTGATCGCCCGGAGCTTGCCATCTTCGCCCGGGCGAAGCCACGCGATGTCATCGCCCACCGTCGTCACCTTCCAGCCCTGTTCCCGGTAATTGTCCGGTGGAATCAGCATCGCGAAGTTCGTTTTTCCACAAGCACTGGGGAAAGCGGCCGCGACATAGCGTTTTTCTCCGTCCGGATCTTCAACGCCGCTGATCAGCATGTGCTCAGCCATCCAGCCTTCATCTCGGGCCATGACACTGGCAATGCGCAAGGCGAGGCACTTTTTGCCAAGCAGGGCGTTGCCTCCGTAGCCGCTGCCGAATGACCAGATTTCACGGTCCTCGGGGTAGTGGACAATGAATTTAGTTTCATGGCACGGCCAGGGGACATCCTTCTGTTCAGGTTCGAGCGGCGCACCGACTGAATGCACACACGGAACAAAATCGCCGTCTTCACCGAGATGTTCCAACACGGCATTCCCCATCCGGGTCATGATCTTCATGTTCACCGCCACGTAGGCGGAGTCGGAAACTTCAACCCCGATGATGGACTGCTCTGAGCCCAGGGGCCCCATGCAAAACGGGATGACGTACATCGTTCGTCCCCGCATGCATCCGCGGAAAAGTCCGTTCAAGGTCTCGCGCATCTCCTTGGGATCTGTCCACCGGTTGGTCGGACCCGCGTCCACCTGACGCCGACTGCAGATGAAAGTGCGATCCTCGACCCTGGCAACATCCTTCGGATCCGACCAGGCAAGGTAACTGTTAGGCCGCTTTTCGGGATTCAGCTGAATGAAAGTCCCGGCTTCGACGAGCTCGCCACAAAGCCGATTCCACTCTTCATCGGAACCGTCACACCATACCACCGAGGCCGGCCTGCAGAGAGTCACCAGCTCGTCGACCCATTTGAGCAAACCGGCATGAGAAGTGGGAGGTGCGGACATGTCACGATGATAGGTACGGTGAGCGCCTTGTCGAGGAAACAGCGTGTTAGGTTTTTGAGAGACTCTTAATCTTAATCTTGATCTTAATCTTGATCTTGATCTTAATCTTGATCTTCAGATCGGCCCAAAAAGAAGATTAAGAGCAAGAGCAGGATTAAGAGCAAGAGTAGGTAGCGCCCTGATCAAATCCGTCGTAAACTCCCGCCCCTTCCAGCTTGCGAATGTTTACCCTGCTCAAATCCGATACCGAAACCGCCGCCCGGCGCGGTCGGCTCGAACTCGCTCACGGCGAAGTCGAGACTCCGGCCTTTATGCCCGTGGGAACCCGCGGCACCGTCAAGTCGGTTCACCCGCAGGAATTGACCGATCCGACCCTCGATTGTCGAATCATCCTGGGAAACACCTACCACCTTTACCTCCGCCCCGGCACTGAGGTGCTCGATGAATTCGGCGGGCTGCACAATTTCATGCAGTGGGACCGCCCCATCCTCACCGATTCAGGCGGTTACCAGGTCTTTTCTCTCTCCAAGCTCCGCAAGATCACGGAAGACGGGGTCCGCTTCCAGAGTCACATCGACGGCAGCCCCCTCTTTCTCACGCCGGAATCCGTTCTCGAGATCCAGCGCTCCATTGGCAGCGACATCTGCATGATTCTCGACGAATGCCCTCCCTACCCTTGCGAGCGCGACTACGCAGAGAACTCCCTCGCTTTGACCCAGAAATGGGCCGTCAAAGCCCGGGAATGGATCGAAAAACACCGCCCGCCCGGCCAGCGCTATTTCGGCATCGTGCAGGGCGCCTGCTATCCCGAGCTTCGGGAAAAGGCAGCCCGGGACCTCGTCGACCTCGATTTTGATGGATACGCAATCGGGGGACTCTCCGTCGGCGAACCCGTCCCTGACATGCTCAAGGCCGTCGACGTCGCCGCTCCGATCCTGCCGGAAACGAAGCCGCGCTATGCCATGGGCCTCGGTCAGCCCGACCAGCTCCTCGAGCTCGTTTCCCGCGGAGTCGACATGTTCGATTGTGTGCTCCCGACCCGCGTCGCCCGTAACGGCACGGCCTACACGCCCGAGGGGACCATTAATCTCAAGAACGCCAAGTGGGAAAAGAGCCGCGAATTACTGGCTCCGCACGGCGAGACGCACCCTCTTTGCGAAGGATTCACGAGGGGATACCTCCGCCACCTCATCAAAAACGACGAAATCCTCGGTCTCAGGCTACTGACGCTCCACAACGTCACCTTTTATCTCCACTTGATGAAACGGGTTCGTGGTGCTATAGAGGCCGGCACGTTTGCCGAATTTAAGGCAGATTTTATCAGCCGATACCGCGGTGAAAGAATCGACGCCTGAACGCCAGGCGTCTTTTTGTCTAAACAGATCCAAATTTCAGAAAAGTAATGATAGCTCATCTCCTTATTCTCGCCCAGGAAGCCGCACCTGCCGCACCCGCTGGTGGTGAAGGTGCCCCTGCTGGCGGCGGCCTCGGCATGTTCGTTCCCATGATTCTCATCATGGTGATGTTCTACTTTATCCTGATTCGCCCCCAGCGTAAGCAGCAGAAAGCTCAGGAAGAAATGCGCAAGAGTCTCGGCAAAGGCGACAAAGTGGTCTCAATCGGTGGAATTCACGGTCTCGTCACCGGTATGACCGATAAGACCGTCTCCGTTAAAGTGGCCGACGGCATCAGCATGAAGTTCGACCGTTCCGCGATCGCCACTGTTGATCCTAAGGGCGGCAAAGACAACGACGTCACCGACGAGAAAGAAGTTGAGGAAGTGGAAGAAAGGGAAAGCTGATCCGCCTCCATAAAAAATCCCCCCACCCTCCGAAGGGCAGACGCCCTTTATTCCTGAATTTATTCATCTAATCCCGTAAAACCCATGCCAGCTCAAGAAGACCAGGCAAACGAATCCACTGACGCAGCCACCGCACCGGCAGAAGCCGCGGCTGCGGATGCGCCCGCCACTGAAGCTCCTGCTGCCGAAGCCCCGGCAGCCGTCGAGTCCACCGCTCCGATTATTGAGGACACACCATCCGTCACAGAGGAAGCCGGTGAAGCCGCCGTAGAGACTGTCGAGGCCGTG
Source organism: Verrucomicrobiales bacterium (assembly GCA_013213905.1). Lineage (GTDB taxonomy): Bacteria > Verrucomicrobiota > Verrucomicrobiia > Verrucomicrobiales > DEV007 > Arctic95D-9. The sequence continues at coordinate 2,695 of JABSSQ010000237.1, read as the reverse complement.
GAATCCGCCACTCAAGCGATTCAGGAGGCCGCTTCTACTGGCGTTTCGTCGCAGATGACGTTCCTTCTCGGCCTTGGTCTGCTGGCGCTCTTCGTCTACTACTTCGCTACCGAGTCCTCCAAGCGCAAGCGCATGGCAGGAACGGCTCTGGCCGTGTTCATCACGGGTCTCAGCGTCTGGCTCTACAGCGCCATCGGTTTGGAGAAAGGTATCGAACTCCAGGGTGGTGTCTCGATGCAAATCAAGATCATCCCCAGCGGCGAAGGAGAAATCACTCCAACACAGCAGCAGCAGGTCATCGACGTGCTCAACAAACGACTCAACTCACTCGGCACCAGTGAAGTGATCCTGGCGCCCCAGGGCGAAGACGGCATCTTCCTGCAAATGCCCGGCGTGGGGCAGGAAAAACTGAAAGAGATCGAGGAGATTCTCGAACAGGTCGCGAAGCTGGAGTTTTCCATTCTTCATCCGCAGAGCAACATGCTTGCCGCACAGGTGGCCGCTGGTGGCCAGGTGGTTCCTGGCTATGAAGCGCTCCCCTACAAACCTGACACGCTCGACGACGGCAGCGAAGGGCCCATCACCCGCTATGGTCTCGTAAAGATCAAGCGCGACATGGAAGGCGAGAACGTGAGCCGCGCCGGCTACTTCTACGGAGACTCCGGACACTCCATCAGCGTTTCCTTCACCAGCGACGGCGCCAAGATCATGGGCCCGCTCACCCGTGAAAATACCAATCAGCCGCTCGCTATCATCATGGACGACGTGATCCTCTCGTCTCCTGTCATTCGCGAGCCTTTCGCCCAGGGTTGCTCCATTACCGGCGACTTCAGCCGTGACGAAGCCCAGGCACTCGCCTCAGCGTTGGAAAATCCGCTCGAAAATCCGATTGAGATCGAATACTCCAACTTCATTAGCCCCACCATGGGTGAGGCGACGATCAAACAGGGTATCCTCGCCGGTGTTGCAGGCCTTGCCCTGACGCTGCTCTTCATTCTCATTTATTATCGCTTCGCCGGTATTCTCGCCCTGCTCGGTCTCGGTATCAGCATCGCCATCATCTTCGGAACGATGGCCATGTTCCAGTTCACCCTGACTCTTCCGGGTATTGCCGGTATCATCCTCACGATCGGTGTCGCTATCGATGCCAACGTGCTCATTTACGAGCGCCTTCGAGAGGAACTAGCCGCTGGTAAATCACTCAAGGCTGCGATCGACACGGCTTACGAGAAAGCTTTCTCCGCCATTATCGATGCGAACATCACCACGCTGATCACCGCGATCATCCTTTACGCACTGGCAGCCGGAACGGTGAAGGGATTCGCCATCACCTTGATCATCGGTATCTTCGCCACCCTTTTCTCCTCTCTGCTTGTCACTCGTGTCTGTTTCAACTGGGCAACAGAATCCAACTTCCTCAAGAAGCTCAGCTTCATGAACATGGTGCCCGAGAACGCGATCGACTTCCTCGGCAAGCGCAAGGCCTGCCTCTTCGCTTCACTGATCGTGCTGGTGGTCTCACTGATCGTGGTTCCAACCATGGATCCCCGCGGAGTTGAGCTCAAAGGCGGTGACTCCATCACCATTCAGTCTGCTGAGGATCTCTCGGTGGCGAAGATCTCTGAGTCCCTTTCCAGCCTCGACCTTGGCGGAGAACCGATCGTTCAGGCCCAGAGCCCGGTCGGTGCTGACGGTGAGTTCTTCCTGATTCGTTCCGCCGACAACACCGCGGATCAAATCGTCGAACACCTCCAGGAGGATCTCGGCGTGAAACTCGAAGACACCACAGTGGCTTCCGTCGGTTCTGCCGTCGGTAAGTCGATGCTGATTTCTTCCGGTATCGCCCTCCTCATCGGTATCGCTGCGATTCTTGTCTACGTGACCTTCCGGTTTGAGTTTGCTTTCGCCCTCGGAGCGATCGCCGCTCTCTTCCACGACCTTATCGTGGTCGCCGGCATCACGACCCTGCTCGGCCAGGAGTTCACCCTCATTACCGTGGGTGCCTTCCTCACCATCGCCGGTTACTCCATCAACGATACCATCGTGGTGTTTGACCGGGTTCGCGAAGGCCTCGCCACCAAGCGAGGTGACATCAAGGACATCATGAACGACTCCCTCAACCGGACGCTCGCCCGAACCTTGCTGACCAGTTTGACCACCTTGATTACCGTGGTGGTGCTGTTCATCTTCGGTGGCCCCGGTCTCCGCAACTTCGCCGAAACTTTGATTATCGGTGTGCTGATCGGAACCTACTCTTCCATCTTCATCGCCTGCCCCATCGTTCTCTGGTGGGCTCGCAAGTCCGGCACGAACCTCCGCCGCGAGGTTCTCGACGCCGAGATGTCCAAGGTGGAAGCTGTGGGAACACAGGCGTAAAGCCGAAGGCTTTATGCAGTGGTTAGTGATTAGCTATTAGTCATTAGCCTTTTGATGAGAGCGCGGGTTCCCCGCGCTCTTTTTACGTACACCGGCGGGTCGGATGGCCCCGCCCTACCCCATGACGCCGAAGGCGTGGAGGGTCGCGGTCCCCCGCGACCGTTGAACTGGCATCCGCTCGAAGCTGACTATTTCGGATCACAGTCCGCCACAATGACCGCTTCAGGTTCGCCACCCGCACTCAGTTTCACCGACATATCAAATTCGTAAAATTCGGCAATCTTGCGGAGCAATTCCCGGCGGGAAATATCCGAATCCG
>JABSSQ010000236.1 GCA_013213905.1 Verrucomicrobiales bacterium | reverse complement strand
CGTCACCGAATCTGATGTGGTCGCAGCAAGCTATCCTGGCGCTCCGCTGGGCAGGCGCGATGCTGACCTGATCCTAAACGCTTTCAGCACCCTGTATCCCCATCTTGACCGCCTTTCCGCTGAGAAAGATGGAGACTACGTTGCCGTGACCCGTCCACCGTCAATCTATTGGGAGTTTGAGGTCCGGGAGCTCAAAGTCGAAAACGACCGCATTGTCATCGACCGACAGCCTTTAGCTCAGAATTGACCAGCGTTGCTTGACAGTCACTCGACTGATGAGACCTGTTGAAGGGTAATTCTCCGCCCCCCTATGCAACGACTGGTAAACGAGTTCATCGGCACTTTTTTCCTGGTCTTCACCATTTGCGTGGCTGCGGTTTACGGAAAGGCAGGTGACTACGCCCCTATCGCTATCGGCACCGTCCTCGTCGCTGTCGTCTACGCGGGCGGCCATATCTCCAAGGCTCACTACAACCCCGCCGTCAGCCTCGCGTTCCTGATCCGCGGTTGCTACATCTCAGCGAAGGAAATGTTCAGCTTCATGGGCGTGCAGTTTCTCGGAGCGGTTGTTGCGGCACTCCTGGCGGCTTCTTTCTTCAAAGGGGACATGGAAGTGAGCGCCGCGGAAATCTCCATCGCTCCGGCTCTCGTCGGTGAATTTCTGTTCACCTTCTTGTTAGTCTGGGTGATTATGAACGTGGCCACCGCCAAAGCGATCACAGGTAACCAGTTTTACGGTATCGCTATCGGCTTCACCGTAATTGCTGCTATTTACTCTGTTGGTGACATCTCGCTCGCCGTACTCAACCCGGCGGTCGCTGCCGCATTGACCATGGTTGGAAAACTCAGCCCGGGACAGATCTGGATTCCCATCGCGGGAAGCATCTCCGGAGCGGTGGCTGCGGTGGTCATCTTCAACACCGCGCATCCCTCCGAGGAATGCTCAACCTCTGACGACTCGACCTGCAGGCCGATTGACGAGGAGTAGGAAGGGTTCAACTTATTCGAAGCCGAACTTCTTCATCTTCGGGGTGATGACTACCCGGCAGTACGGATTCTTGTCTTTGTTGAGACGGTAGTAATCCTGATGGTAGTCCTCAGCTTCCCAGAAGGTGGAAGCTTCAGTGATCTCGGTCACGGCCGGGTCTTCGTAGGCACCGCTGGCGTCGAGCGCCTTTTTGGACTTCTCCGCGAGGTTCTTCTGCTCAGGGCTGTGGTAAAAGATCACGGAGCGATACTGGGGCCCGCGATCGGCACCCTGCTGATTCAATGTCGTCGGATCATGAGCCTGCCAGAAAATGTCGAGAATCTCTTCGAACGAGATCACCGTGTTATCGTAAGTCACCTGGATCACTTCAGCATGACCGGTCGTCTTGGTGCAGATCTGCTCATAGGTGGGGTTTTCGACATGCCCGCCCATGTAGCCTGACACGACATCAGCAACTCCGTCGATTCGCTCGAGCACAGCCTCAGTGCACCAGAAGCAGCCGCCCCCGATCGTTGCGATTTCATGGTTCTTAGAATCACTCATCTTTTCTTTTTCGGATTCAGTTACGTTTTGGCCGGCAGCTTCGGTCTTTGAAGCTTCGTCGGCATTTACTGACAAAGCAACAATTCCTGCGAAGGCAATTCCGACAATCAGAGGGAGATAAGAAAGACGCATCATCACGCGCCTACGGTGGCGTGTGCCCCGCGGCTTCGCAATCGTTTTGGGACGGCGCGAGTCCGCCCATTTTTCGTTGAACAAACCGGCCCCGGCCAGATTCACGCACTTTTTTCCAGAAAAAGGAGTTTAAGCTTTGACTTGTGCCATTCTTTTCCTATAAAAATGGCATTGTTATTCCGATTAACGGAAATGAATGGCCAGACCAAAGAACACGACCGAGACCGTTCAGATCACTCTATCCACCACGAAACAGGTGAAGGAGCTGCTCGAAGAGCTGTCGAAGACGGGCTTCTACGGAAAGAATGCCGCCGATACCGCACACGCGCTCCTCAAGGAGAAGATCCGCGATTTGCAGCGTGACGGTCAGGCACCGGGGCCAACCTATTCCAAAAAGTGATCGCGACTAACATGACCATACCCGCAAGGAACCCAAGACCACTCGACACCCATGTATCTCCCCGAACCGCATCCCACCAGCAGCACTCGCGCCCTTGAACTGCTCGAAACCGCTGCTGCTGATCCTTCCAGAGCCGTCCAGGAGGATCCGGAAATTCGTGCCGCATTCGAAGACAGCCTTCGCGAACTCGCAGAAGACATCGTTAAGCACAATCCCAGCCTCGCACATCTTCTTCTCGGAATGGGCGAAGCCCCCTCTCCGATCGTTCACGGTCAGAACTAGGCCATCGGCGCAAAGCGCGAGGCACTTTCGTCTCCAGCCACTAGCTGCCTCCCCTGATTTTCGGGGTGGGTTAAGCAGGCCCGAACACCACTCATTGCACCTCGAAATGGTGCGCGATGCTGGATTTGAACCAGCGACTCCCTGCGTGTGAAGCAGGTGCTCTACCCCTGAGCTAATCGCGCTTTTTTCGGGGCGGCACTCTAGATCAGGTGCCCGAAACGGGCAAGCAAATCATGCAGAAAGTTAATTTTTATGAAAATTAACATTATTTATGGAATTTAATTGATTTCCCCTTCAATATCCTCGATCTTTCACGGATGTTGTCCCGCAAACCGTCACTCGGTTTTACTCTAGTTTGCGTCAGCCTTTTCATGGCCGCCGTCGGGGCGATCTTGGGTCTGGGTATTACCTATTTCCACGAAGTTCAGAACGAGAAGCTCAACATCAGCACGGACTTTCGCTCCAAGGCGGCGAATCTCGCTCAGCGTCTCCATCCCACCTACATCTCTCAGCTCGAAACCGGTGCACCAGCAGCGAGGGAAGAGATTACCGCCTTCCTCGAATCACTAAACTATTCGGGCCCGTCCTCCGCCCCAAAGGCAAAGATCACGATCTACCAGAAAGCGGATCAGCTTTCCCGGCCCGAGGAGGTCTACACCACTCAATCTGATTCTTTCGACAGCGAAGATGTTAACAGCATCGCCGAGCTTCTCCTCGACGTGATCACAACTGGTCGTCCCCTCGTCAGGGGATTCGCGGGACAAAGCGCGGAACCGATATCGGCACCGACCAGTAGATCTGGCAACTCAGTATCAAACTCAAAGGCAACGATGATGCGAGCAGTCTTTCCCGTTCACATGAGCGGAGATCCCACTTACCTCGCTGTTGAAGCAGAGGTCAGCCCCGGTCTGCTCAAGCTGACCAGCATCCTCCAGCTGCATCACTTCTTTCCTCTTGTCGGTATCGTTCCCCTTCTCGCTTCCCTGATTTTCATGAGCACCTGGTTTTCCAGCCGTCTTCAGGGGCTGGCCCAGGGAATGAACACGGTGGCAGAAGGTCGCTACGACTATCGCCTCAAAGAAAACGGCCCTCCCGAGATCGAGAAGATTCACGCGAGTTTCAATATCATGGCGGAGAGCCTCCGCAATACCACGGATCAGTTCCACGCCTCGATCAAGGAAATCCAGATCGCCAAGCGCCAAGCGGAAGTTGCCAAGGAAGCCAAATCGGACTTCCTCGCCAACATGAGTCACGAGATCCGGACTCCTATGAACGGGATCATCGGCACGACCAGCCTGCTCATGGAGACCCCGCTGACCAGCGAGCAGAAAGAACTCGTCCAGATCATGCGCACGAGTGGTCAGTCGTTGGTTCATCTCATCAATGACGTTCTCGATTTCTCGAAGCTTGAGTCAGAGAAGATGGAACTCGAAAACGAACCCGTTGATCTCATTTCCCTCGTCGAAGAGACTATCGAAATGTTCGCCTACTACGCAGCGGAGAGTAAGCTCGAGCTGATCTACTACGTTGAGAAGCGTGTGCCGAACATGATTTTCGGGGACCGCGAACGCCTCAAGCAGGTACTCGTGAACCTCGTAGGCAATGCAATAAAGTTTACCAACCAGGGAGAAGTCATCATCACCGCGCGAATGGCAGCCCGGGAAACAGAAGCCGGCAGCGAGTCAATGATCCGACTGTCTGTTAAGGACTCCGGTATCGGCATTGCCCCAGAGAACCAGGAGCGAATCTTCGAAGCCTTCACCCAGGCTGATGCTTCGACAACGCGTCAATTCGGCGGCACCGGGCTTGGCCTCGCGATCAGCCGCAAGCTCTGCAACCTCTTTGGTGGCGGTCTGAACGTGGAAAGTAGTATCAACCAAGGTTCCGAGTTCTCCTTCGATCTCCCCTTCCGAGAAGTGCCTCAGCAGGGTTCTGTAAAGCCTCAGCACCAATCAGAAAATCAAAAACCGCTCTTTGGCAAACGCGCCGTTGTCGTGACCGGCAATGAAGCCCTGACCGGCCTGATCCAGACTTACCTCGAAAATTGGCAGATGGAAGTTCACACCACTCGCCAGATCGGACCAAACCTGGCCGAGCAATTCATCAGTTTTAATCCTGACCTCGTCATCTTCGATCCGAACATCATGCAAGTCGAGGCCGACATGCAGGCGTTCATGCAGAAGATTGTTGGAGCCAACCTGCCCGCGATTCTTCTTTCCACGATCGGCGAGACCTCACTGAGAATCGACGAATCCAGATTCCCGCTTGTCCGCACCCTGTTCAAACCAGTTTCGGAACTGAAACTTCTCAAGGACGCCGTCTGCATGGTTCAGCGCAAGCAGGGCATTGAGGTAGCTGACGACGCCTTCGGCGATGCCGACAGTGAAAATGCCGTTCCGAAAAATCGGTTCGCCACCCGCTATCCTGCCAAGATCCTCATCGTCGAAGATGTGATGATGAACCAAAAGATCGCCGGTATGGTTCTGGAGAAACTCGGATACACCAATATCGAATTCGCCAACAACGGTGAAAAGGGAGTTAACCGGGTTCGCCAGGGTGACATTGACCTTGTCTTCATGGATTTGCAGATGCCTGTCATGGGTGGCATCCACGCCACCGAGGCGATCCGGAAGAATTTTAAACTGCAGCGTCAGCCGATCATTATCGCAATGACAGGACACGCCCTCGCCGGGGTCCGTGATTCCTGCATGGCCGTGGGTATGAACGGGTTCGTGGCCAAGCCGATTTCAGTCAACGATGTGAAGAACGCGATTGTTGACGCGATGGAAGGAAGTCCCGCTGCCAGTGGCGCTTCGGTTTAGCCGGCCCTAGCGTGCCGCAACTTCGGTTGTCTCTTCAACGGCTTCAGTGCCGCCAAGGTCGAGATCAAAAGCCCATTGCAGCAACTTCTTGCTGTCCTCTGAAACGTAACCGCGGGCACTTTTCAAAACGACGCTGATTCGATCCTTACCACTGCGACTGGCACTGGAAACAAGACAATTCCCGGCTGCGTAAGTGAATCCGGTCTTCATGCCGTTACAGCCCTCAAAGTTCCCCAGGACTTTATTCGTGTTGTAAAGCGTGCGGACACTCCCGTCGTTGAAAACGAAGTCGTAAGTCTTCATCTGGATGATTTCTCGAATCTCCGGAACCTGGTAGGCCTCATAAGCAGCAATGGCGATGTCCCGTGCCGTGGAATATTGCCCCTTCGCCGGCAAACCATGCGGATTCAGGAAGTTGGATTCGGTCATTCCAATGGTTTGGGCAAAGGCATTCATCTTTCTCGCGAAAGCCTCAACCGTCCCCGCGTTGTCGATCGCCAGAGTCGCGGCAATGTCGTTACCGCTGCGGACCAGCAAAGAGATAAGGAGCTGTCGGCGGGTGTAGAATTCGCCGGGTTTCACACCGATAACGGTCGGTTCGACCTGGTAGACTTCCTTAGGCACTTCGACGAGCTGATCGAGGCTTCCGTCGAAACAAACCACCAGGGCCGTCATGAGCTTCTGTGTGCTGGCAACAGGCACTTTGGTATGGGCATTCTTCTTATGATAAAACTGCAAGGTCTGCCCATCGATCACAGCGGCATACTGACCGTAAACGGAAGGGGCTGATGGTCCGTTCCAGGATTGCGGAGGCGGGAGCTTTTCGCGGCGGTTAACCACATCCTCCCGGAGCTGCATGAGTTCCTCGAGTGTGCCGAGAGTCTTTTCGCGTTCTTCAACCGCCTTCTCCCGCTCGATGAGCGCCTTTTCCCGTGCTGCGAGGCCAGACTCACGTTCCTTGAGTGAACGCATCCGCTTGGAAAGCTGGTCCCCGAGACGTTCCAGCATTTCGGCCCTGAGTTTCTCGGCCTCCTCCTTATCTGCTTTACCGCCGTCACCGGCCTCGAATTTCACCTTCGGGGCCGACTCCGGTGCAGGAGCTTCTCCTTCCGTTCCCTCCGACTGAGCTTTTGCGAGGACCACGGAACAGGCAATCAGCCAAATCACTGCCAATCTGAGTGGATGCATTCCTGAATTCTGCGTCATTCCAACAGCAAACCGGCTGCCTGACGTTACAGCCACTACACCAGACAGCCTCCTTATTGGCAAGGCACGAATTCCTTTCTCCACCCCGGCGAGACTGCCGGGGAAACGGGATCGCGGTGCGAAGTTTTCCTCAAACTACGTTTTTTCCCTTTCGCCTTCGCCAGGATCGGGCAAAATTCCGCCTCACCCCGTTTCACGACACAAATCCGTTTAATGAAGATCATAGCCATTGCGAACCAAAAAGGAGGCGTCGGAAAAACAACGACCTCCGTTAACCTGGGAGCCTGCCTCGCTGAAAGAGGGGTCCGGGTCATCGTGCTGGATATGGATCCTCAGGCCAACTCGACAAGTGCGCTCGACTTCGTTCCGGGGGAAAACACCGGTGTCTACCAGGCACTCATGGGCAATACGCCGATCGCCGACCTTGTCCTGCAGACGAAATACGAGAATCTCTCGCTCATTCCGTGCGATATGGACCTCGCCGGTTGCGAAATCGAGATGGCACGGGAGGAGGATCACCTCGTCCGTCTTCGTGGAATTCTCGACGAATTTCGCAAGAGCAATCCCGCCGACTACATGCTCATCGACTGCCCGCCTTCCCTCGGCGTGCTGATGACCTCTTCGCTGGCTGCGGCGGACGAGCTGATTGTTCCGCTCCAGTGTGAATATTTCGGTCTCGAAGGTCTCTCCAAGATTGTGGGTGTGCACCAGCAGATCAAGGAGTCGGGTGCCAACCCCGACGTGGTTCTCGAGGGTATCATCATGACCATGGCCGACAGCCGAACCAACCTTTCCGCGATGGTGATCCATGATGTTCGGGAATACTTCCCCGAGGTGACCTACGAGACCATCATTCCTCGCAATATCCGCCTCGGTGAGGCCCCGTCCTACGGCCAGACGATTATCGATTACGCCCCCTCCTGCACCGGGGCGGTTGCCTATCGGGCCCTGGCCGACGAATTTCTCCGGCGACACGCCTGATCCGGCCCTGCCGACTTTTGCGACATCCCGGGAAAATCGACTGAAAATCGCCCGAGATGCCCTATACTTCGTCTTTCCTGACTTTTCCTCCCCTCATTCGACATGCTTCAGTGGTTTCTCAAATTCATCGTTGGCAACCGTAACCAGCGCGTAATCAAGCAGATCGCGCCTGTGGTCAACCGCATCAACGAGATCGAAAAGCAGCTCCAAAATGAGCCTGAACAAGTGCTTCGCGACAAGACCGCCGCGTGGATAGAGCACCTCGATCGCTACAACCTGAACATCGAAGGTTTCAGTGAGCGCGTGCTTCTCGCCCGGGAGGCAGAAGACAACCGCGCCACCCTCACCGCCTGGTGCGAACGCTTTGATCGTGTCTCCGACGAATTCAAGAAAGCTGCCGATTTCATCAAGCCTGCGGAGGCGACCGCCCTCAGCAACGCGGACATGGCTGCCAAAATCCTCGAGGCCCAGACCGTCTTCAACGACCTCAAGGAAGAGTTCCCCGCCGTTCGCAAGGCCTACCTCGAAGAGATCCTCCCCGAGGCCTACGCCGTCGTGAAGAATGCCGCCCGCCGTCTCTGCGGTCAGGAGTGGGATGTTTGTGACCACCCCGTGAAGTGGCAGATGGTCCACTTCGACGTCCAGCTCATCGGTGGCATCGGCCTCCACCGCGGCATGATTGCTGAGATGGCCACCGGCGAAGGTAAAACGCTCGTTGCGACCCTCCCCGTCTTTCTCAACGCCCTGACTGGTCTCGGTGTACACGTCATCACCGTGAACGACTACCTCGCCCGTCGTGACTCCGAATGGATGGGCTACCTTTTTGAATGGCTCGGATTGACGGTCGGCTGCATTCAGAACGACCAGCGAGGTGAGATCCGCAAAGAACAGTATCAGAAAGACATCACTTACGGAACCGCCAGCGAATTCGGCTTCGATTACCTTCGCGACAACGGCATGGCTCAAAACGCCGAGGACCAGGTGCAGCGAAATCACTACTTCGCCCTGATCGATGAGGTTGACTCCGTTCTTGTTGATGAAGCCCGGACGCCTCTCATCATTTCCGGTCCTGTCACCCAGCGCCAGGATCAACAGTTCGACACCTACAAGGGCGCCATCCAGAACCTCTATCGTCGCCAAACCAAGCTCGTCAACGACCTCGCTCAAGAGGCGAAGAAAGAGATGGAGGCCGGCAACGTCGCTGAAGCCGGCGAGATCTACTACAAGGTCAAACTCGGCATGCCCCGCAACCGGGCCCTGCTCCGCGCCATGGAGGACGCCGAAGTCCGTCGCGCCATCGAAAAGGCTGAGCTCGATTTCTACCGCGATCCTCAGAAGACCGCGCTCTTCGCCCTCAAGGAAGAACTCTATTTCACTCTCGATCCGAAGGCTCACGAAGCTGAACTCACCGAGCAGGGACGCCAGTTTCTCAGCCCGGATGACCCGAATGCGTTCATCCTTCCGGATCTGTCCGACGCATTCTCCGAAATCGATGGAGACGAGTCGCTCAACGATCGCCAGAAGGCTGAGAAAAAGAGCGAACTCCAACAGCAGATGGCGGCCCAGGCTGAGAAGATGCACACCATCTCTCAGCTCATGCGTGCCTACACGCTCTACGAGAAGGACGTGCACTACGTCGTCGAAGACAACCGTGTCATGATCGTCGACGAAAACACCGGTCGTAAGATGGCCGGTCGTCGCTGGTCCGACGGTCTCCACCAGGCAGTTGAGGCCAAGGAAGGCGTCAAGATCGAGGGCGAAACTCAGACTTACGCCACCATTACGATCCAAAACTACTTCCGCCTCTACGAGAAGTTGGGTGGTATGACAGGAACGGCGGAAACCGAAGCCGCCGAATTCCACGATATCTACAAACTGGAGGTCCTCGTGGTTCCGACGAACCGCCCCATCAAGCGGATCGATCTCAACGACAAGATCTTCAAGACCCAGCGCGAGAAGTTCAAGGCGGTCATCGACCTCGTCCGCGAGCACCACGCTGAGGATCAGCCGATTCTTCTGGGAACCGCCAGTGTCGAATCCTCCGAGATTCTCGCCCGCATGCTCAAGCGTGAGAAGATCCCCCACTCAGTCCTCAACGCCAAGTTCCACGAGCAGGAGGCTGAGATCGTCGCCCGCGCTGGTCAGCCAGGTGCCGTAACCGTGGCGACCAACATGGCCGGTCGAGGCACAGACATTAAGCTGGGCGAAGGCATCGACGACAAGGGCGGTCTCATGGTGATTGCGACCGAGCGTCACCGCAGCCGCCGGGTTGACCGCCAGCTTCGTGGGCGTTGTTCGCGTCAGGGCGACAACGGTGTTTCCGTTTTCTACGTCAGCTTCGAGGATGACCTCATGATGCAGTTCGGTGCCGCCGAGCGCATGACTAAGATGATGGAGCGTTTCGGCCTCGAAGAAGGCCAGGAGCTCGAACACCCCTGGCTCAATAAGTCCGTCGAGAACGCCCAGAAGAAGGTCGAGCAACGCGACTACCTCGCCCGTAAACACATCCTCGAATACGATGACGTGATGAACAACCAGCGGACCGTGGTTTACGGTTACCGCAATGAGGTGCTCAACACCGAAAACCCTCACGGTCTCGTCATCGATATCATCGAGGACGCCCTGCCCGCAATGCTGCAGGACTGCTTCGATCCGGAAACCGGTGACCTTGTTCCGGAGGCAATCCTCAACGAGGTAAATTCCCACTTCCCTCTCGGCCTCACCGCCGAAGACGTCGGATTTGAGAACAAAGCTCCCGACGAGGTCCTCGACTTCATCATCGACCAGGTCAAAGCCGCCTACGAGGTGAAGACCGCTCACGAGGATCCCGAGCGCGTTGAGGGTCTCGAACGCTGGGTGATTCTTCACAGCATCGACCAACTTTGGCAGGAACACCTCTACGAGATGGACAACCTGCGCGAGGGTATCGGCAACTACCGCCACGCTCAGAAGGATCCCCTGGTCGAATACAAGCACGCCGCCTACGACCTATTTGTCGGCCTGATGGACAAGATCAAGAGCGAAGTTCTCGGCAACCTTTTCCGCACCACCACGGTGCGCCCGGAGGACTACAACCGCGTTCTTCGGGGAATCCAGACGAGCCGCCCCGATGACCTGGCCGGCCTCGAGGTTGAGAAGGAGCCCGAGTCACCTCAGATCCAGATACCCAAGACGGTGAAGCGCGAGCTGCCCAAGGTCGGCCGCAACGACCCCTGCCCTTGTGGAAGCGGCAAAAAGTTCAAGCAGTGCTGCGGTCGTAACGGTTAAGGCCTCACATTCGTATCCCTTGCCATGATCACCATTATCGTCCTCAGCGTCGTTGGTATCCTGGCGGTCCTTGCCGAACTGGTCCTGCCCGGAGGCATCCTCGGAATCGTGGGTGCCCTCTGCCTGGTCAGTGCCGTGGTAATGACCTTCGTGGAATACGGAGCGGCTGCAGGCACTGGTGCTGTTGTCGTTCTTTTCATCTTCAGCATCGCCACCCTGAACTGGTGGATGAAGTATTTCCACAAGCTCCCCCTCACCCGCAGCCTCATACTCAATGACGAAACCGG